>NZ_VRLS01000057.1:0-244680 GCF_008017825.1 Mesonia sp. K4-1
GAAATAAAACTAGAAATGTCTCCTAATCGAATTTCTTTCCACTCACTCTCAAAACCCGGGAATCTTAAATTGGGGACATTAGGTGTATTTTTGCTACTTTTTTTCATCTTGATTATTCCGTTACTTTTTAAAATTACCTTAAGGATTTTCGGACTTAAAATGCAAGCCCCAATTCTTGAAAATAGCCTTCAATTTCTTTGTCCAGTTCTGCTCGTTCGGCTTCCAAGATTTTAATTTCCTTCATCACCAAGTCAATATCAACTGGTTCTTCTTCCTCGAACGTATCAACATAACGTGGAATATTCAGGTTATAATCATTTTCCTTGATTTCTTCCAATCTTGCTCGGTAACTGAATTTTTCAATTTCCTCCCGACTGGTATAGCAATCGGTAATTTTATCAATATGTTCCGGGAGCAAACGGTTTTTATTACCCTGTTTTTCAAATTCTTTACTCGCATCAATAAACAACACATCTTCATCTACTTCACGACATTTTTTGATGACCAGAATACAAGTAGGAATACTTGTACCAAAAAAGATATTCGCCGGTAATCCAATAATGGCATCGATATAATTACGGTCTTCGATTAAGTATTTACGGATATGCCCTTCGGCAGCTCCCCTAAACAACACGCCGTGTGGTAACACGGTTGCCATAATCCCGCTTTCATCCAAATGATGAATCATATGTTGAACAAAGGCAAAATCGGCTTTGCTTTTTGGGGCTAATTTCCCATACTGACTAAAACGATCATCACTTGAAAATATGCCTTTCGCACTCCAATTTGCCGAAAACGGCGGATTGGCAACGATGGCTTCCGCTTGTACGTCCAAGTGTTGCGGTTCTTCTAAAGTATCTTCTTGCTTTAAGTCAAATTTTGAAAAATGCACATCGTGCAAAATCATATTCATTCGGGCTAAGTTATAGGTAGTTCTGTTCAACTCTTGCCCATAAAAATAACCCACATCTTCTACTTCTTTGGCCACTCGTAATAATAATGAACCCGAACCACAAGTAGGGTCATATACCGATTTAATGCGTTTTTTACGAGAGGTAACGATCTTCGCTAAAATGGTCGAAACTTCCTGAGGCGTATAAAATTCCCCTGCCTTTTTTCCTCCGCTTTCGGCAAACTGTCCGATTAGGTATTCATAGGCATCGCCTAATACATCACTTTCCAAATCTTCCAATTGAAAATCAATCTGATTCAGATGCGCCAGTATTTTTGCAATCAGTTCATTTTTAGCTTTGAGTGTTCTTCCCAATTTAGAAGACGTTAAATCTAAGTCTTCAAACAAACGTACAAAATCATCTTCACTATCGGTGCCCATGGTACTCTGCTCAATATTGTTGAGAATACGTTCTAAATCTTCAATAATAAAAAACTGTGTAGCCTCGTCGTTATCGTTGGTTTCTACTTCCGTTAAATTAAAACCTTTGCTAGCGATACTGATAAACAACTCCGAAGGTTTTAAAAAATACCCTAAATTCTTAATACAGGCTTTTTTAACCGCTTCAATATAGAGTTTTCCGTTCTCTGAATGCTCATCGATATCTTGGTACTTTAGTTGATCGGGCGCCAGAATATCATTAGCATAAAGATGCAGTTTTTCCGATAAATACTTAAAGAAAATAAATCCTAAAA
Source organism: Mesonia sp. K4-1 (assembly GCF_008017825.1). NCBI lineage: Bacteria > Pseudomonadati > Bacteroidota > Flavobacteriia > Flavobacteriales > Flavobacteriaceae > Mesonia > Mesonia sp. K4-1. The sequence continues at coordinate 1,648 of NZ_VRLS01000057.1, forward strand.
TATAGTTACGGTAATCATCGGCATCCATTTTCCCGCGTAACAAATTGGCAATAGCCCATAATTGTTTTTCGAGTGCTTTCTTTTGTTCTTCAGACATATATTGATTGGATTAATGTTTATGGATATAAAATTTTTTATATTTCTTTTATATATAAATCATGGTACTCTTTGATTTTTTTAAGCTTATCTGCCCCCATTTATATATTCTTTAGTTTTAAGATATAAGTTTAGTAATTTCTATTTGTCTTATTAACACTTTGTATTCGTTGCTCAATTGCACCAATCCTTTGGTTGTTATCTATTTTTAATTCTTGCTTTTTTATAAGTTTTTCAATCTTCTCTTTTAAATATTTATTTCCGTTACATTTAAAACTCAGATATAAATACATTTTGAATACTGTTGTTTGCTTCAAAATAGGAATATTAATTTCATCAATTATATCTTCTAGATATCTAAAATGTTCTTTTAAGTCTAAATCAACTAATGAAAAATAAAGGATAAGAAGTTTAAGCTCATTTCCTTTTTTAAATTTTTTTAACTCCTCAATTTTTTCTATTAAAATCACTTCAAGATTACTTTGTATACTCATATCGTAAAAAAAGGTCTGAGCCACGATTGGAAGAAATTGAGTTAATAATTTGATAAGGTTTTCTTCAGAAATATCATCACCCATCTCTGTAACATTCTGTGAGCCGATCTCTTCAATTAGTGAAAGAGAAAAAGTACAAGTTGAATCTAATATAAAATCAAATAGTTTTTCATTGAATGCGTCATTTCTTTTCAACTTAGAGTTTCTAAATACTCTTCCCAAAATATAAAGTGCATTCTCTAGATCATCAGAATCATTACTGATTTCAAGATAGAATTTTTTTTGTTTAACATCTGAAATTCTTTGAACGGAAGGCGATATACTTTCAAGTATTGAATCTTGCTGCTCAGGCTTTAAAGAGTCAGTTATAGTTTCTTTCAATATCTTGCTTACTCCACTACTAAGGTTAAACGTATTTGCTACTTTACTAATTAGCAAATTATCAATAGTGTTATTTTCTAAGATTTTATTAGTACCTTCAAATATTAACACTGTTTTATTATAAATTTTTTCTACGAACTCATGATTTTGAGGAATTAGTCCCGCACATACTTCAAATTCATTTTTAAAGGATAAATAAAAATGGTCGTCTCGAATTGCTTTATTTCTAAAGTTTTCATCATAAGCCATATAATGACCTACAAAATATTCAAAAACACCATTGAGCCTAAATGTATATTTATCACTATCTATTGATTTCACTATCCCTTTTTCGATAAGTAAATCAGCTAAGTCTTTTGTATTTATAACAAACCTTTTATTATCAAATTTGTATTCTTCAATAAATTTGATAAAATTGGAGTATTTCATTAAATAACTACTCTTATGGTAATTTGTAATTAATTCATGAGCAAGAGAAGCTAAAAAATCTTTTAAATCATCAAAATCAATTTTGTATTTATTAGACAATATAAAATTATCTTTATCTAACAGACTATCTATGTATAACTCGATCAATTGAAAGTTATTCCCTAAGTTAGCATCAATATTTTTCTCAAAAATCCAAATGAATAAAGATACCGTCCAATAATTAGAGGGTATATTCAGCTGACTAAAAACAGTATGAATTTTTTCGATAACTTTTTCTCTCTTATTGGGAGAGATATTAGGCCATTTATCAGCTAACAATCTAATTTCTACTCGAGTTATATCATGGATATACCTACTCACGAAATCTATATCACCAATTAAGCCACCAGTAAAAGAGACAAATAAAGTTTCATTACCTAAAGCTATTATTGAAGAGTTTTTATTAGCTTTTATATAATTTTCTATTGGATTTAGAATAATAGATTCATTTTCTTTAAAATTATCTAATAAGATTTTTATGTGATATTTTTCTGATAATTCGTTTGCAGTCTTTCGATTGATTTCATAAAAATTTTTCAATAAATCGACAACATCTATTTCACTTTCTTTTTTTATATAAACATTACAATCAATTAGTAATGGAAGCATCTGTAATTCATTAAAATCTCTTAAAATATCTAAAGCAATTTTATATACAATCGCTGATTTACCACTTTTATCTTTTCCAAAAATCACTTGATTCTCATTTAAATTAGAAATTATATTTTCTATATTAAATTTAGTTTTATTCTTAGGTTTTGGATTTGTTTGAGAATTTAGTCTAATGATTGGTGGCGTAAACAAATTAAGGAAATCATTCTCTTCTTTTATTTCTTTATATGAAAGAAATAACTTGTTGGCTTCATTAGAAAGACTTTCGAAACGTTTTCTTATAGTTTTTCTTAGTTTATTTTGATCTCGCTTTTCTTCGTCTAATGGGATTTGTACTATCTTGGCTTTTCCAAAATAAAATTGTTCTTCATTCTTATTGTAGATGGTATTAGTAATATTTAATTCAAAAGACTCTTGGTTAAGGTCAATTATAGAATAGCCCATCGAATCATTTTTTGAGCTTAAAGTAGCAGCTGACGTACAATGATAAATCCCTATCCCTGAAGTTATATGAATTGAATCTCTATTGTTATGCACATGTCCCGAAAACATTAAGTCATAATCCTTATATATAATATCTTCTAATGCAAATTGATTCCAATGTTTAAAATCGTGCAAAGGATGATGAAGCATTAAAATCTTAATATCACAATTTTTAATTTCTCTTATTGCCTCTTTTAGATAAGTGATTGGAAACATTAAATTTCCACTATCCGTTTCTGAATCATTAGATCTCCAAGCTGAATTAATGGTAGTAATCCCTACATTTTTTCCATCAACAATTCTCTTATGAGAAGTATATAAATTCTCAATAAGTTTGTCATTTTTTTCCTCAATATGTTTTTGATAGTAATCTGACTGAAAATTAAAATAATTATTTAGATTTTCTAAACTTGCTTTTAGTGTTCTTCCATTATTTTTAAGAACCATATCATCAAGTTCTTCAATACTTATAACCTTTTCTAAAGAATCTGTTATTGCTTCAAGTTCCTGATGACGATATACATCATGATTTCCTGGGCATATAAAAATTGAGGTTTTTTCAACATTAAGCTCTAAAGATAATTTATCCAATAATAATTCCTTTGTTTTATAAAAATCTTCAATCTTATTTCCTTGCCATACTAAATCACCCGTAAAAAAAATGAAGTCTAAATTACTTTTATAAGGTTTAAGACTTTTGATTAAAGCTTCAACTAACCGTATTTCGTTTTCTTTATACTTTCCATTACCATCAAAATGAAAATCTGTTAGGTGTAATATCTTCATCTCTCTAATCTTTTTAAGTTCTTTAATATTTCCTTAATTACAATTGGTTTCATTCTCATATACTTTTTTTAGGGTTAAAAATGAATCGAGGAGTTTTTACAATATAGGTTTTACTCCAAATTAACGATTAACTTTAAAGCTCATTGATTTCTTTTTCGATAATGCGATAATTTTCTTTTACATTTTCCCCCATATAAAAATTTAGTAAGTCCTTTTTTGTCAAACTACCGGTTTTAAGAAACTGGGTTAAATACTTTTGATTAAACTCCATTAGCAAAATAGATTTCTCAATTTGTTTCAGTATTTCTTTATTATTATCAATATTCTTATTCACCAAGTTTTTAATAGCGGTAATTTCCTGAATATCTTTTATTATTCGCGTGATCAGTACGGATAAAATATCCTTGTCCAATTCCACCTCTTTTGCATTGATTGCAATATCTCGAGCTAGCATATAGGCTATAACAAGATTTTTGTAATCGCCTTTTTGTGAATCAATAATGGCTATAAAACCAATTTCGGGAATATACCCTACATTTTCAGTATATTTTAATACGGAATTGTCGACTAGTGAAATATCAAAGACAATTAGACTCACCTTTGAATTTCTATTAGCATCAGATTCGATTAATTGACTCCAAGCTGTATCTGTTCTGCGAGTGAATATATTTTTACTATCAATTTCCCCAAGTTTCACGCTTTTGTCAAACTTACATTCAATCGTAATTTTTAAATCTGATTCTCCATTTACTTGACAAATAATATCCCCTGTTTTATTTTTAGGTAAGGCGCCACGCGAGTTACCTGAAAGTAGTGCTACATCCTTTAGCCCTTTCGATTTAAAATATTCGTTTAAATATTCGGCAATTTCATCTTCTGCTAAAGCGCCTTTAATAGAAGACTTATAAAAAAGCTCTTTCTTCATTTCGAAGATCATTTTTAAACTCTCAAGTTCAGTTCCTAATTCATTGCTTGTTTTTGATAAAAAGGCTGAAATACGATCTTCCATTAAAGCCAAAACGCCTATATAAATAGATCGGATTAACTTTTCATCTCGCTCTGCAGCAGGAAGATTATCGAAGTAGTTAAATACAATTTCATTATCTAGTTCAAAACTAGATATTTCTACTCGCTTAAGTTTTTGGTTTAAGGATAATGTCATTAGCCTACTTTTTCATATGGATATTGTCCTTTAATGTTTTGATGTAGATATGACCCTACGGAAGGTGCATCTCTTAAAGCTTCATACTCCATTTGACCAACCCCAGTGTAATCATATACCGAACCATTTAAAAACCAAACTCTAAGAGTTTCTGTATTCTCATCGTGTCCTACTGCTTCAACATTTGACGATTGAACATATTCTTTTTCCATATTTACTTATTTTAATTAATAAATCACTTTAGTTTTCTATTTCTCCATCTTAACATCAATTCTTCATATTCCTTTGAATCAGGTTTTTCCTTGACCCAACTTTCGGACACTAATGGATCGCTACTTTTTGGTGCAAATGGAATTTTATCAAATTTAACTCTAGATGGTATTTTCACAGCTTCCCCCATTACTAGTCCTTCTCCAGTTCTAAGACTTGGTAGAATTGACACTAAATCATTAAGGTCATCTGGCATAACACTTCCCACGTGTCCACGATCCTTTGAATTAGTCATTCTAAGAGCAATTAAAGAACCTAACTGGCTTAAAACGGTTTCATCTAATTCTGATGGTCTTTGAGTTATTAAAAGTAAACCAACGCCATACTTTCTTCCCTCCTTAGCAATTGTTTGCACTATACGGGATGAAATAGAATCTTCGCCTGCTTTAAGATAACTGTGTGCCTCTTCCAAGGTTAACAGAATTGGTTGTCTTCTTCCTCCAACATTTAATTCTTGTCCCCAAAACAATGAATCATATATAATCTTCAAAATAGTACCGGAAATAGATGTCATGATTTCTGATGGCACGCCTGATAAATCTAAAATTGTTATTGGGCTATCATGATTTAACCAATCTGACAATAATGAATCTAAATCTTTTGTTACTTTGCCATCAATATCAGGTTGATAATCCCCTAAATCAAATAAAAAACCATATCTATCATCAAGAATTCTATTTCTAATCCCGTTTAAATAGGTTAAAATTCCCATAGCTCCTCTATTAATATTTGGATTACCTCCTCCTGCTGCTGGCGGATGATGCTTACTAGGTATAAGACTTTCTGGTTCTCCCAGTTCTATCCTATCAGCCATCTCCAACTTAGTATTAGCACCTGTACCGATTTTATTGAATACTTGCTTCTCAAAATCATCTAAATCATACCAAAGTTTATTTATACTAAAAGGAATAGGACTGTCCGCATTTATAGAGTGTTCTAGAGGAGGTTTAATTAAGTATTGTGCTGATTCTATTTTTCTTTTTTGAATATTAACTCTTATTGAATCAGAAGCAGTTTCTTTCAATGCACCAGGAAAAACGGAAAAAAGTTCATTATAAGGAAGTGCCCAGAATGGTATCTTAAGCTCACATTCATTATTTTTTTTGTCAGCGCCAATTTTAAAAACTTTACTATGAGATTTTAAAGTTTCATTATATTCTCCATGGGGATCAATTAATAGAACTCTGGAAGATTTAAATTTTTTATTTGAGGCGATTGCATCTAAAATTATTGAAACTGCATTAGATTTTCCACTTCCTGTGCTACCTACTATAGCACTATGTCGGGATAAGAATTTATTTAGGTCAATATGGGCTGGTAAACTTTCCGATGCACTTATTTGACCCACTGTGAGGGAACTTTCACTATCAATTTCACTATAGATTATCTTAAGGTCATCTATTGTTACAAGGTGAACCTCATCGTCAGGAGTAGGGTATTGAATAACTCCTCTTTCAAATCTATTTCTCACTCTTTCTCCAATTAATACAACAGACATCCAACGTGAACCTTGTTGAATGTCCCCAAAGGAATCCTTCCCTATCAATTTTTCAGGAATTGCATCAGCACCAGCTTGAGTTACGATTCCATACAAATGGGCATACCCAAGAGGTATTCTCACAAAAGAACCAATCTGGCCGATCCTATATATAATTCCATTAATGATTGGCATAGACGATTTGAAATCATCAGATAACTTGATCGATAAACGACTTCCATTTACACTTTTAACCTGTCCAATTATTGTATGTAACTGATCACTCATATTTTCCATCATTTGGATAAGAAAGATCTACAAGGAACTCAATTAGTTTATTGAAATCAACAAGTTTTAACTCACCAGTCGAAAGTTCTTTTTCATCACCTTGACCTTTATTAGCTTCCGGTAAAGGAGCATCACGATCAAAAAATTGATCAATGAATTCAAAATCATCTTTAGCTGGCTCTCGTTTAAGAGCCCATTTACCAAAAACTCCTCCAATTAAAGCAGATTTGTTTCCACAAATCATGAATTTATTGGAATTCCTTCCGACTTTTATTGCCGTAGAATCTTTATCGAGGAATTTGTCGAAAACCAATGCAATTACAGTAGTTGATTTTGATTGCGCTAAAGCATTTATAATGGTATCATTAATATGTTCGTCTCCGAATGAATACCCACAAATAAATAACACGCCATCATCCTTTTTTATAAATGACGAAAGCCGTTCTATGTAACTTGAATATGGTTGTTTCCTTGAATCGTCATATTTTAACAAAGAAGGGTAGATTACAATTCCGTCATCACTAATTTCTCTACTCCGGATAATTCTTTCTTCTTTGTCATCATAACCCCAGCCTAGTGAACCGTGCAATTTCCATAATCTAGTCCATTTGGGTATCAAATAATCGTTCTCGACACTTACTGGGTCAAAGAAGGGCTTGTATCCACCAACAAATCCATCAAAATAAGGCAACTTTTTAGACTCAAACCCTAATTCAAATAGGTAGTCATAATTTGTAGTAAAAACCTCGACAGCATTTTTTCTAGAAGCGTTATTCACCCATCTAGCAAAATCAGAATGAAGTTTAGAAGACTTCTCAATATTTATATCAGTGTTATTATGTACAGAAACCAAAGAGCGTATTTCTTTCTGAAAAAGTTCCCTCAGATCTTTCAACCCATCTTTATTAAGTCCACAGAGAGTATCTTTACCTATCACTTTTAATTTTTGGTCGATAGAAGAAATGATATTTTCAAGCATAAAATCTGAGTTGTTTTCTTTCAATTCAGACCTAATAGTTACCAATGCCCTTTTAAACTTGTATTGAGTAATGCCTTTAATAATGGCATCTGTCATAGCCCAAACTCCAGGGATTAATGGTTTCACCCTGTTTTTCTTGTCCTTTATTAACTCTCCTGTCTTATTAGTCAAAGGAGCGGCCATCGAAGTACCTGCACCAAATAAAAAACCTATTCTAATAGTATTATTAATAAGAATCTGTTGTATTCCCCTTATGAACTCTCTTGGGTCATGTACTTTATCCATTCTTTGTTATTTTTGAATTATAAGTTATTGTTACAGCTATTATTCTTACATACTTTTTCCAATTTTATAAGATTGTAAAAATCAAATTAGCAGGAGTTTTACCCCACATACAAGTCCGCTCTTACTGTTAACCTCTTCAACTCTGATTGTAAAATTAAATCTTACACAGCTATAAATTTTACGGTTATCCATAAACAAATAAAACCTCCCTACTCCCTATAAGTTTTATTTGTTGAATTCTCATTGGGGAAAAATAAAATCAAAAAACTCTTTAGGATTAATTTTTAAAAACAAACTTTTTTTATAATTTGATTGTCGAATAAAAATAATTAGGAGAAACTGTAAAATCTAAAATTTTATTTATTCTTTTGGCAACTCTATATTCTTACAAACTTGTCTAAAAAGGAAACCAGGCTCTTCATCAATAGCTAAGGCTATGAGATATAACTCTCTTACTCTTAATTGAGTGTTTGGATTATTCGCCAATTCACTCAAACGAGTTTTACTAATTCCTGTTTTACGAGAAACATCTGATCTATTAATAGATTTTTTAGCAAAGTAGAGTCCTAATTCTGTCATCAATTTATCTCGTTTTCAATACATAAAGTTAGGCTTTAAGTTAAAGTTTTCCGATAATCTAAACTTATAGTTGTTATTTTGTCTTTTTATATGTACATTTATTCCGATTTTAAGAACAAATTTTCCTGATTATTAAATTTTAATTTTTTAGTTTATTAATATATTATTCCATTTCATAACCTTATTTCTACCTTAAAAAGCTAAAAAATGCGCATTAAAACACAAAACCTTATGCAACTATCACACTACACGCAATTAAAGCAAAGCGACCCTATAGCTTTAGAACATCTGTATAAAAGGTACGACCGCATGCTTTTTTGGCTGGGTAAGCAATTGATTCGGGATGAGTTTGTGATTAATACATTGGTACAGGAAAGTTTTCTAACCCTTTGGAAAAAGCGAGAGACCATAGAAACACCAGAGCATATCTTCTTTTTCCTGCGCTATGTCATGAAACGGGAATGCACCTATTATTACTGTCGACCCAAAAATAAGTTTAACCGCTCCATCAACCGCTTAAGTTTTTACGGGAACTATGAAGATTATATGCTGGGGCACGATCCTGCCGCTGAGGAAGACCAGCATTTGCAGAAGCAAGAGACGATACAAAAAGCTTTTGAACAGGTGCAACAGGTACTGCCCTTTTTAGGGGCGGAGCGGCAGCGTTTAATAGAACTTTGCTTGACCTATGGCTTTCAATACAAAGCCATAGCCGAGGTGATGGGAAAAGGAATCACCGAAACGGCCAATGAGGTAAAACGCAGTATTGAAACCTTAAAGAAGATCGTACACCAAGGCCATTCCATAGAAAATAATGACCGTATTCGTCCGCTTAAAATACAAGGCGGAATGACCCCAGCGCAATCTGAAATCTTTCAACTGCGTTGCGAACAGGAGTTGTCGTTTGCAGATATAGCCCAACAGCTCAACCTATCGCAAAAAGAAGTGCACCAAGCCTTTACAGTGGCTTATACGTTGATGCAGCAACAAGCCGAGCAATCACTAGAATCTGCTTAAGATGAAAAAGAAGACGATGAAACTCACGCGAAAAATACAGGTGGTCATCGACTTGCCTACGGCAGAAGAACGCAAAGAAGCCTTGGGGAAACTTTATGGATGGCAGGACCGTGCGTATAGAACCGCCAATTTAATGGTGTCTCACTTGTATGTACAGGAGATGATCAAAGATTTTTTCTATTTATCGGAGGGGATTCAATATAAACTGGCGGATGAACAAAAAGACGAAGCGGGGATTTTACAAACCTCCCGGATGAATACCATCTACCAAGTGACGTCCAAACGCTTTAAGGGCGAGATGCCCACCAATATTATTTCTTGCTTAAAAGCAAGCTTGTACAGCACTTTTAAAAAGAACCAAGACACCTACTGGCGGGGTGAGTCTTCCCTGATGAATTTTAAAAAGGATATGCCCTTCCCCTTTACCACCGAAGGGATGAGTAAGCTGGAGTACGACCCCGAAAAGAAAGTTTTTTGCTTTCGCCTGTTTAAAATCCCCTTAAAAACTTATTTAGGTCGGGATTATAGCGATAAGTGGCGGTTACTGCAGCGGGTAAGTCAGGGAGAACTCAAATTGTGTACCTCGCACCTGCAATTGAAAGACGGGAAGACGTTTTGGTTGGCGGTATTTGAACTGGAAAAAGAAGCGCATAAGTTAAACCCCGGAGTGATCGCCGAAGTTTCCCTATCCTTGGAATACCCCATCGTGGTGAAGGTGGGGAAAGTCCGACACCAAATTGGTAATAAAGAAGAGTTTTTATACCGTAGATTGGCGATACAGGCCGCCCGCAAACGGGCTCAGTTGGGGGCTACTTACAGCAAATCGGGCAAAGGGCGAAAACGCAAGCTGAAAGCCGTAGATAGGTTCCGTCAAAAGGAAAAAAACTACATCCGCCAGCGTTTGCATGTATATAGCCGTAGGCTGATTGATTTTTGCATTCAGCACCAAGCAGGAACCTTGATGCTGATGCATCAAGAAGATAAAATAGGGATCGCCAAGGAAGAAGGATTTGTCTTCCGTAATTGGAGTTACGGCAAGTTATTGACTAAAATAGAATATAAAGCCAACAAAGCAGGGATTGAAGTAATTGTCTGCTAAGAATTTATGGAGGGTGCTTGCTCACCCGTAAGGTGAGGTGATCATCACACTCACTAAGTGGGATCTCCCATCTGCAACGCGTGGGCTCTCTCTTTTTTAAAAGTGAGAGGAGATATCAGGTTTGAATAATTAACACGAGATGCTTATTGATTTAATTTGTAAAATAGTTAGAGAGTCAAGATAGTATTTCGGTTATTCATTAATACTGAAGCTTTGAATAAAAATAATTCTAGATCTATTGAGTTAATTATCATATTAAATCAACAGGTAGAATTAGTAACATAAGAAGTGGTCTAATTTTGAGATAGTCTTCAGGTTATTGTAAAAATTTTTCTAAAAATTTATCTCTGAAACAGCAGAGGTTAGACATTTTAAAAGGTATTAGTTTAGAATTCAAACAAGAAACCATTTTTCAGTTTATGAGAAGTAAAACGATTAAAATTTCAGAAATTGAATGAGAATATTACAGTCGACAAGATGTCATTTCTTCTATACAAAAAGATTAGAAGTTCATACTAAACTCATAGACACATAAGATCGAAGACACAAGAAATAGTCGAATTAATGATAGAGGTTACAATGCATTCCATCTCTCCCCTTACGGTAAAGTTAATTAAAGATAAGCATAGATAATACTCTCTTCTTTAATACTAGTAAATAAGTCCATATTTCGCCAATTTGTCACAAAATCTTCCCTAAAAATGGGTCTTTACAGCCCGTTTGTCGCAAATCGTTGATTGTCAAAAGATTATAAATTATTCAAATTACTGATAATCAGACACTTGAAAACAAAAAGGAATCCGAAACATCGCGTAGCGTGTTACCCTCTTGCTATTCCTTTTCGTCACGCTTGCGCGTGACAAAAATTCATACAATCCAGCTAAAAGACGATTGCCATTTTCAGGAAAAATGATTTTACGATATGTTAATTTTCTATGTGCCAGATTATCGTTGAAGGTCGAAAAAGGGATAACCCTACGTAATTTTGAATGCTAAATTTCAGCGAAATAAAGATACTTTTTTTCTTGACTATAAATTAATTATATACAAAAAGCACCTCTAAGTTTTTAAAGGTGCTTTTTTTATTAAGAATAAAAATTATATGTTGAAAACATAGGTATAGGAATATAAATTCCGTAATGCTTCTTCATCCAACATCTTGTCCAAATTGGCATTATGCTTTGTGGCATAATCCATTATATCCTTGCCATACTTTTCTTTTACTTCTTCTTTGGAATTGGCAATTAATCGCTCTTGGGTTTCCTCACTCAAATCGGTAAAATTTAGATATATCATAACTTCCGATTTTCAATATTCATTTGGTAACATCAGCGTGTCATTTACAAAAAACAACCGCAGTTCATCGAGTGGGAAATCTGTCGCTCGATACCCGTGTTTTTCTAAGATATTGTCGTTACCATCGCTGTAAATTATTTCGGCTTCGTAACCAGAATAATCCTGTTTTCTTTTGGGCAATCTTTTAAAGTCTATTGTGATAAATTCGTTTCGGTTCATCAGACTTTTTGCAATTACGGACGTGTCCGTAATGAGCCAAAAACATTCTGCTACGGTAGAAAGATATTTTAATCCGTCTGTAAATCTTGTTCGTATGAGCGGTAAAGAATAGAACATTTCTGTTCCCGTAAAATATTGCAATCGCTCTTTTATTTCGTTAACTTGTGCTTTACTCATCGTTTCTATTTTTTTAATGGAAATCGTGAATCTTCGATTTCATTGTGCATATATTTAAATGTGTGAATAATGAAAAAGAGGACGCAACTTTCGAGAGGAACGCCCTCTTTCTTTTTGAAGATTACTTATCGCCCTTGCTTCCAAGTAATAGGATTTCATCGGCTACAACTTCTGTAACGTAGCGTTGTTCATCATTATCGGTTGTATAACTTCGGGTTTTAAGTTTTCCCGATATTCCAACTTCTTTGCCTTTTTCGACAAATTTCTCAACGATTTCAGCAGTCTTGCTCCAAGCTACTACGGTGTGCCAGTTGGTGTCCGTTTGCTTTTCGCCTTTGCTGTCTTTGTAATACTCATTTGTAGCAAGTGAGAAGCGGGCTACTTTCTTACCGCTTTCAAGGTTCGTAATGGTTGGCTCTTGACCAACGTTTCCAATCAATTGTACGTGATTTCTAATAGTACTCATAATAAAATATTTAAGTGATTTATATTTCCCCTATACATTTAAAACAGATTAAATTTTAAGGGGTGTTTGTTCTTTTCTTCTGTGCACCGCACAATGGATAAAGTGGGTTTTGTCAAGACTTTTCGGGAATAAATCAGGTGTGTTTGCGACGTAGTAAATCCGCCTTTTCGGCGGATTTCAAGGAAGTAGAAACCTTATTTTTCACTAAAACTTGTATAGTCTTGACAAGTTCCATAAGGGCATTAGCAATTCTTTTAAACGCAGTTGCGTTTGAGCGTACCGACAGTTAAGCGAGATAAGTAGCTGTGTTTACATTAGAATTGGTTATGTCGTGCCTATTTTTCGACGCCCCGAAAAACAACAAAAGCTTTATCCATTATAAACCCCTTAAAATGTGTAAGACAGCGGTTTGGTTTTTAGGGATTTTCGAGTGAGGGCTCAAGAAGTCCGAGCCGAAAATCCTGTCAAGAAAATCAAGCCGATGGCTTTCCGATTAAAAAAGCGGACTTGATTCACGATTTTGGCTCTGGAATGAAGTGTTCCTTCCCAGCCCCGAAGTTTCGGAACGGGAAGGTTTAACGGAATGGAAAGCTGAAATTGGGGATTGTGTCCAAGAGAAATGTAGTGAAGCTCTTTTCCCGAAGTGTAGTGGTTGCCTGCTTTTTCAGCAGGCGAGCGTGGAATGTAGGGGAATGTGCTGAGTGGGTTATGAAAATTTATTTCCCTTTTCCGTAGGGTTTAACGCGGACTTAATTTGAAAAATGTAGATTGGAATGAAGCGATTCTGCCATTTTTCTGGCAGGTTCAGCGCAATGGAAATCGTAGTCTTTCAAATTGTGTCCAAGACCTCCGTAACGAAGTGCTTTTCCCGAAATGAAGTTTTTTCTGCGGAATGTAGGGGAATGGGCTGTGTGGTTTTATGATAACAATATTTTATTTAACCTGGTAAGAAATACAAGTACTATTTATTCGCTATAATCATTAGGCTGAACAGATAAGACCTTCAATACCGTTTCCTCATCTCTTAGTATTTCTTTTTTCTTTAAATTTAACGTATAATCTTTACTATTTTGAATAGTATCTCGATAATGTTTTAAAAGATTCGGTACTGTATTATGAATGTCAGTGGTAGTCACCCTTATTTTAGTAAAGTATTCTCCATCATTTTCATAGTAGTTATTGCTTACAAGACTTGGAAATTTATTTACTGTAACATTTGTAAAAGTGGATTTGTAAATTTCTTCTTCAAACGATTGCACATAAATCTCTACTATGTTCACATACTCATCACGAGAAAGACGGTTATTTGTTTTAATAGCTTCTAATTTCTGTTTTATTTCTTTAAAGTGTAAAAAATCAAACCTAATATAAGTGTAAAATTTTGTAAAAGATTCTAAATTGAGAAACTTCTTATATTCAATCAAACCTGCATCTGTAACATCTCTTAATTTATCAAAGACAAAATCTTTATACTTCTGTTTTGACTCAAAAATTGTTGCTGCATGGTCAGATGTTTTAAGCATTCTAATAGTCCATGTTTCATTTTCAACCATTTGAGCGCAAAGGATCTTAATATCATTATTTTCCCAAAAATCAATGACCAGCGGATTAATATTTTCAGCGTTATGGAACTTGCTTACTTTGTGATATGCGTGGTAAAAAGTGTAGTCTGTTATTTCCCATAATTGCCCGTTTTTTTCATCAAGAAACGATTTATAAATAACTAAAGAGAGTTCTTTCAAATCCTCTTCCAATATGCCCCATTCCGTAAAGTCCAATCTAATTCTATTTTCGCTCAGAAATGTAAGAAATTCCAACTTTTTGAAAGATTTGTAATCTTCATCTAAAAATTCAGTTTTTATAAATTTCCATAAATTCTCGTTCTTATTGTCTTCATTATTTTCTGATACGACGCTCTTAATAAAATCACTTAAAATTTGCAACACGTGTATAGAGTGCGCGCCCATTGTTTCAGCATCATTAAAAATATATAATAGTAAACTGATAATATTTTTAATTTCATCACTATTCTCAGGGGAATAAAATGTAATCCTGTCTATTATGTCTTCTACTTTACCCGCGTCTACAGCTCTCCTTAATGATTCAAAACTATCACCCTCATTAATAATAGATTGAAATTCTAAATTTGTAAGGTCATTTGCTGTAATTTTCTGCTGTAATAATTTTCGAAGGTTATTACCGAATTTAATAGAAGTATGTTTTGGATTTTTATTCTCTTTTCCGAATAACACAATCAATGTCTTGCCTAGTAGATCATTTTGATGATTTGATAGCGTACTGCTTTTCAAAGAAGTTTCTTCTTTCTTCAGTTCGGATGTGATCCTGTAATCATTCAATTTCGGGTTGAATCTACTATTACCTGAAAACAACCTTGTTCTATGTATTAATTTGAATAAATCCTTATCCAGATCGTCGCTGCCATCACCTGAGTCTTCTAACTCTCTAAGTTTAGAATCTGGATTGTAAGGAAGAATTTCCTGCCAGTTATTATTTAAAAACTTTATTGCTGATGGGAATGACATTTTAAGATATGTAAAGTTTAAAAAGTCATTTGTATCAAGTTCATCAGGTAGCATTTCATAATCAAACACTAACTGATTTACCAATCGTTTAGCACCACGATGGTTTGAGATGTAATCGTCAAAAAGATTATTTGTCTGGTAAATAGATTTACTTACTGACTCAATGAATTCAGTTTTACCTTGAAGTCCAGAATTTTCAAGTTGGGTAATAAAATCTTCTTTGAGTTGAAGTTTATCTATTTCAGGTAGATATACTTCTAACTGGAAAAATTTGTCCACGAACGTATGGTCGGAAATATCATTATTGCTCACTAAAGTATTGAGTACATAGTCCTTGTCTAAAGCAATTACAAATATAAAATTTCTAAAATTTGCAGTATTGCGTACCAACTTTAATACTTGTAACACCTCTTTGCTAGATAATCTATCGAGATCGTCAATAAAAACAATAAATCTCTTATTGAGCTTTTCCAATACCCGATTGATCTTGCGATAAGTTCCAATTGAGGTATTTTCTGAATATTCTCTTGAAACTCTACGCGCAAAAAATTCTTTGATATTTTTGTTCTTATATAATTTTAAAAGTTTATCAGAATACTCCACGATAAAATCTGCAAGTTCTCCATTGTAATTGCTAATCTCTCCACTTAATTGTGTAAAGAATTCAGAAATTATTTCAGACTCACTATGGTTTAAATACGGTAAAAATTTAAGATGTAAAGTCTGCTGCAGAGGTTCTTCTTCAATCTGTCGTTCCATTAGTTCTATCAAACTAGACTTACCGTTCCCCCAAGGACCAACAATACCGATGGTAAAAGACTTTTTAAAGTTAGATTGACTTAGCAGCTCAATAATAGACTTAGCTCTATCTTTATAACCTAGTTGATCGTCTTCTAAATTAAGAATAGGGTCGTCTGCCGTAAAGGGGGTAATTTCATAGTTGATTTTAGGAATACCATATTTTCTCCAAAGTAAGCCATCTAAAAATCCAATAAAAAACCATACAAGCAATAGACCAAGAAGATCTACATACTTTAAACCTGTATCTCCAAAATCTATAAAGAACCAACCATTTCTATACGAAGTAAATCTCAAAAGCAAATAAACCACTACTGTAAAGCCTAATAATCTCATTAAAAATGAAGAAGGGTTGTATAACTTGAGAATTATTTTATAAAATATAAACAGAAATCCTACCAGAGCAAGACCCCCTGAAAGCCAAAAAGTTAGGTTATCAAATGATGTAATATCCACCGTGAGATTAGCAGTAATCTTTTCGTTAAACCAATCCTTGAGCGTCCATACTACTAAAATAAAAATGGTAATTGAGATTATAAATTTTGTAAATGGGGAACGAAAAATGCGGTCAAGGATCTTAGTCATGAAAATCTATTTTTTTAGTAATATATCATTTTTTTATTGACCTATATTAATTTAGTGGTCATATTCGAGATCCCATAACAAGTTTTAAACCCCAATAAATTATTAGAAGTGAATGTTTATAGATTTTTTCTTTAAGGTATCGATTATCATATACATTAATTTTTTATAAAAAACAAATAAAACTGCTATAATAATGCTTATTTAATTATATTTGCGACCATTGATCTTCAACTAATTAAAAGAAGACAAATAAAAAATAACTTTAAAAAAAGACAATGATGAAACGATTAATGTATTTAAATTTTTTATTGCTTGCACTTGTATTTGCAAGCTGTAGTTCAGATGATGATTCTGGAAACAACAATGGTGGTTCAGAAATTCCAGACACACTAGCTAGTGGAGAACTGTTTGGTGAACCTTTTACTGCTAACGGCAGTAGTGCAGATCTTACCGAAGGTTTTGGGGAAGAGCGCATTACCGTATTTTTAAGTAGTGAAGATGTGGATTGTGAAACCAATCAATTCTCCGATGCTTATACTATTACGATTTCAGGACCTCGTTCTGAAGGTACTACCTCTGATGTATTTGTAAACTTTAGTGATCCAAATTCTGAAGACTTTATTAGCGTAGGTAGTGGTATCGATTACGAGATAATTTCTATTACCGATACCGAAATTGAGGCCAAAATTCGAGTAAGCAGCTCAGACGGGGAAAATAACCTTGAGGGTAAATTTACCGCTCCAATCTGTTCTGATGAAGGATAAGAATTGAAATAAGATCAATAAAAAAAGGATAGCCTAAAGCTGTCCTTTTTTTATATTGTAATACATATATCATTATTGAAAATTTTATTTTGTTTTAATACCTTAACTATGCTATGGATTGAATTTACTTTTTCTCCTAATTACTACTTAAAGTTGATATTTTTTACACTTTTAAACAGTTAGTTTTAAAGCTTACAGATACAAGATCTATAAAATCCTGATAATGGGAATAATTGCTTCCTTTCCATTTTCCTGCATTATTAATCAAATCCGATTCCAATAGAAACCTTATGAGTCAAATGTTGTTGTTTAACAAACTGCCCTTAGTATTGTGAGATAACTCATATGCAAACCATATGGTTAAAATCGCTAAAATTATATTAAATAAATACCATAAAAATAATCTTATCTTACCGTCTTTTTTAACTTTCACAACAAGAAAAATATACCATACAAAGGCACCTAATTGAATTAAAAAATTATAATATATCGGATTAGTATATTCAGGGAAAGTTCCAGACAAAGATTGAGTTAGAAAATCAGAATTAAATATATAGTCTATATAAGGAAATATCATAGCCAACAGAAAAGGGAGAATGTAGGTAATAAGAAAAGATACCAAACTAATTTTAAAAAGTTTTTTTTCCATGGTGGGCTAAATTTATTCGTTTTGAAAACCGGTTTCTATAAACTGTAGAAATTTATCCACCAAATATTGCGCATCTCCAGTTGTATAATTTGGAGAAAGCGAAGTTGGAATAACAGTAAATGAAAGATTATTCTTAAGTTCCATAAAAATTGTTGCAGCATAAGGCTTAACAGCTTTATATTTTATATAAAATCCTGCAAAATATAAGAAAGGCGAAATTTCTATAGTACGATCTATAAAATCCTGATAATAGGAAGAATTGCTACCTTTCCAATTGTCCGCGTAATCATTCAAATCCCATTCCATATATTTGTTAAATCTTTTAGAGTGAAAAATTAATTACTATTTTTGTGTAAACAGTTTTATCCTGATACTTACAAATAACTTTACAAAGCACCTCAGAAATCTATAAATAAAAATTCCTTATAGACCCCGTAATCCCGGCTGGAAAGTGATAGATAAATAAACTGTAAATAAAGAAAATATAACTATTCCAAATAACCAAAGGCATATCAAAATATCTGAAAATGTTATTTTAATTTTCGAACGTGAAAAGGAGAAATAAAAAAAAAGTGTAAATTGTATAATACCATTTATATATATTAAAATTGAAGATATAAAATTTTCTTTTGACATAGAAATATTAATTAATGCATTTTTTCCTGGCCCAACTATATTCACTATGAACGGAAGGACTATAAAAAGAATTAGTGAAGTCATGCTAATAAAAAATATTTTTTTGTTAATTTTATTAAATCTATTCATTTTGATATCCTGTATGTACAAATTGTAAAAATTTATTAGTTAGATATTTAACATCTGGAGCAGAGTAGTTGGGGACATCCGAAATATCTAAAAAAGTATCAGAAAGATTAATAAGTAATTCTGCACCTATTCGGTATTTACTTTCAGTATTCGAAGTAAAATATAGGAATGTTGAAATAGCTAATACACGATCTATAAAATCCTGATAAAAGGAGGAATTGTTACCTTTCCAATTACCTGCATAATCAATCAAATCGCACTCCATTGAAAATCATATGAATTAAATGTTGTTATTTAATAAACTCCCCTTAGTATTAAGAGATAACTCATATGCAAACCAGATTGAAAAACCAGCAATAATGATATTTGTTATGAACCAAAAATATAACCATAAATTCCCTTTATCCTTTACTTTTTTACTGAAAATATAAAAAAACAAAACCGCAATTTGGATAATAATATTATAATATATAGGATTAGCGTATTCAGGCCACGGACCACGAAGATCACGAGCTGTTTGAGGAGATACTAAAACCGCTAACCATAGAGGTATAACATAAGTAATAAAAAACGATATCAAACTGATTTTAAAGAGTTTTCTTTCCATACAAGTAATTGATTTATTCATTTTGATACCCGCTATAGATAAATTGCAGAAATTTATCTACCAAATATTGCGCATCTTGAGCTGAATAAGTCGGCGCCTGAGATATTGGAATAATAGTAGATGAGCGGTTATTATGTAGTTCGATGAATATTCTTGAAGCATAGGGCTTAATAATTTTTTTTACTAAATAAAACCCAGAAAAATATAGGAAAGGCGAAATTGCTATAGTTCGGTCTATAAAATCCTGATAAAATGAAGAGTTACTACCTTTCCAATTGCCAGCGTAATCAATCAAATCCCATTCCATTGCAAATCTGGTAAACCTTTTGGTATAATGTGTTGTTTTATCATTTAGTATTTGGCTTCCGTAATAGGGTTCAAAAACATCAACTAATCCAGCATAGGATTAGATGAGGTCACTTCATCATAAGCGGCTTTTAAGCCAAAAGAATTTATATCTCCATATTGATCGGCTGATCCAAACTTCCGACTGTATTGGTCATCAAGCTCTGTGCTGGTAGGATTGTTAACATATTTATTGTAAATCTCTACTAAAGCAGACGCAATATCGCCAATAAAACTGGCAAAATCTAAAGAATTATCAATTCCAAAAGCATTTTAATAATAAATATCCGGTAAACTGTCTACCCCTCCATTAAAAAGCACATCAAATCCATATAATGCGTGCGTAATATCCAATAAAATAACTTGATGGTAAAAGCACCTTTTAGTTAATGCGTTATAACTATCAGTATCTATTTCATTTTCATTTAAATATCTTAACCTACAATCTAAAAAATCAGGATTATAATTTTCAAGAATAAATCCTATGCTAAAAGGCTCTTCCTGTACACTGCATTGATTTTCATGTTCCTGTTTGGCTTCGATATATGGGCATCTGAGCAGCCTTACTGAAAGCCATTGAATCCAATTTTTCTTAAAATCCTTTTCCACGATAGCCAAACGAATGCACCTTGATTCGAGTAAGCAGCTCAGACGGGGAAAATAACCTTGAGGGTAAATTTATCGCTCCGATCTGTTATGATGAAGAATAATAATTGAAATAAGATCAATTTTTATTGAGCTTCTACATAACAACAGTTCTATCTTGTTGAACTATTATTAATTACTTAATATTTTTAACAATTTATTGTTGTTAAATCAACTTATTAAGAAATATATTTTAATTTATTTTATTATAATTGTATAGGGCTTTAATTATCCTTATCTAAATTGGAATGAATATGGTGTTCCCAGTTTTTTACTCCATTTAAAAATTAATTTAATCAAATACGGATTCTCTGTATTGATTTTCTTTTTTTGGTCGACTCCTAAAAAAGGTATTGATTTCATTTAGGATTTTAAGGTATTTTTCTTGTTCCTTTTATAAAAATCAAGCATGTTTTTTCACCTGAAATTGGTAGTTGAGTCTAGATGATAAATACAAAAGAAAGAACTGTAATCAGGTCTTGAAACAAGCTTACTTTTAATTTAAAAATATAAAATATGGCCACTAATAAATATGAACCTAACTCACATTTTTTTGTAGACCACGCCAATCTCTCTGAACCAATCCCTGCGAATATATCTACGGATGCTTACGGGCCGGTAGAGGGCAATGAAATAAGCCAATATAGAACAACCTCTTTTATTAGAGCTTCTTCCAATTCAAAAGTTTTTGCAATATGTGACGGGCATATTTTAATTCAACCGTGTGATGGAGATAGTAATAAGGTAAATTTAATATTAAAACCTACCGCTTCATACTCACCATTTAAAATCAAGTATTTTATTTATAGGGGAGTTGATATAAACGACCTTATTGTGGGTTTTGATGTAGCACCACAAACAGCTAACTCTCCGGAGTTTATAAAAAGAGTTTGGAAAGCAAGTAATGATTTAGCAGAAGCATTAGGCGAGCCTTTACCTTCAAATTTAGATGCTAAATTTATAGGTTATGATTTGGGCATACCTGATGATGAATTACTGAGTTATGTTTTTTTCGGAGGAGGGACAGTAGACTTTAATCTTTACAATATTCCTAAATGTTTTAAAGGAGAACTCATAGGGAATTTTACAAATAAAATTGGACTTGATATTATTTTGGATTATGGTGATTATGAATTAGATTATGAAGAGCAATTGTTTAAGTTGGATTTAGGATATGCCCGCAAACCTGAACATGTTTTCGATGTTTCTACTATTACAGGAGCCATTAAACAAAAAAGATATAGAGAATATATACATCAATTTATTGACGCCGCAGCTTTTTGGGGTTCACATATAGATTGCGGGAAGATTTCTTTATATAATGCTAATACTATAACAAACACTGAATATATCTATCCCGTTTTAGTAAGCAAGTATCAAACAGCGAATAGACTATATCTTTATATTCAAGCTGAAAGAGGACGGTCTCTTAATTTTTACGGAACTTATCCAACAAACAATGTGCATTTTGAGTTAGAGGATTCTAGCCCCAATCCTAGTTCTAATTATCTACCTTATTCCTTTGAAAGTTGGCCAATTCTTATAAAAAAATTTACACAAGATGTAAATACGGCAATAAATAAAATAGATGTTAAATTGGCTTATACCCCTGACCCAAATGTTACCCAATTAGATAGACATCAAATCACACACGTGTTAATGTCTAATTGGTATCAAAAAGATAAAGAGAATCCGGAAGAAAGCTTTGTGTCTCGAACTTTTTCTCAAAGTTTCATTAGTTCAGATATATCGTCAACAGAACAGTCATCTGTGTCGAATATGATTGTAATTACATATTTTAGTATTGAGGACAATCCAGAGATACCATATTATGATGATCTTTTTGGTTTAGTTAATATTGAAAGTGTTTTAGCTCTTCCCCAAAATACATCTGACAAATTTGGTTATTGGACAGGATATATCCAGAAAAGAGCCTTAAACCTGAATACAATTAATAGGTTTAAGAACTCCATTATAAATACCAAAGTAGTTTTTGATAAAGGAAAAAATAATTCATCTCTAGTAAAAGAACGAAGATTGTATATTTCAGAAACTGTAGATCTTACAGAAACAGAATCACAATTTATAATGAGCAAGATTACATCTGAATATAAAAGAGACATTAAAAAGAGTTATTTTTTAGACTTATATGGAACTCCCCATTTTGAAATATATAAAGGAGAATTAGATGACTCAGGAGTTGTTAATACACTAACTTTAGTAAACACAAAAAATCATTTATTAAAACAGTCCTTTTTTCAATTAGGAATTTTGGAAGAAGAATATAATAAGTTAATCTATGATAGCCTTACAGTTCCTGATCCACTTCCTTCTCCTCCACATATACCTATAGGGATTTCAAAAATATTCTTTCATTTGGAAGAAATTTCAATATCAAGTAGTTTAGACTTTAGAAAATTTAAGTTGGGGTTAAAATATGAAAATACATCAGGAAATATAGAGGTTAAGTATCCGTCAAGTGCAAATACCGTTGATATGTATACAATTGATGGGTTTTTCTTTTTCTCTCCGGGGTATAGTGAATTTCAAGACCTGTATAAAACGTTTGCAAAAATTTCTGCCCATTTTAGACCATTGACAAATTGGACAGGGGAATATGGTTTCGATTGGATAAGGGTAAAAGATTCAGGGCTTAATGGAGACAATACAGATGACAGAAAGTATTTTAATATTTTAGGTCATTATTATGACAACTCCAATCCACCTAAAAAAGTTCCCACTGACCCTTCGCCTAATGATAATTTTCTAAGAGAAAAAACCGAATGGCAGGCACTTCATAGAATTTACCCTTCCTATGCTAAATTATCGACCAACTATAATTTATTAGATACGTATTCTCAATATGGAAGCTCCTATCTATCCCTTTACCCTTCATTAAGCACGAATGGGATTCCAACTCCATTTCCAAAACAAACTTCCAATCAAATAGATAAATGCTTAACAGAACGCTTTTTAAACCTCAAAATATACATTGATAGCAGCCCAAGTAGCTTGAAGATTCGTTTTGAAAAAGATCACTTTGATATTAACTCAATACCGTTATCAGACACTACACTGATACCTGATATTATCGATCATCAAAGATACACTTGCCTAGAAATCAATGATAAATCAACGGGAACAAATGATATTGAGCTTAGAATTAAAGCATTAAAAGAGTTTAAAGAAGATAAAAAAATACAGGTTTTAGCCACTGAAAATGGCAATGAGAATTTAGCAGGGGAAATGCTTGTAAAAGCAAATACTAAATCATTAAGAAGGGAAGTGAAAATCTTATTTATAAATGTAGAGTCGAACCTTTTTAATAGTGGAGAAACAGGAATTCCAAATTCATCTATAGCGGAAGCGCTTGAAGATATGACAACAGCTTTTTTTAATCAAGGACTTACAGATGTCATACAAATTACAAGCTTAAATCTCAATTTAACAGATTCTGCTGGTAATACCTTTTTGAATAATTATGTAAATTCAGGGAATTTTCATTACGGTAATGGTAATGATTTCCACCTTGAAATTTTTAATCGACTAAAGAATGATCCTAACGTTAACTATTTGCCAGAATATGATGATTATGTAAAAGCTTTCTTTTTTGGCTTTAGCGACATAAAACCTAATGGTAATGTAGTTGGTGGTGCTGCTGACCCTCAAAGAAGAGATATGGCCGTAGTGTGTGTATTTGAAGATGGTACTACAATCATAAATGGTCTAATAAGAGAAACAACCGCACATGAACTACTGCATGTAGTAGGGTTAGATCATACTTTTAATGCTAAAAACAACTATGTTTTTAAGCAATATATTACTGATAATATAATGGATTACTACTATCCTAATACAAGCCCTAACAGGCGTGTAAGCATATCCACATATCAAAATGGAATCTATAAGAAAAATAATAAGATAAGCTATGAGCAATAAAGTATTATACATTGTTTCCTGCTTTACTATGGCTATACTATTAGCACAATGTGCTCCTGCCATTACAAAGAAATACATAAATAAAAAAAATAATCAGGTCATGGAAAAAATAGATGTCAACGCCTTATTAAAGGCAAAGAGAATAGAAAACTCTGAAAAAAAAGTAGTTGTGGAGAACAAAACATATTTTCCTGATGGAAGAGTATCCAATCTAGACTACTATGAAGAAAACTATAAAACAGGAAAAACAACTACCATATCTTGGACTCCAACCCGAATAAGTAAAAGAATATACACTATTGACTCTCCAATTGTCCAGATATATACTTTTTATCCAGATGGTTCTCTAAAAGCTCAATATGATAAATATGTGGGGAATATAACCAAGGGTAGAAGCATGGGGGAATTTATCTTTTCATCTGGGTATGATGTTGTAATTGGAAAGCTTTATCTCTACGATGAAGACGGAAATATAGAAAAAGTAACAGATTACGATGAGAAGTACCCGTTTTCTATTGAACAGGTTTTGAAATTAATGAAAGAAAAATATGAAGCAAACATAAAATATATGAAAATAAGCCAAAGAGGATTGGGAGTTCGAAATTTTGATACCGACAAACCTTATTGGGAAGTAGTATATACAAGTTCAGAGAAACGTGGCGAATGGCTCCTTCATATAGATGGAAAAACCGGAGAAGTAACTGAAAAGGGAGAGTTTATTGTACATGAATCATAAAGATTAAATTATGCTCCACTAATTCATTGTCTTATCCTAATTGATTAGATGTCAATATAAAACGAGAAATTCTTTTATAACAGATGAGAAGTAAAACAATCAATAAATACGTTTTAATAGCAATAAGTTTTGTTTTTATTCAGTGCAAAGCACAACTTACCGAGGAGTATATTAATAAAAAAAATAATCAAATTATGGAACGATTAAATATAGATAATTTTAAAAAAAATAAGGAAATAAATACCAAAGAAAAACAGGTTTCGGTAGGTTTTAGTGAAAGTTTGGGTGATCCAAAATTTTATTTTTCATATTATAAAAAGGATAAAACTATAGGAAAAGAAATAAATATTTCTGGAAACAAAAAAGCAGGTTATAGAAAGGAAATTACTTACGAAGATTGTCCCTATCAGGAAAACCTCGAGTTTTATCCGAATGGTAATTTAAGGCGCAGAGTCACGAGCTATATTGGTGATTTGAGGAAAGAAAAGGACGGTGTATTGAGAAGACCTCATTTCTCCTTGACGCCCTTCCCTGTTGGGAAAGGATACAAATATAATGAGAACGAGGAGATAATAGAAGAATTTGACTATGATAAAGGATATAATGTTTCAATTAAAGACTTAGAAAGAATACTTCTCGACAAAAAAAAATATACCTAAGTAAAGATGTAACGGATATTTCAAAATATTCACATAAGCGAATTTCAGGAGTAGTATTTGTAGGCTGGAAAGAAGAGCATACGGGATATTGGTTTATAAAATATCAAAAGCAAGGAGATACAGCTAGAATAATTATAGTAAGTGGTAAAACAGGAGAGATATTGCAAGAAGGGGAGGCTATCGGAGTTGAGAAATAATAGGGTCAAATCATTCAGGGAAAATATTAAATAGTAAAAAAATTGAAATTATGCCAAGCAATAATAATCCATATTATCCAGTACTTACTGACGTGGTTAGTTCTGAAGACTTACCCGATATTCTCGGTTTTTTTAAAGATGGCATTCAAGAACTTTTTAGTGATGTTTTCTATAAGAATTTTCAATTTTCCAAAAGTGTAAATGGAGACATTGCTTTTTATAGCCTTGATATTGTAAGTGCTAAAAAATTATCTATTGAGTTGCCGGGAACAGGCATTTTTTTAGTACTAAATCCCGATTATCAGGATTACAATATATCTGCTTTTCCAATTACAGTATCTTGGGACTGGAAAATATTGAGGTATAAACGATTTTTTAATATTGATAGTTTTTCTTTTTCAATAAATGATTATCACTATTTATTAATAGATATTTTTGAGATTAGTGAATATGATGCTTTAGACTTTACGCTAAAACGATTTGTTATATCAAACAGTTCGACTACTTCCCGAATAGAGCAATTAGTTGAGGATTTAAACAATTTCTACAATATATCTATAACGGTACCAACAAATCCAGAAACTGAAATTGAAGAAATTATTTTAGAGCTGCACCAACAAGCTAACGTTACTACATATCAGGCTGTTTTTACTTTGTATATAGGTGTTGGGTCTTTGGAAGAGCAAGAAAACAGGTTGGATGATTTTTTTTCAGAATTTATCCCTGAGGATATTCCAACTTTTATCAAAGAAGTAATTTTTCCAAAAATTAGGGCAACCCTTGAGCTTTCTGCAGGATTGGAATTTCCAAGAAATATTTTGAAACCTGTTTATGATGCTAACGGTAACAATACTTATGATTCTAACGCCACAGGAGGAACACCTTTTGATATAATTCCTGAAGACGGAACAACCGGATACCCTAAAGTGGTTTTGCGTTTTGCTGAAGCTCTGTTTTATGCGGATACAAAACAAGGATTGGGGTATAATATGGATATAGCCCTTAGCACGAATGTTCCTGCCCAAATTGGAAATACAGGATTAATTATCGATTTCCAAAACTTAAAAATAGATTTGAGTTCAACCCAAAATTTTGCAGAAGCAAATTTGCAAGGGCTGTCATCTGAATTCATGGGAGTCTATACAAGTTATACTGTTATTGTTTTACCTAAAAAATGGTTCAACAACATTGATAATTCTACTTTACAAGTAGCTGGTTATAATATGCTTATCGGTACAGGAGGAATATCGGGTACTATTGCTTTGGAAACCGTCGGTGGACAACCGAACAATGGGGCAGCTTATATGGATATGAAAATTGGCAATTGGGAAATTGGCTTCAACCATTTTGCACTCACCTTCAAACAAAATTCAATTACTGACTCCAACATAGGCGGAAGATTAAAAATCCCAAAACTTAAAGATGCTCAAGGTAATGAAGCAGAAATATACTTGAATGGTCATCTAAATGAAGAAGGTGATTTTAACCTAACAGCCTCAGAACCAGAAGGGATTCCTTTAAACTTATTCAATTTTGTAACCTTCAATTTCTTAACCCTAGAACTAGGTAGGGAAAACAATGAATTCTATCTAGGCACTTCGTGCCAAATCTGGTTTGATAATCCTATAATGGCAAAGCTACTCGATAACCAGATCATCGAAATTCCTCAATTACGGGTATATGACAATGGTACGGTAGAAATTGTAGGGGGTAATGGTTTTATTCCTTTGAGTATTTCCTTAGACCTTGGGCCTATTGAAATGGCAGTAACAGGCGTTCATTATGGTTCTTCTCAGCTAGAGTATAATGGCGATATCCGTAAATACAATTACTGGGGTTTTGATGGTGGGGTTAGTTTAGATCCGTTAGGGCTAGATATTCGTGGTGATGGAGTAAAATACTATTACACCACAGATAATGATGAAAAAGATGAAAATGGGAATCTTAAATATACGAGTGGAGATTCATTTATCCATATCAAAACATTAGAGATAGATTTGGTAATCCCTGGCAACGCAAGTCCAGAAAATGCCGTTGCCATTATCAATGGAATGTTATCGCTCCCAGATCCTGGTGAGTCTCCAGAATATATAGGAGAGATTTCGTTAAAACTTCCAAAAGCAAAAATTGCAGGAGGAGCATCAATGAAATTACAACCTAGACATCCTGCTTTCATCATAGATGCTTATATAGACCTTCCTGCTCCTATCCCACTTGGCCCATTGGGTATATACGGGTTTAGGGGATTATTAGGTTATAGTTATGTAGCCGAAAAAGAGGCCGTAGGACTTGTCTCAGGAGAAGACACTTGGTATGATTATTATACTTATCCACCACGGGGAGTGCATGTTTCCAAGTTTACAGGACCTCCAGAAAGTCAAGATTACAACACCCCTGTTTCTTTAGGAGCAGGAGCTGTATTGGGGACTAGCTTTGATGGTGGTTCAGTTATTTCAACTAGGGTAATGCTTGTGCTTTCATTGCCTACTTTATTTATGCTAGATGGTAGGGCTTCTATACTAAGTGCAAGATTAGGACTCGACAGTACCAACGAACCCCCATTCTTTGCTTTCTTAGCGTGGGACGATAATTCAATCGAGATGGGTATGGGAGCAGATTTTCAACTTCCTTCCAGTAACGGCTGGATTCTAGATCTTTATGCTCAAGTAGAAGCTAGTTTTTTCTTTGATTATCCTTCGAGTTGGTATGTCAATTTTGGTACTAAAAACAACCCTGTTACAATCAAACTATTTAAAGATATTATCAATTTAAATGGTCAAGGATATTTAATGCTGTCGGCACAAGGTATAGAAACAGGTGCTGGAATAGAGTTTGATTTAAGGAAACGATTTGGCCCGGCTAAAGTACATTTATATGCTTACCTAGAAGTTGGTGGTTTTATAAGTTTTGAGCGTCCACAAATTGGAGGGTATATTGCTGCGGGAGGTGGTATCGATGTAGATATATGGAAAATAGGTATATCAATTAGTCTTAGCGCATTGTTCTCTGCTGAGGCAACAAAACCTTTCTTGATTTATGCAGAAATAAATGTAAAAGGCTGTATAAAGCTTGTATTTGTTAAGTTATGTAAATCCTTCACGGTCAAACTCAAATGGGAAAAAAGCAAAACTGTTGATCGCTCTCCTGTTAATCCACTCCCTAGTAGCAGAAAAAAAGAATTGGTGAAAGGGGTACACATGCTCACCAACCAAGAGTTTGAACTCAATGATTTTACCAGTGTGCCTTCACACACAGCTATAGATAAAGTGATTCCTTTAGACACGTACATAGACATCAAGACACAAAAAGGCTTGATCCCAAGTGCCATTTCTGATAAGATTGGAGGTTATACTTTTGGACCTCAAAAGGCTGTCGATTTAATCCCTCCAAGAAAAACCGTTCGGGGTGGTCTAGAAATGCGTCAAGTAAAGCACCGTTATTTTATTGAAGATATAGAGATAAAAGCATGGAATGGCTCTTGGCAAGATTACCACCCTTTTGAAGCAGTAGTAGAAGAAGCTGCTAGATCTCAAGTAGAAAATCTCAAAATTGGTTTTTGGCAACTTAAAGATAAACAATACGACACTATACGCTTATTAGCTACAGCTCCTTTTTCTTATATGGAAGCAGGAGAACCGGGTTGGCATATCCCAGAAGTGTATGGACTCACTCCCTCTACTTTGTACTGCAAAGAAACTTTAATAGAAGAACGTTGCGCTAATGTTCTTAACAAACCTCCAGGTAGAAGGTATTACCCTCCAACGCAATATAAAGGTAACTATATCAATGGAGTTTATTTCACTTTATTGGTAAACCCTGGATACACCATTGTTAATAATGCAATAGTACCGATAGAGGATAATTATATGGAAGTGACCAATGCTTCTAATATTCACGGTTTTGCAAAATCACTTTCATTTCAAAACCATAATGAGTTAGTCATTCTTCTTCCAGAAAGCTCTGTAAGTGTAAATTTAATGCTCACAAGCTTAGCAAAAGGAGTAAGCATTCAATATTACAAATCGCTCATAAATAATAGCAGAAGTCTAGTACAGTACCAATTAGTTGATCAAGAATACAAAACCGCTACTCAGCTTAATTCAGTAGTGGAGTATTTTAATGAAAACGAGCCTATCAGCAAAATAATTATCAAACCTGATAGCTCCAATATGATAGCTATTAAGAATATCGAAAAACAAATTGCTCAATTATTTAAGACCACTTATGAGGAAGTAGATGGCTCAGTAAATATTACCGAACCTAATGATACTGAGTTATATGATCAACTAATCACACAATTAGAAGAACTGAAAAATGAGGGTTGTACTCAAACAGAAAGTGAATGCCAAAAAGATGAAGCTTTATGTGAACTATATACACAATTACTCACTTTATATGAAAACTGTTTCATTTTTCCTATTAATGAAGAACAAATCAACCTTATTTATGAAAATCTAGAATGTTATCGAGAGTTTTATAACATCATTATCAATTTCCACGATGCCAATCCAGAACTATTTGATACTTATTATAGTTTATTAGACAGCCTTTTCGCATTATTTGAAAGATATCCAGAAGAATATTCTCCTGATGAAATACTTAGCATTTATAACGAATTGAGAGAAATAGCTATCATAATTCTAGATTACATTAGAGAAACAGGTCAATGTGATTGTGATGATGATACGCCACAATTAAATTGTTCCACAGCGCTTCAACAAATTTGTTGGTTATCGCAAGAAGATCACCAATGGAACGAAACAGTACCAGGTACACAAGCAATTGAAGAGGATTTTGAAGCAATGATAGAGGGAATGGAAAAGGAAGCACAACCTATTTGGAGACCCAACACAACCTATTACATTAAATTCACTTTAAAAGATGAAGTAGATGATGGGGAAAGTACGCCTGGAAATTTCAATTTATATTATGGTTTTAAAACAGTAGGGCCATTAGGACATTACCATAAAAACCCACAGGCAGATTACCTACCGTCTGGAGCAAAACCAGACGAATACCAACTAACTTCATTAAGATCATATATAGATTATAACCGTTCTTATCCAAATGCCGATGGGAATCTATTAAAGTCTAAACCTTTGTTTTACGGAAACGAACAATGTAAAATTGCAGTATTTTTCAGCAAACCGTATACAGAACATATGTTTCAAATTTGGCATTTATATAACAATATGGAAGAACTGAATGGGCAATTACATATCGCAATAAAAGATCCAGTAACTGATAAAATCATTCCTTATCCACTTCCTGCAAATTATAGTGAAAAAACAGTACCTATTCCTAATCAATTAGGATATCAATGGAGCATTGATGATAATCCGTTACTTCCTCCTCACATCCAAGTAATCAATAATATGATTGAAAATGGAGAATTGCCATGTGAAATTGATTTAGGAGATTCTATTAAGCCAAAAAGCAAGTACTTTAATGTAACTCTAACCAATTTAAAACCACAAAAATTGTATACAGCTTTACTTTATAATGCTTTTGAGCAAACTACAGATAATGTGGTTAGCGAACAAGTACATGAGTTTGTGTTCCAAACGTCAAGGTATCTCAATTTTGAAGAGCAAGTAAACAGTTATATAATGGTCGATGAAGAAACTTCAACTCAAAAGCAAGCTGTATTTGAATTAAATAGAAGCTTAGCTTCTTCGGGTATTCAAAAAGCATACGATATCATCATCAATCCCAATGCTCAAACCAACGATTACCCATTGGCTGACCGATACCAACATTTATTCGATAGAATCATAGAAGGGGTTTGGGAAATCACTCCAATTGATCCGCCTGTTAGAACAGAATTTATAAAAATAATCAATAGTGATACGCAAGAAGTGATTGCGATATGGCTTAGAAATCCAGAACCTTTCAATAACCCAAAGATTCCATTAAATGAAATCGAAGATACAATAGCAATTATCAACAGTTCGGGCAATATAGACAACAACTACAAAGTGTTATATAATAAAGACTATGCACAGGCTTTAATCATGCACAGTAGCTTAGAAATTACAGCTTCAAAGGTAAATGTTAGATTCCAATATAAAAATTGGAATGGTGATGAATATGAAATAGTAGATACCATTCAAGTACAAAACATTAGTTTAAACGATTAAAAAAATAGCAATGGCTTACGTCAATTTATACAATTCAATAAGTAACGGATATATTCGTCGGTTAGTAAGATTAGGGAACTACAACTTTGCGTTGGGTTGGGTAGCTTCCAGTCAACCTTACCTAGCCAAATACGACACCAATGGTAATTTAATTTGGCAGAAAAAATATAACATTTCAGGAGTTGATAATGGAAATTGGATTTGGGATAAAGCCCACTTTACAGATATCATAGAATTAATAAATACAGGAGAATTATTGGTATTAGCAAGTGATCAAAGTAATTTTTTTATCTTAAAATTAGCGAGTAACGGTAACCTCATTTCTAGTAAAAAAATATACGATAAATCTGACACTCCTCTTGCATATAATGGTTTAAGTGTCAATGCTAGACTTTTTAAACTACACGAAGATGCCATCGTATTAAAGATAACAGATATTCATTCTCAAAATGGTAGTGTAAAAAGAATAGATCACTTATTTTATAGAATTGATACTATAGAGGTTGCTGTGATTGGTGCCAATAAAATAGTATCTCAAAACCCTGTATTACTCATTAGGGACGAACAAGTGAGTGAGAATAATTTAGTGTTATATGGAAATAAAAGAGATCAGGGGATAATCATTAGTATAGACGCAGATTTAAACCTAGTCCAATCCTCAGCTTTATATTACAATGGAGAACTAAGAGGATTTAATAATTTACACATCTATACCGTAAGTCCTGTTCATAATGGAAAATATGCCGTGATGGGTTCTTATTATCATTATGATCCAGATGGTGGTGAAGACGATTTGCTTTCATTTACCTTAAATACGCGGGAGAATGAACTTATCATAAGAGACGTTATAGCAGTGTTAGCAGAATATACAGAACCACTTCCAGACCGTTTTAACAGATTCTTTATTGCAGAAATAAGCCAAGATCATAGTACGATCCTCAATGAAAAATTATTGGAAAAAGAGTTTTCTCCTACATATCAATCCGTATATACAAATACCCAAGGTATATTTTTTAGTGTGGGAAGTCAACTATATAAATGCAATAACAATCTAACAAATACAGATTGGACAAAAAAGATTATAGTACCAGAATTGTCATCAAACTTCAGTTTATTACTCAACAAAAGTATAGGGAATTCTTTTGATGCTTATGCAAATAAAGCAATAGGAGGTAAATTTGCTGTTGCCTCAACATCCCTCAACTACGAATCATGTAAAACAGAAGTTGTAGATGATGAAGTAAGGCTTATTAACCAAAACTTTGCAATTACAGATTTAGCGATAGATATGGAAGGGCATGATCCATCCGAATACGATAATCCTTCTGTAAATGTAACCACAATCAACAATGATTCTGAAGAACTCTGTGAAGACGAGGGTCCTATTCTCGACCTCGAAAATAGCACTATTACAGCAAATCCTGCTGTAATAAATGCAGATGGAAGTTCTACATCATTAATTATCGTAACACTTAAAGATAATCAAGGAAACACTATCAACCCTAGCAGTTATACGGTTCAAATAAACACAAATGCAGGTACTTGGGTAAATGCGGTTAACTCTTCTGGTAATGGCATGTACACCAGAACTTTACGCTCTACAGTGTTACAGCAAATCGCCATAGTCAACTTTTCTGTTTCGGGTATTGGCACAAGTCCTAACACAACCAACGTTCAATTTATTGCTGAAGGAGAGGGAGAACCCATAACTATTGAGGAAGGTTTAACAAGTATCCAATCAGACTATTTATACTTACAAGCTACGGGCTCAGAAGGAGCCGATAGTACAGAAGGAAGACATTTAAGATGGGCGCTTCGCGGAACCCTCGGAGAAAAACATTTACCAAAAGGAAATTATGCTTCCAACAATGTTAACTTTAACAAATCAGAGGATTTTGTAAAAATTTATAAAGCAGCTTATATAAAAAAAACGGTTAAGCTAGACCTTAAAAACCAAAACCCTGCTGTAATAGATGACACCAATCACCTTTGGATATATCGTTTATACGAACAAGAAGAGTTTTATATTTATTTTAGAAATACAGTAAAATATAATCAAGTAAGAGCCTCTATCAACCCGGTTTCTAATGCCCCTCAATTTATCAATAATTACGGCAGCGAACTTATTGAAGTTGAAAGTATTAAAAAACCTTTCTTTGCGGCGACTTGTAATTTCTCATCGGTAACCTCAGGGGCACAGCTTAAAGTAGAAACACTTTCAGTAAGCACTTTAGACATCAATGCCTTTAAGGTAGTTAGCAACCGAAAAGCCATAAATAACCCTCAGTTAAATAATTCTCTGGAGTTAATAATGGAAAACGGAAGATCAATTCGTTGGCAAATCAATAATGCAAAACTAGACTCTATAGATTTTGAGTTTTATGAAAATACTATCCAAGAAGTAAATAATACAACGGGGTGGACGCTCATGGGAGATTTTGCTTTAACCGAAAATGATTCGGTAGCATTCAGCCAATTAGAGGCTTCTCCAGGGGATGTAGATAAGTTGTGGGAGCAATTTAATACAGAAGCGCTGGTGAAGGTTTCAAATTACCATAAAAAATGGAATGCAACACCTGAACCAGGTGACCGAAATATTAAACAAGTAGTAAATAAATACATCCAATTAAGTGATAATATAAACAATCCTCTTGCTGAAGAAAGTATTTCATTAGGAAATGACCCTTCAGATCCAGATGATTATATGCATTTATCGAATTTAGGAATGCTTAACTTTTTAGCCAATGATTATCATATGGCGAGGATGTTGGGCTTGGGGATATTAGACACAGATATCACTTCACCAATAAATAAATGGTTATATATTGCAGAATATTATACCACAGCAGACTTAGAAGATGGTTTAGGAGAAAGAGATGTACAGCATTTGTATATGAGTCTTCCTACCACCAACCAAGATTTTAGACTGCCAGCAGCAATAGATTTAAAAGATATAGTACCAGGCATTTTCTTCCAAGGAGATAATAATTCGTCATTGACAGACGAAGATGGTTATATCCCTAATGGGATGGCGAGATATGTAAGTTTATATACTGAAGACTTACTGGAAGATGATATCAACACACCCTTTTTCATCACAAATAATGAAATCAATCTAAGTATAATCACCACACCTGTTTACGGAGGTCTAAAATACCGTTTGGATAATGGAGATTGGGTGAAACCAGAATTATCAAATAATCCAGATTATTTGCATGCAGCTCCTCCAGGAGAAAATGAGTTTTTTGAAACAAGGTTTATACTCATCCCTGAACCTCTAAAGGCATATTATACTCATAAACAATCAGCAAGTGGCACACATAAATACAAATCTTATGGTATCAATTGGTTTTCTAGAGTAAAAGTAAGCTCTATAGAGCTTCAAATCAACACACTCATAAAACAACAAAATCCGCTACTGGCTCCATCAAACACTAATGCTTTATTAGTAAGAGAAGAAAACCCGCTATTTCTAACTTCAAATATAGAACAAGAACGTTTATCCTTGATCAGTGATGGAAATGATAAGACTTTAATAAGGCTAACCTATGATTACCATTCCTTTCACGAATTAAAAAATTACAATGTCTCTGTAGATTCTCCATATAACAACCAAGACTTAATCAATTTAGTAAATGATCCACAAGTGCTTTTTCCAGATAATGAAGAGATTTTTGCGGAAGAGATAGATATATTTTTTAGAAATCAAATGCCTAAAAATATTACAGGAAAAGCACTTACGGTAATAGATCATAGTTCTCAAGAAGTTTTATCAGTAATAACTACGGGTTCATATACCCTAGTTTCTACAGGCGAATCAATTACTCCCATATTAACTCCGGGAGAAGAAAATAACTATGTGGGCGGGGTGTTTGTTTCAGGCAACAACAAATATATCATACATAGTGTTACGCAGGGTGTTCAAGGTCCCACATTAACTGTGTATAAAAAAGAAATTAGCGATTCTATAGTAAATGGCGGCATACCCACTATTCCTACAGATAACATTTTAGAAGCTCCTATTTTAGTTACAGATGGACTGTTTATGGCGATAGAAAATATGCAAACACCTAGCACATGGGGCAATTTAAACCCCCTAACTTATAAAGTGCAAGTGGGTGACAACTGGTCTATACATCGAGAAGTAATTGAAGAGATTGACGACGCAGGTGAGACCATAAAAAAAGTCGAAAAATCACGTGGTATTTGGGATAATGCTACGGTTACTCCCATCGATGAACCCATAGCCGTAAACCCTAGTGATCCTGATAACCCTATTATGGGCTTCAAAGGTTTATACAGAATCGAATTTGATAATTTTATATTAAATCAACACCCACAATTTAACAACACAGGGGTGTCTACAGAATGGTATAAAGGCATTGTCAGAATTTTCACTGAAGATGCTGTAGCTCCTACTGTTCCAAAAAATTCAAGAAAAGTACTTCCAGTAATGAAAATTGAAAATATCGATACTGGTAACAAACTTGTTGTGTTTATAAAAGATCCTACTTACGACGATGATACCAACTATGATAAGATTCAAACAGGAGCAAGTATTAGTGTGAATTTCTATCCCGGCTATAAAGTTTACTTTTATGAAAATGAAACTTACGGTTTAACAGAAGAAAATATTCTTCCGGCAGAAGGTGAAGGTACACGATATAGTATTTTTGGGTTTAGAAGTAACGATCTTAATGAAGGCCATGTATCAAAAATTAGTACCCCAGCACCAATGTTCGCTCAAGAAATAATAGAAGCACTGCCTCCTGAACAACCAGAAGGAGCACTTTATGCTACACGACCAGATTTCTTCGGACGATCTACCTATACATTAACTACAGAATATAAACACAAACCACACGGCGTTATATTTTATCGCGCCAATGATGAGGCGCTGCTCAATGCTTTATACGAAAAATCTACTGTAAAAACCATTAGGGAAAACTTAGAAACACTAGGCGGCAACGATGAAGAATATTTAGTGAACCGTTGGGAAAATTTTTTAGATTTTGGAACGCTTGGCAACGATGGTGATTATACCATATACCCGCCAGCAGGAGTTTCTCCAGATGGCTACAAGTTTCCTAATCCCGACAAACAAGCCTTCTTTGATTGGGCTAACCAAATTCTTACTGATTTAGGAGGAGGACAAACTATTTCTGATCAACCAGGTACTTTGCAGGTAGGTGACCCTAAAATTATTGGATTTGTAAAAGGAGCTATTTATAATGCTTTTGTTTCTTTAACAGAGACGCCTGTCTTGTATCAATACATTAAGGGTAGTAATTATAAACCTCAAGACAAGCCACAAGTCATAAAAGACCGAAATGGGCATACTATTCCTCCAGGAAGTCCCGATTTTGAAATGGCTCCAATGATGAAAGTCACAGGTACTTCTCCCCATAAAACCTTGTTTACAGATTTTAAGCTAGATGGTACTTCAAACAATTTATATTTTTATGGAGTAAAAGAATTAAGTTCGCAAATGAAAATGAGTGGGTTTAGTCCTTTCCTAGGGCCTATAAAATTGGTAAACACCAATGCTCCTGAAGCACCAGAAATAAAACGCATTGTCCCTGTATTAGAAAATGCTGTACTCGGGATAAACCCAAAAATCCAAATAGAAATAAACGCATTCCCAAAGGTTCAGCAAATAAGAAAAATAAATATTTACCGAGCTTTTTCTTTACTTGAAGCACAATCAATCTTATCGATGCAATTAGTCAAAGTAATTGATTTAGAAGATGGGGCAATCATCGACGAACCAATTTGGACAGTAGCAGACAAATTCGAAGATTTAGCAGAAATTCCTTATGGAGATGGTATTTTCTATAGAGTTACCGCATCAAGAAAAGTAGAATATGCAGAAGCCGATGGCACAGTAGTTTTAGAGTACGCCCCTTCACAACCTTCAAAAATTGTAGCAAGTTTGATAGTTGAAGTAAATACTCCATCAGCTCCAACCCTAGATTATACTTCTACTCCACCCGATGCAAATGACGAAATTCACAACGTGATATTAAATTGGGATAAAACGGCGTATAAAGCAAAATACCACCTTTATAAAATGAATAACCAAGGAAATTGGTTCAAAGTATACCAGCTCCAAACAAATGATAATCAAATATCTCTTGGATTAGTCAATACAGATTTGCAATCTGGTATTCTAAATTTAACCAATAACGAGGGTGATCCAGTATATCATCACTTTAAAGTAGTAACAGAAAATACTGCAGGGGTATTAAGTACAGAAGAAAAAATTTTTACTATTCCAAGCAATTGAATTTATAATGGTATGCTTATTGATAAAAATACCGTTATAAAATAACAAAAAATAAACTTTATGAAATCATTTAAAATTTCTTTCCTATTAATAGGAATAACTTTGATAGGTTTAGCTTCCTGTAGCAAAGACGATTCAAATAGTGATGACGACCCAAATTTAGACAACGAATGTGAAATCACTACTATCGCTTCCGCTGAAGCAGCAACAAATTTTAGTGATGCCAACGATGACAACTACACTAATCTATGCAATGATTATAAAGCTGCATTGGAGGCTCAAATCGATGCTTGCGGAGACCCCAACGGTAATATTCAATCAATAATTGATGATTTGGGAGACTGCAGCCAAGACCCAGAACAAAATGTACAAGGGGAACTAAGTGTGACAGTGGGCACACTTCCTGTTGATTTTGAGATCATCTCTATTGTTTTGGAAAATGGTTTAATAAAAGTTAATGGAGAGGATACTTCATCTTCTTCTCACAAAATGTATTTTGAAGTTTCTGAAGATGTAACAGGTGAAGATGCTATACAAAATTTTCAAATAGAACTTAATGGTACTATTTATTATCCTTACAATGAAGGAAGTCAATTTGATTTTACTTCAGAAATAGAGACCAACTCCGATGGGGTGTTAGTAGGCTCTTTTTTCAATGTTGTTACCAGTAACGAAGGTGCAGATATAAGTTTATCAAACGGAAGTATTGACTTAGAATATTAAATTGCCATAAAAAGCCCTCCACTCAACTGGGGGCTTTTTAATTTCGCTAACAATAATTAGAAAAGATCTTAATATTTTGAGAATAAGTAGGAATGGAAACCTAACCTATATAATATACAAGATCAAAAAAGTTTTACTGTCGTTTTAAGCAGATTTAAAATTCGCTATTAGAAAGTAGTCAAGTCAATGTTGGATTGGAAGGTTTTCCTCAAAAAGACGAATTAATTAATTTTCTTACCATAAAAATTAATATACAAATTTATGAGTATGAGATTAGAGATATTTTGATATAATATTAAAAATTGATAACGCTATCCAATGCTTCATCAGCATCACGATGAATAAAATTAGCTTGATAATTCAAGGTTGTTTTTAAATCGCTATGACGATATAATTTTTGCAGCATCAATGGATGAATTTTATCTCCTGCTAAATTTCCAAAACTATGCCGAGCAATATGATTTGATAAATTCTTCTTGATATTACATTCTGAAGCAATTAGCTTCAAATATTTATTTAATTTTTTCGTAGAACTTTTTACTTTTCTATATATATCTTCAGGATCGTTAATATTAGCATGCTGAATTAAAGGAAATACATAATTACTGTTATTGTCCTTATTTTTTTTATAATTTGCTAGAATAGCTTCGGCCTTAATTGGTACTTTAAAACTTAAAGGCTTTTCATTTTTATGCATGACGTAATAAAGACGATTATCTTTAAAGTCGGACCATTTTAATTTGAGAATGTCAGATATTCTTATTCCAGCAAAATAGAATGCTACTAACCAAATATTTCTAGTATGCCACATAATTGAACCCTCTTCTAACTGAAGCAATTCAATTTGTCTAATCTCTTTCCTATTC
Organism: Mesonia sp. K4-1; assembly: GCF_008017825.1. NCBI lineage: Bacteria > Pseudomonadati > Bacteroidota > Flavobacteriia > Flavobacteriales > Flavobacteriaceae > Mesonia > Mesonia sp. K4-1. The sequence goes on from NZ_VRLS01000057.1 coordinate 41,529, forward strand.
AATCCAACTTTATTTCCTGATTTCAGTTTAATTTTTTCTTTATTGCCTGCAAAAGGATAATATTTTATATCGACTACTCCCTCTTTAATTGCAATATTAAATAAAGTTCGTATAAAAATAAGTTGATTCGTAATTGTTCGTGTTTTTTGTCCAAGGTATGAGGAACAAAACGTTTTATAACGTTCAATAAACGATTGATCAATATCTTTAAAATCCAAGCTTTTCTTTTTTTTAAAATAATTGACACCATCCAGAAAAGAGTTTTTTGATTTTCTTGCTCTACTGATTCTATCATTTCTTCTTTGTTTAATATCCTCAATGATTTTTGATTTACTTTTGGTTTTAATCAAATTCAAAAACTCCTCAATATTAAACAATATTGATAATTCAGATTTAGCAACGGAAAAAGTTCCTCGATCATATTTTTGCAATATTCTTTCAGTAGCCAAAAGAAAAAATGATTTTCTAATTTTAGCGCTAATAATCTTTTTTTTTATTTCTTTGGGAGAGACTTCATTATTAGATTGAAATGAGATATTATGTGCTTCTGTTAATTTTTTTCTTAAAAAATTATTTAACTGTTGAGAATTAGGGTAACTACGTTTTACTAATCCTGTTTCTTTATTCCAATGCTTTTCTAGTACATATTGTCCTAAAAAACAGTAATTAGTTTGATAGTTCTCACTTATTCTTAAGGCAAGCGGTGCGGTTCCGTCCTTACGTTGTTTATTTTTGCGCCTAACAATTTTAATAGCTGCCATGATGCTAAATATTTATATTTGATAAATATAAGAAAATACTTAAAAAAAAAGGGTACAGAATAGGTACAGAATAAGTTGATTTTAAATATAATTATTTAATGATGTTTAAAATTAAAAAACTGAAAGTAATTATATTACAATGCAATTACAGAATTATGATACGCTAATTTTCAGGTTCATAACCCGGAGGTCCCGAGTTCAAATCTCGGTCTCGCTACATAGATTACAAAAACCCCTGTACTTACGGGGGTTTTTAGTTTTTACCACGAAATACTGGTTCATATTTGGTTCAATCTATTTTTAGCTACTTTTTTAAGACGGCTAAAAAATATGGAAACTTCTCAAAAAACCACTTCACAAAAGCTCCTCTACTTTTTTTGGTAACACAAATCACAATAATTTATCTTATTGATAATTAGATCTTTTGCTATACCTAAACGTTGATTAAAATGTCTTGTATTAATACTCCTTGCACAGTGTTAAATGGAATTAATATAGCTATCAAAATAGTTTTCTGTGAATAAGATGTCTATAACTTTTTAAAAAAGTTTTATATGGAAGGGTTATCTTTATGGGAAATAAATAATATCAAATTTAATGAGTAATTTTAAAAAAATTAGGCTTCTTATTTCTCGCCCAAGTGATGTTAAAAATGAATTAGATTCTATAAAATTAATCACAGAGGAAATTTCTAAAACATTAGGTGATCAAAATAATTATATATTAGAATTAATTAATTGGGATCAAGATACATATACCCAAATTGGTGATGATGCACAAGATGTCCTCAACAAACAATTCAAAAATAAATATGAAATTCTCATTGGCATAATTTGGTCAAAAATAGGTACAGAAACTAAAAGGGATAAATCCGGAACAGTAGAAGAAATAAATTTAGCTATATCGAATCCCAACAAGGAACAATTAATTTACTTCAATACACAAACACCAGGAGACATGTCAAGTATCGACCCCTATCAATTAATAAAAATTAATGATTTTAAAAAAGACTTACAAAACAAAGGTGTTTTATATAAAGAATATAGTTCTATACAAAAATTCGAAAGTCTCTTTAGACTTAATTTAATTAATTTGATTAATGATAAATTTATTAATAAGAAAGAATCGAAAGTATTAGAGGTCGAAGTTTTAAATGAAGAAACTACCAATGATAAATACGCCCATATTACTAAAATTATTGAAAAAGTAGATAATTATGATGAAAATAATATGGATTTAGATTTATATGATACTGTTCGAATTGCTAAATCAAATCTTGATTTAGTTACTTCTTCTTTAAATTCTATTACTGAAACTATGAATGACTGGACAACTACATTAACCAATAGAACAAAAGAGATATATCAAATTCAAAAAATTAAAGATAATAGGCTTAAAGAAAAAAGACATATAGCTTTAATAAATGTTGTAGCCAATGAATTATTAGATTTTAATAATAGAATAAAAAATGAAATCTCAATTTTCTCTGAAAATTTCAGGAAAGTTGGAACTTCTTACTCAAAAATAATGTTAATAGCTAAAAATTATGATGAAAAAGAACTTGAAAGTATAAAACAGGGAGCTATGGAATTAAGAAATAATTCCGAGTATTCGCTTGAGAGTTTAGGAGGTTTATTAACTACTATTATTGAGTTGCCACCATTAAATTTTAAATTTAATAAGGCAAGAAGAGAAACTGAATTGACTATTAGAGAATTAACTTATGAGACATTAGAAGGCATTAAACTTTTAAATGCGGCTTTAGATAATGAGTAAATTTGCAATTACAATTGATGCACAGATAAAAAAATTTAACTATTGAGGTTTAATTTTTGACACTGGGAAGTAAAAAAAAAGGAAATAAATAAAACTATTAAAAAATTAAAATGTCTACTCACTTTAACTTAAAACAGATACATTAATTTATTTGTAAGAAAAATAATAAGAATAAAGAAATTAAGCGTAAAAATTAATACTCTATAAACGTATCAGAAGTAAAAAAAAATTTAAATAATTAAACTTTAATCTATCCATTTCAAACTAATGTGATTTAGTGTAGATATAAAAGTAATTAATTCAAACTACTAACTATTAATCTTCCTGTATTTTCTTCCGCGTAAGCCTTATAATTTTCTCTTTCAGCTTAGAAGATTATCACATCACTCTAGCTGAAATCAAAATATTCTTTTATTTACATTAAGTCAAGCTATATTTTTATTGATGCTCTAATTATTATTTAACCCAGTTAGAACACAGCAGCTTTAACCACATTAAAAAAATCCCGAACAATTGTTCGGGATTTTTTTTTAATTATTTGATGGTGTTAAGCATTTCCTCTAGAGTTACGGTAGATTGCTCTCCAGATACCATATTTTTTAAGGTAAACGTTTCTTCTTCCATTTCTTTGGTTCCTGCTAAAACTACAAAAGGAATATTACGCTTATTAGCGTGATTCATTTGTTTTTTCATTTTAGCAGCATCAGGATACATTTCGGCAGCGACATTTTGGTTTCTTAATTCTCTTACCGCTTTCATCACGTATAGCGCTTCTTTTTCTCCAAAATTGATAAAAATGATTTGTGTATTTGCTTCCGCGGAAGCTGGAAATAAACCAAGTTCTTCTAAGACCAAATAAATTCTATCTAAGCCAAACGAAATACCAACTCCGCTCATATTTTTAAGTCCGAATATGCCTGTAAGGTCATCATAACGACCTCCACCGCCTATCGATCCCATTTTCACATTTTTGGGAGCAGCAACTTCAAAAATAGCACCAGTGTAATAATTAAGTCCGCGTGCTAAAGTCACATCTAAATCTAATTTAGCTGTTTTTAAAGGCATCGCTTCGATGGCTCGCTGTATAAACTCTAATTCTTCTATTCCTTTTTTTCCTTCTTCAGAAGAGTTTAAAATAGCTTTTAAGCCTTCAATTTTAGTAGAGAAATCTCCAGTTAGAGAAAATATAGGCGTAATGGTTTTTATCGCTTCCGCGGATATTCCTTTAGCCTGCATTTCTTTAATGACACCCTCTTCTCCTATTTTATCTAATTTATCTAATGCTACGGTAAAATCGATGAGTTTATCGCTTTCTCCAATCACTTCGGCAAAACCAGAAAGAATTTTTCTATTATTAATTTTTATAGTTACCCCCTCCAAACCTAAAGCAGTAAATACAGCATCATAAAGCTGAACGAATTCTACTTCTTGCCAAAGGCTATCGCTCCCTACTACATCTGCATCACACTGATAAAATTCTCTAAACCTTCCTTTTTGCGGACGGTCTGCACGCCACACGGGTTGTATTTGGTAACGTTTAAAGGGAAATTCAATGTCGTTTTGATGTTGTACTACATATCTCGCGAAAGGAACAGTAAGGTCATAACGCAATGCTTTTTCTGAAATTTGCGGAGTAATGGCTTGGCTATTTTTTTCCGCGAAAGCGTCATCATTTACTTTCTTAAGGAAATCTCCGCTATTGAGAATCTTAAAAATAAGTCGGTCCCCTTCTTCTCCATATTTCCCCATTAAAGTATCTGAGTTTTCAAAACTGGGAGTTTCTATAGGCTGAAATCCGAATTTTTGAAATTGAGATTTGATGGTAGAAAAAATATAATTTCTTTTACTAACTTCGACAGGAGAAAAATCTCTTGTTCCTTTGGGTATTGTTGGTTTTTGTGCCATATCAAAATTTAAAGTCACAAAGATAATTAAACAAAAGACATATTTTAAGTAACTTTTAAAGCTTAAAGTCGTCTTATTAACAACGCTTAACCTTAACTCATGTTTTCATTAGTCAAAGAAAATATAAAAATAGCTTTAGATAGCATTAGAACACAGCTGCTTAGAACTATTTTAACTGTTTTAATTATCGCCATTGGTATTACTGCTCTAGTAGGTATTTTAAGCGCTGTAAATGCTTTAGAAAATACAATTACGAGTGATTTTGCTTCTATGGGAGCCAATACTTTTAATTTACAACGTTATGATTTTACGGTGCAAACCAGAGGAAGTGGCGAGGTTCAAAAAATTAATCCCGTGGTTACTTATCGAGATGCTAAAGAATTTAAAGACAATTTTATTTACCCAAATACCAACACCTCTATCTCATTTACAGGAACTTCTACAGCCGAAATAAGGTACGGAAAAGAAAAAACCGATCCTGAAGTAAGCGTTTTGGGGGTAAATGAATATTTTTTAACCAATTCTGGGCTAGAAGTAGAAACAGGAAGAGATTTTTCTTATTTTGATATTGAAAATAATGTAAGCGTATGCGTAATAGGATCTGATTTAAAAGATGGTATTTTTAAAAATATAGACCCTATAAATAAGACCATTAGTGTACGTGGTGCGAAATTTAAAGTAATTGGAGTTTTAGAAAGTAAGGGTTCGACTTTTGGAAACAATCAAGATTTGCGTGTTTTAATTCCTATTCAAAAAGCACGTACCTTATTTAATTTGGCAAACACCAACTACAATATTAGCGTAAAGGTTGATGATAAGGAGATGATAGAAGGCGCTCAAGATGAAGCTATTATTACTTTTAGAAAAATTAGAAAACTACAACCTAAAGAAGAGAACAATTTTGGACTTGAACGTAGTGACAGCCTTTTAAATGAAATTTTTAAAATCACTGGCTACCTAGATGCTGCCGCTTGGATCATTTCTATTATCACCATTCTAGGTTCTTCTATAGCGTTAATGAATATTATGTTGGTTTCGGTAACCGAAAGAACTCGTGAGATTGGTGTTAGAAAAGCCTTGGGAGCTAAAAAGAATACCATTGCATTTCAGTTTTTTAGCGAAACTATTATTATAGGTCAGCTTGGCGGAATTTTAGGAATTATATTAGGGATGCTAATCGGTTATATTGTGGCTGTAAGTGCCGATTTTGATTTTAGTATTCCTTGGGGAGCTATTATAGCAGCAACTATTATTTCTTTAGTTATTGCAATACTTTCTGGAAGTTACCCTGCTCTTAAAGCTGCTAAACAGAACCCAATAGAATCTTTACGTTATGAATAATAGAGGCTAAATTAATCAACCTCTATTATTCTTTCAAAATATTGAAAAAGCTCACCTTTAGTAATATTGGCTCCTTGCTGAATGAGTGCAAAGATGTCTTTATTACGATCTTCAGATATCGCTTTAACTGAATTATAAATTTCTACATCTTCTTTAAGCAAGTTATCTTGTAACCACGCATAACCTTCTTTGGTAGTGATGTTAATCGCATCATTTTTAACTTTTATTCCGATAAGGCGCATTTGAGTATCGTCTATATGAAATAAAAACAATTGTTGCTTAGAGATGTGTTCTAAGAAATTAGCCTGATTGAGAACTCCTTCCCAAACTAAATCACTAAATACATCTAATTCATCTTCTGCTAATTGTGGTTTATTTTCTTTTATCTCTGCCCACTCCTCTGCGGTAATAGATTGAGAAGCTAGAAAATTTATAAATTCTGGATGCAACTCATCCAATTGCTCTTTTGTTAATCTTGCGTATTTCATTCTAAAAAAATATTATAGTTATAAAAAAACCTACTCTTTTTGAGAGTAGGTTTTATCTTCTTAAAGTAAAAAAAGTTTATTTAGCTTCTCCTACTACATCAAATGTTAAGCTAGAAATCACTTCTCTGTGGAAACGAAGTTTTGCTTCATACTGTCCTAATCTCTTAATGTTTCCACCAAGAATTGAGATGTATTTTTTATCGATGTCTACACCTTCTTTAGATAAAGCTTCGCTTACATCTGCAGTGGTAATGCTCCCAAACATTTTATCTCCAGCTCCTGCTTTTGCAGTAAGCTTAAGCTCAATTCCGTTAAGCTTTTCAGATTGTTTTTTAGCTTCGTCTATATTCTTTTGCTCTTTATAAGCACGTTGTTTTAACGTTTCAGCTAACACTTTCTTTGCAGATGGTGTAGCTAGTTCAGCGTGTCCTTGTGGGATTAAATAATTTCTTCCGTAACCGTTTTTTACGTTTACAACATCATTAGTAAATCCTAAGTTTTCTACGTCTCTTTTTAAAATCAATTCCATAATGTCGTATTTTTTATTTTAATAAATCACCAACGTATGGCATTAATGCTAAGTGACGAGCTCTTTTTACCGCTACAGCAGTTTTTCTTTGATACTTCAAAGAAGTTCCTGTTAATCTACGAGGTAAAAGTTTACCTTGTTCATTTACAAATGCCATTAAAAAATCTGGATCTTTGTAATCGATATACTTGATTCCTGATCTTTTAAAACGACAATATTTTTTTGTCTTTGACGTCTCGATATTAAGCGGAGTTAAATATCTAATTTCTCCGTCTTTCTTTCCTTTTGCTTGTTGCTCTATAGATGACATAACTTACGCTTTTTCTTTGTTTCTTTTTACTCTCTTCTCTGCCCAAGCTACTGCATGTTTGTCTAGTTTTACAGTAAGGTAACGCATCATACGCTCTTCTCTTCTAAACAATAATTCTAAAGGCTCAATTACTTCTCCATCTACTTGAAATTCGAATAAGTTGTAAAATCCACTCTTTTTGTGTTGAATTGGATAAGCTAATTTTTTTAGCCCCCAATTTTCTTTGTTGATCATCTTGGCACCTTTAGAAATAAGAAAATCTTCGTATTTCTTAACTGTCTCCTTTACCTGCTCATCAGATAAAACGGGATTCAAGATGAAAACAGTTTCATAATGATTCATAAATAGTTTATTTAAAATTGAGTGCAAAAGTAATTCTTTTTTTTTATTATAACAATTAACAGAGGTTTTTTGTTTAGATTTGGCTTTCAATTCTTTTAAATTATATCATCCTTAAAGATTAGAATGATTTGAAATTTAAAAAAATTATATTAAATTTAACTTTATTGCAAAAATCTTTGTACTTTATCGATAAGTTTATATTTTTAGAAATTGAAACCCCCCAGGAATTTCGTGATAATTAAAAGTAAAAATTTTTTATTTTGAAAGATATTAAGTTAAAATGTATAGTGGTAGATGATTCGAGTATACAACGACTATCTATTATCAAATTAGTTAAAGACCATCCTAACTTAGAGCTTGTTGGCGAATTTAACAATGGGTTAAAGACGAAAGAGGTTTTGAACAAATTAGAGGTTGATTTAATATTTTTAGATATTGAGATGCCTATTTTATCGGGGTTCGATCTATTAGATAACCTTGAGAACAAACCTGAAATTATTTTCATTACGGGTAAAACTCAATATGCTTTTCAGGCGTTTGATTATGAAGCTGTCGACTACCTTCAGAAGCCAGTAGAAATGAAGAGATTTAATGTTGCGGTAAAAAAAGCCATTGATCTTCATTACTTAAAAAACGAAAAACTCTATTCTAGTGATAGTAATTACATTTTCATAAAGAGTAACCTCAAAAACTTTAAGCTCTTCTTAAAGAATGTAAAGTACGTTGAAGCTTTTGGAGACTATGTAAAAATTATTACTGATGAGCAAACTTATACAGTTCTCTCTACCATGAAAGGTTTTGAAGAAAAGTTACCAGAAAATCAGTTTATGCGCATACATAAGTCTTATATTATTAACTTATTTAGAGTAAAACATTATAATGCTAAGACTATTTGGGTTGATGATTTTGAAATGCCAATTAGCCGTAACCGTAAGAAAACATTAGAAGAAGCTTTATCTGGTATAATTACACACACTTAATAAGGATCTACATTTAAAATTAGCCTTACTTTTTTAAAACTTCCTACAGAATCGTAAGTTTTTCTTACTTTTTCTATAAATTCTTTTGTCTTAGAGATGGAATGCTCTGGAGGTATCTTAATGATGATATTTTTATAGTATTCATTTCTTATTCTTGCTACGGGGGGAAACTCCGGACCTAATACATTCTCTTTCAAACCTTGAGCTAAACCTTTAGCAAACCACGAAGAAGCCTCATTTACTGCATTAAAATCTTTAGCTTTAAATGTTAGCTTAATCAGTCTATAAAATGGTGGGTATTTATAATTCTGTCTTTCTTGTAATTGTTCTTTATACATTTCAAGATAACTATTCGTAGTTACTTGTTGCAAAATTTGATGATTCGGATTGTAAGTTTGAATAAGCACCTTCCCTCTTTGTTTCGTTCTTCCTGCTCGCCCTGCTACTTGTACTAGCATATGAAAACTCCTTTCATGAGCTCTAAAATCTGGAAAATTTAAAAGACTATCTGCACTCATCACCCCTACTAAATCTACGTTTCTAAAATCCAATCCTTTAGTTAGCATTTGAGTACCTATAAGAATATCTATTTCTTGCTGCTCAAAAGCAGTTATGATTTTTTCATATCCGTGTTTACCACGCGTGGTATCCAAATCCATTCTTCCTATTTTATGATTAGGAAATAAGGATTTTAGTTCTGTTTCTATTTGTTCTGTACCAAAACCTTTAGTAGTCACCTCTGTACTCTTACAGGCGATACATTGCAATTGCATAGCTATATGATAGCCGCAGTAATGACAACGCAAAGAATTGTTGTGCTTATGGTAAGTTAAACTAACATCACAATTAGGACATTGAGGCGAATGACCACACGTATTACATTCTAAGATCGGAGAAAACCCTCTTCGGTTTTGAAAAAGAATGACTTGCTTCCCTTCCGATAAGGTAATTTTCATTTCCTCTAAAAGTGTATCAGAAAATCGACCTTTCATCAACTTTTTTTTATACTTTTCTTTCACATCTACTAATTCTACTTGAGGAGGCAGTACATTACCATATCGTCTATTTAATGATACTAATCCATATTTATGATGCTGTGCGTTAAAGTAACTTTCTAAACTTGGTGTCGCAGATCCTAACAATAAATTTGCTTTGGTTATATTTGATAGCACCACAGAAGCATCTCTAGCATGGTAACGCGGTGCAGGATCATACTGTTTAAATGTAGTTTCATGAGATTCGTCTACGATAATAAGCCCTAAATCTTGAAAAGGAAGAAAAATAGAGGACCTGGCTCCAATCACAATTTTTCCTTTGGTTTGCTCTAACACGTGTTGATAAACCTCCACCCTTTCATTCAGCGAATATTTACTATGAAATACCAATACATCTTCCCCAAAATATTGTTGTAGACGAGATATAAGCTGCGTGGTTAAAGCAATTTCAGGTAAAAGATAGAGGACTTGCTTTCCTTGTGAAATAACATCTTTAATAAGCTGAATATAGATTTCAGTTTTACCTGAAGAGGTTATTCCATGTAATAAAGTAACTTTATTAGTTTGAAAGTTTTCATTTATTTCCGCGTAAGCTTGTTGTTGATTCTCGTTGAGATTAACTTGAAATTTTTCTACTTGCTGCTGAGTATCTGTTCGATCTTTCTGCAAATAATATTCATCTAAAACACCTTTATCCACCAAGGTTTTTATAATCGCCGCAGAGGCTTCACTTTCTTTAATCAATTGCTTTACACTTATAGGTTTTTTAGATTTTGCTAAAAGCGAAAACAAGGTTAACACCACACTACTTTGTTTGGGTGCTTTATTTAAGGTCTCTAAAAGTTGCTGTAATTCTTCTTCTTTATGATATAACTCGGCTAACTTTATATACCTAATAAGTTTAGGCTTATATTGCTTATAAAGCTCTTGACTAACTACAGCAACATTCTTTGCTACGAGTTTTTGTAATATTTTGAGTACATTTTTCTTTCCTAAAAGATTGCTTATCTCTTTTATTTTAATGACAGATTGATTCTGCAATGCTTCGTAAACCAAATATTCTTCATCGGTTAAACCTTCTTCATCAATATCTGTTTTTGTGTTTAATTCTACTACTGTTTCGCTTTCCAATAAAAAAGCTCCTGGTAGAGCGGCTTTTAAGATATCTCCTTCTGCACACATATAATATGAAGAAAGCCACTTCCAAAATTTTAACTGCGTTTGGGTCACGATGGGCTTATCATCCAATATTTGCTCTATGAACTTTGCCTTATAGATTTTTGGAGCTTCTTGATGTATATTTGCAGTAATACCTGTATATACTTTCGTTTTTCCAAAAGGAACTGCCACTCGCATTCCTTTCTTTAAATCACCAATCTCCTCTTTTCGAACCTGATAAGTAAACCTTGTCGGAAGTGGTAACGGCAATATAACATCTACAAAGTGATTCATTTTAAATTAAAAATTTTGAAAGTAAAGGTATAAAGGATTTTAAAGTACAAAATAAAAAAGCACGAATTAATTTAAATTAATTCGTGCTTTTTTAAATCTGATAATGATTACTCTATTAGTCTTCGCCACTCCATAGTTTTATAGAAAAAACCAATATAGCCACGAACATTTAAAATATTGGAATTATGCTCATCTACCCAAATTTTTGATTTATATATTCTACCATCATCGGGGTTTAAAATAGTACCATCAACATATTTTTCCTGATCTTTCTTAAAATCTTTTAATAATACTAAACCTAAGATTTTTTTATTTTTTTCCTCTCCTTCACATTCAATACACAAGTTATCTTCTTTTTCTTTGTCTAATATCTCTACTACTTTTCCATTTACAATACCATCGTTTTCATAAATTTCTATAATAGAACGCACTTCTCCTGATTCTTTAAGTATCTCCCATTTCCCAAAAACCGATTGACTTATTGCTAACTGTGAAGAAGCTATACAAACAAAAAGTACTAATATGTATTTCATAATATATAAGGGTAAATTTATATGCTAATCAAAATAAGTTATTTGCCTAACATTCCTTCTTTTAGATCGTCATCTGCAGGTCTATTTGATAACCATATACCAAACAAAGCTTTTTTAAAGTCGGCTCCTTTGATAGTTCCTTTTTCTTCTCCATTTTTATAAGAAACCACACCTTTACCAGGTTGATAAGTAATGTCAAAAACATCTCCTTTTTTTATTTCTTCTTTAAAAAACCCTATAAACTGATCTATTTTAGATTTAAGCGGACCAACTCTACCATCTGTAGAATTTTCAAATCCCTCTTCAACTGCGTCGATCATTTTGCTACTACTCACTAATTTAGAGACAATATGTAATTTTACCGCCATAGCCTCATCACTATTTAAAATTTCATTTGCATTTGAAGATTTATTCGTAAGGTAAAGTCCTCCCACATATAAATCTAACCATAGTTTCTCTCTAATTCCTGCTCCGTTTAAAGTTACCTGGTGTTCTCCAAAAGTCTCAGATGTAGGTAAATCTATTCCTCCTACTTCTTTTGTTTGTGCAAATGAGAAGTTTACTGCAAATGCTACTGCTAAAATAAAAGCTATTTTATTCATGATAAATAAGTTTAAAATTATTGTGGTTTAAGATATTATTTTTTTTGCTTTAATCTATAAATTGATGCATTTAATTCAAATCCTAATAATAAAATATTAGCATTTAACCATATATATAACATTAATATTAACAATACTCCAATAGATCCATACAATTCATTATAACTGCTAAAGTTCTCTATATATATCTTAAACAGGAAAGTAGTAATCAAAATTAATACCATAGTAAAAACGGCTCCTATCGAAAAATACCTAGATTGTCTACCTTCTTTAGTTCCGAAGTAATATAAAGTAGCCACAGCATTGTAGATGATAAGAATAAAAACAACATACCTTCCTATTTGGGCCCACATAAGACTATCAGAAAAAACACCTATAGCCTCTAAATTCTCAATAATATAGGTAAGGTAGAAAACTACAATTACCGCAATTAAAAGCATGAAAGCTATAATTAATGAAACTCCTAAGGCAACAAAGTACTGTCTTATTATAGATCGGTTAATATGGGTATGATATGAATACTCAAATCCCGTAAAAATTGCATTAATACCATTGGTCATTAAAAAAATAGATAAGACAAACACAAATGATAATAAACCCGCTCTAGGCGTGTTGAAAATATCAAAGAAGATCTCATTAAAGAAACTCGATGTTTGAGGAGGTAATAGAGAATCTAAAAATGCCAAGAGTTTTAAATGAAAGTCATCAATAAACCAAACAAATGGAATAAGATTTAGGATAAATAACAAAAAAGGAAATATAGCCATGAAAAAGCTAAAAGCTATCGAACTTGCCCGTGTAGAAAAAGTTCCTTTAACGATTCCTACCGTATAAATTTCACCTAAATCGTATAGACTTAAACCTTCTAAACCCGGAAGAATAATAGCTTTGCTCTTTTTCTCTAACCAGTTTAATATAGAAGTGTTTTTACCTTTTCCTTCTTCCTTTTCTGGCATTTACTCAACTGCTTTTAAACTTAAATCTAAATTTGAAACCGAATGTGTTAATGCTCCACTCGATATGAAGTCTACACCACATTCTGCATAATTCCTTATGGTTTCTAAAGTGATCCCTCCACTAGATTCCGTTTGACAAAAATCTCCAATCATATGCACCGCTTTTTTAGTATCTTCATAATTAAAGTTATCTATTAGGATGCGATGAACCCCTTTATTTTGAAGTATTTCTTGAATCTCAGTTAGATTTCTTGCTTCAACAATGATTTTTAAATTAAGTTGATTTTCTTTTAAGTAAGCTTGTGTTTTTTGTATGGCTTGGGTAATCCCTCCACAGAAATCAATATGATTATCCTTGAGCATGACCATATCATACAAAGCAAAACGGTGGTTCTCCCCTCCTCCAATTTTTACTGCCCATTTCTCAATAGCACGAATTCCTGGTGTAGTTTTTCTAGTATCTAAGACTTTTGCTTTGGTATGCTTTATTTTATCTGCATACTCTTTAGTTTTAGTGGCAATAGCACTCATACGCTGCATGGCATTTAAAACTAAACGCTCTGCTTTCAATATAGATTGACTACTTCCGGTAACGTAAAAAACAATGTCTCCATGCTTTATAACATCCCCCTCTTTTTTTAAAGTTTCCACTTTTAAACCCGCATCTACATAGTTAAAAACCTGTTTAGCAAAATCCACTCCTGCTATAATTCCTTCATCTTTAACCAATAGCTTGGCTTTACCGATTGCTGCTTTAGGAATACAGGCTAGAGAGCTATGATCTCCATCTCCTACATCTTCTCTAATAGCGTTTTCTATTATTATTTGTACTTCTTTTTCGAATTGCTCCTGACTAATCATTATTTATTTATTTTAGCAGTACTAAAATATAGTAAAATTTACACTTTTGAATAGACACACACTACAAATCATTGTTATAATCGTCATTTTCTTTATTTCGGTTCGTGGAGTATCTCAAACATATGTGTATCTAGATGAGAATTCAAAAGAAGTTTCATCACAAATTTTTTATCAGAAATGTAATTCTAGTGATCTTTACAATTGTCTTTCTTATAAATATGATGGGGTTATTATCTCGAAAATTTTATACAGGTATCAATTTGGGAAAATCAGTAAAGATGAGTTTGAGCAACTTAGAAAACTAATTATCAATGACTCTGGAATAGATATTTCTCCTAGTAAAATAATTGTATTAAAAAAATATGATAGTATTTTAAGCTATAAAAGAGAAGTCGAATTACATAAGCAACATGAAAAGTATTATGCAGAAGCAAAAGCAAAAAATGATAGCTTTAACCAACTTGGAGGAGCAAAAAGAAAAATAAGAATATTTAGGCATGATTTCAATAAAGATATTTTTAATGATATCTTAAGTACTTGGCTAAAAGAAACTAAAAAGTGTATAGAAAATTACGAAAGAAAATTTAATATTAAAATGGTATTTCTACACCAAGACGACCCTAATTTAGAAAAACAATATAAAGATTTTAAATGGCTTAAAGACAGAGGGATTTTCAAGCAGATTTTCTTTAAAAATGATAGGCTCCATTATACTTTAATCTTAAAACCCAATGGAGAATATTTTTTAGCAGGTACCCATTTTAAAACTAAAAATTATAAAAAACTAATTAAAAATGATGATTGGTCTAAATATTTAGAGGACTTTGAAAAATCAATCAATGGGAGTTATCCTAATGGCAAAGGTATTTTTAAAAATACTTTTAGCTATCATCATTCTAAACGCTGTTTCTAATGCAAATTAAACTTATAGCCGTTGGCAAAACCGACGATTCTTCTCTAAAAGAGCTCATTAGCACTTATTCAAAAAGGCTTTCCCACTATTGCAATTTTAGTTTCGAAATCATACCCGATTTAAAGAAAACTAAAAACATGGACGAGAGCACTCAAAAAGGCAAAGAAGGAGAGCTTATACTTAAACAAGTTAATCCATCAGACATTTTAGTGCTTTTAGATGAAAAAGGAAAAAGTTTTACGTCAGAAGAGTTTTCAGAAGAAATTCAGAAGAAACTGAATACAGGAATGAAGCAACTTATCTTTGTTATTGGTGGACCTTATGGATTTTCCCCCGAAGTTTACCAGCGCGCCAACCAAAAAATAGCTTTGTCAAAAATGACTTTTTCACACCAGATGGTTCGTTTGTTCTTTACGGAACAATTATACCGAGCATTCACCATTCTAAAAAATGAACCCTACCATCACAGATAAAATTTTAGTAAATTTATTATTAAAAACTTATAATCTATGCGACTTGTTTTTGCTACGCACAATAAAAATAAATTGGAAGAAATTAAAAACATGCTTCCAAATTATATAGAATTACTTTCCTTAACAGAAATTGGTTGCCACGAAGATATTGCCGAAACCGCCGACACTATTGACGGAAACGCTATTCTTAAAGCCAAGTACGTCACCGAAAAATATGGTTATAATTGTTTTGCAGATGATACTGGTTTAGAAGTAGAATCCTTAAATGGTGCGCCTGGTGTATATTCTGCACGTTACGCGGGTGAAGAAAAAAATAACGATGCCAATATTGAAAAATTACTAAAAAACTTAAAAGATAAGCACAATAGAAGTGCACGCTTTAAAACCGTTATCGCTTTATCATTAAATGACCATGAAAGCTTATTTACCGGAATTTGTACAGGAGAAATCACTGAAGAAAAAAGAGGAGAAAAAGGCTTTGGTTATGACTCTATTTTTTTACCAGAAGGAAAAAATAAAACCTTTGCCGAAATGAATAGCGAAGAGAAAAATGAAATTAGCCATCGGGCACGAGCATTTAAACAGCTAGTCAGTTATTTATCAGAATAATAAATAAATTATTTTTATAACATAAGCTGTAAAGGATTGCTTACCTTTGCAGCTTATTTATTTTATATGAACAAATTTGAACAATTAGGGCTTAACGCCGAAATCGTAAATGCAGTAAGTGATATGGGGTTTGAAGCTCCAAGTGATGTACAAGAAAAAGCGATTCCAATTTTATTACAAGAGGAAACCGATTTGGTTGCTCTTGCACAGACCGGAACAGGGAAAACAGCAGCTTTTGGTTTTCCGCTACTCCAAAAAATCAACGCCGATAGTAAACAAACACAGGGACTTATTCTTTCCCCTACAAGAGAATTATGCTTACAGATTACCAATGAAATACAAAATTACTCTAAATATATAAAAGGTCTCAAGACGGTGGCCATTTATGGTGGTTCTAGTATTACAGACCAAGCAAGACAGATTAAAAAAGGAGCTCAGGTTATTGTTGCCACTCCTGGAAGAATGAAAGACATGGTAAGCCGTGGGATGATCGACATCTCTAAAATTGACTACTGTGTTCTTGATGAGGCAGATGAAATGTTAAACATGGGGTTCTATGAAGACATTACAGATATTTTATCGCACACGCCTAAAGAAAAGAAAACTTGGCTTTTTAGTGCTACCATGCCTAAAGAAGTAGCTACAATTGCTAAAAAATTCATGAAATCTCCTGTAGAAATTACAGTAGGATCTAAAAATGAAGGAACAAAGAATGTTTCTCATGAATATTATGTAGTTGCAGGTAGAGATCGTTACAATGCTTTAAAAAGATTGGCAGATGCTAATCCAGATATTTTTTCTGTGATCTTTTGTAGAACAAAAAGAGATACTCAAAAAGTAGCCGAAAGATTAATTGAAGATGGTTATAATGCTGCAGCATTACACGGAGATCTAAGTCAGAATCAAAGAGATTTGGTAATGAAAAGTTTCCGTTCTCGTCAAATTCAAATGTTAGTAGCTACAGATGTTGCTGCACGTGGAATTGATGTAGATGATATTACTCACGTGATTAACTACCAATTACCAGACGAAATTGAAACTTACACACACCGAAGTGGTAGAACAGGTCGTGCTGGAAAAAGTGGGGTTTCTATGGTTGTAGTTACGAAAAGTGAATTACGCAAAATTAAAAGTATTGAGCGTATCATTAAGCAATCGTTTGAGCAAAAAGATATTCCTAGCGGAGAAGAAATTTGTCAAGTTCAATTATTTCATTTAGCGAAAAGCGTTAAAAACACTGAAATAAATCACGAAATTGATAGCTATTTACCTCAAATTGAAGAAATTTTTGAAGACTTCAGCAAAGAAGAGGTAATCAAAAAAGTGTTTTCTGTAGAGTTTACAAGATTTTATAACTATTACAAAAATGCTTCTAGTATCAACAGTCCTAATGCGAGTCATAACGATTATAGAGAAGGAGAAGATACAGGAGAAAGCACTCGTTACTTTATAAACATTGGAGCTAAAGATGATTTTGATTGGATGTCTTTAAAAGACTTCTTAAAAGAAAATCTAGATCTAGGTAGAGATGGTGTTTCTCGTGTAGATGTAAAAGATAGTTTTTCATTCTTTAATACCGATACTTCGGAAAGAGAAAAAGTATTAGCTTTCTTTGAAAACTTCCAACACGACGGAAGAAACATAAACGTTGAAATCACTAAAGATAAAGGTGGTAGAGATCGTAAAAAACGTGGCGGCGGAGGCGGCGGTCATCGCAAAGGTGGCGGAGGCCAAAGACGAAGCGGTGGCGGAGGCTTTAAAAGCAAAGATTCTTCTGGTTCTGGAAGAGGATTCTCTAGAAGAAGCAATGAATCTGGAGGAAAAAGAAAATCGAACATCAAAAGTTCGGTAAGCCGAAGAAGAAATAAAAATTAATTATATTTACGTCTTTTAGAAGTAGTCTTTATGCCTAAGCACCCTATTTTTTTTATCTTAATCATCGTTTTTATTTCTTTTTCCGCGAAAGCACAAGAAATCGATATTGAGGTAATTAAAGGTAAGGTTCTTAATGCGGCTAATGATTTACCTCTAAAAGACGTAAACATTGTTAACCTTAATCAGGTTAAAGGTACAGTCTCTGGCGAAGAAGGGGATTTTAAACTTAAAGCTGCGGTCAATGACACACTTTACTTTTCCTACCTTGGTTTTAAATCTATACAAGTCCGTATCACGAATGACTGGACGAAATATGGTGATGTTAAAGTGAAAATGACCGAAATAGGTATTGCTTTAGAAGAGGTTACCATTACACCTTTAAAGCTTACTGGTTATTTAGAGATAGACGCTAAAAACATACCTATTTATGATAATTCTCGTTACAGTATCTCTGGTTTAGGCTATGGTTATGAGGTTGGTGATAGTCAACCTGGTGCATTTGCCAAAACATTAGCTGCAATTTCTAATCCAGCTGATTTATTGTATAACACCTTTGGAAAAAAACCGCGACAAATGAAGAAGTTGCGTAAAATGAAAGAAGATGACGAGATTAGAAATTTACTACAAGAAAAATTTAATCGAGAAACTCTAGTCGCTTTACTTCAAATAAGCCGAATAGATATCGATGAAATTCTAAGAAAATGCAATTACTCTGGGCAATTTATTAAAACTGCCAACGACCTTCAAATCTTAGATGCCATTAGCGGATGCTACGAAGAATATAAAGTACTCAATAGAAATTAGACTTGCTGTTCTGCTAAAAAACGCTCTATTATTTGTTCACTGCTTTTAATAGAATTTCTAGCCCAATTAAGCTTAGTCTCATATATTTCTTCTTCGGTAAGCCTCCACTCTACTTCACTTCTTTTTAATTTAGACGTAATACTTTGCAAAATAATAGCTGCTGAAACCGATATATTTAAACTTTCGGTAAAACCTACCATAGGAATTTTCAAGTAACCATCTGCTTGTTGCATAATTTCATTTGAAAGTCCGTCTTTTTCGGTACCAAAAAACAAAGCTGAAGGTTGAGAAACATCAAAATCTTCTAATAAACAAGCATCATTATGTGGTGTGGTAGCAATAATTTGATATCCTTTTGCTCGTAAGGTCTCGCAACTGTCTTTTGCGGTATGATACCTATTTATATTCACCCATTTTTGAGCCCCCATAGCAATCTCACGATCAATACGTTTTCGGTTACGTTCTTCAGTAATATGCACATTCTGTACGCCAAATACATCACAACTTCGTATAACAGCACTGGTGTTATGCAATTGATAAACATCTTCGGTCGCAACTGTAAAATGATTGGTTCTTTCTGCTAAAACTTTATCAAATAATCCTCGTCTACGCGGAGTTAGATAGCTTTCTAAATGTGCTAAGAGTTCTTTATTCATGCTACAAAAATAAAAACCCCTAGCAACTAATCTATCGTTTAAACCAATATTTTGATTATTTTGCTAAAATCAATCGAATCAAATAGTATGAAAAATATTGTGGTTTTAACCGGAGCAGGGATTAGTGCCGAAAGTGGCATCAAAACTTTTAGAGATGATAATGGTCTATGGGAAGGGCATGATGTGATGAAAGTAGCTTCTCCACAAGGTTTTCAAGAAAATCCAGCTTTGGTTTTAGATTTTTACAATAAAAGGAGAAAACAACTGCTAGAGGTAGAACCCAATGCAGCACACTATGCATTAAAAGACTTAGAAAAGAAATACAACGTAAGTATTATCACTCAGAATGTAGATGACTTGCATGAAAGAGCTGGAAGCTCTAACGTAATTCATTTGCATGGCGAACTTTTAAAAGTGCGGAGTAGCTTTGATAAAGATCTTGTATTAGATTGGAAAAAAGATCTAAACCTAGGCGATTTTTGTGAATTTAATTCACAGTTAAGACCACATATAGTTTGGTTTGGAGAGGAAGTTCCTCTCTTAGAAACTGCAGCTTTAGAAGTACAACAAGCCGATATACTTCTTATAATTGGTACTTCAATGCAGGTTTATCCCGCTGCAGGCTTAAAAGACTTTGCTCCATCGCATTGTCAAATGTATTTTATAGATCCTCAACCTGCAATTCAAGAATCTCAAAACTTAAGGATTATAAAAGAGAATGCTTCTACAGGTGTAAAAAAATTGGTTGAGAGCCTATTACAGAATTAAAAGTTTTTTAACTAAAAAAAAGTATATTTGATAAGAGGCATTAATTCGTTCTTAAAAAAAATTCAACTATGAAAAAAATTCTATTTATCTTTCTTTGTTTTATCTTCTTTAATTCCTATGCTCAAGAAAAGAAAATGTGGGCAGATTCATTTATTGGTAAAGAAGCTCCAAAATTAGTGGTAGAAGAATGGCTTTCTGATGAGCCAAGCAAAAATGGTAAATTTATTCTCATCGATTTTTGGGCTACTTGGTGCGGTCCCTGCAAAAAAGCTATTCCCGATTTAAATTTATTTCATAAAGAATTCAAAGAAAATTTGGTGGTAATAGGAATAAGTGATGAATCCAAAAGAAAAGTAATCAAACAAAACAGCCCTAAAATTGAATACTACAATGCTATTGATACTCAAGCAAGACTTAAAAAAACATATGGAGTTCGCGGTATACCTCATTGTGTAATTATAAACCCGAAAGGAATTGTTGTATGGGAAGGATGGCCACATCTTAAAGGATACGAACTAACTTCAGAGGTTATTGCTGAGTTAATTCAAAATAACTAGTCTTATATAAATCTAAAATATAATAACCATGAAGAAGTCAATTCTACTATTATTCACCTATCTCATATCTAATATTGGATTTGCTCAATCTAATAAAAGTGAATTGCAGTTTGATACTAA
Organism: Mesonia sp. K4-1; assembly: GCF_008017825.1. Classification (NCBI taxonomy): domain Bacteria; kingdom Pseudomonadati; phylum Bacteroidota; class Flavobacteriia; order Flavobacteriales; family Flavobacteriaceae; genus Mesonia; species Mesonia sp. K4-1. Next base: position 62,135 of record NZ_VRLS01000057.1, read on the forward strand.
ATACTACGACGCAGTAAATAAATGGGTCGCTCTACCCGCAAAAGATACAGATACGATTAATTATTACGGATTTATTTACATAGACCAGCAAGCCGGATTTACATTTGATATGGGAAATACGTTTAAAATAACAGAGAATAATAAGTTTATAGCTAAAATACCAGAGAAAACTAATAGAATGATGTACAGAATTCAGCCCAACTGGACAGAAGTGGCTATAATACCAGAAAAAAAACTTTCTGAAATGAACTTACCAAGTCAGCCAGATTGGCTCAAAATTTATATGAAAGACTCTAACAGTGTTTCTTATTTAAAAAATATAGGTTATTTCTACAATCATGTGGGAGCAAGTCATAATGCCATTGTCCCTTTACAAAAAGGGTTTGAAAAAGACGCTCAGTTTGAAGGTTTAGGTTTTGAGTTGGGTTTTGCCTACAACGCTACGCAAAAATTTACAGAAGCGATTCCTATTTTAGAAAAGACATTAAAATATGAACCAAAGAACGCTCTTCTTTACAAAGAACTTGGGTTTGCTTTAATTAATACTGAACAATTTGAGAGAGCAGAAAAAATTTACAGTAAGGGCCTAACACTATCTGATAGTGATTTTCAAAAAAGTGAAATGGCTGTAAACCTAGCTCAAACTTATTTTAAACTTAAGAACAGATCTAAATTTAATAAGTGGGCAGAAATAACAAGAAAGTATGCAGAGAAAGGTTCTAGATTTGCTCAGTTTATCGATTATTTTGAACAAAATTGGGATAAGAAATAAATATTAAACCCTTAGATTTCTAGAGAGGACAGACCAATAACTCATTTCCTATCAGACGTAGTGAAAAATACAGACATCTCCTTAACTGCTAGCTTACTTAAAATTAATACTAAACCCTCCTATAGGCTTGCTCTTATCAATCAAATTATCGCAGATAATTCTTTATTAGAAGAAGTGATTCTTATTGCAAAAAAGGATAAAGATAAAGTTTCTGCGAAAGCAGCTAGAGCAATGGAATTGGTAGGAGTGCAAAATATAGCTCTACTACTCCCTTATGTTGATGATATTTTTATCATATCAAAAACAAATCAAAGGGATGATGTGATAAGACCTATGGCAAAAATAATGGAGTTGCTAGTGACTCATCATTTCAATAAAAAGAAGAAAATTTCACTAAGCACTCAGCAAAAAGAAGAAATCATTAGTTTATGTTTTGATTGGATGATTACCCCACAAAAAATTGCTCCACAAGCTCACAGCATGCTAGCGCTTTACAAGTTAGGAACTGAATTTGATTGGGTTCACCCAGAATTAAAATTAATTTTAGAACAAAATTATGCACAAGGATCTGCTGGATATAAAGCCAGAAGTAGAAAAATTTTAAACTTAATTAAAGTATAGAACTACATCTTAAACCACTTTTCCATTTCCATATCCAATTCTTGAACAGAAATTTTAACCAATTGATTTCCTTGAATATTGTCTCGTTGTCTTTTTTCTAAAACAAGTAACCTACCTACCAATTCATCTATAGTAAAATACTCAGGCATATTACTTAATTCTTGCTTTAAATCGTGATTGCGTATCATCGTTATATTTTAAGGATGAGAAAGATACAACTTTATTCCTATAAATTACAACTGCTTAATTTATAAGCTTTTTAGCGAATGTAAAATTACTTGGGCTTTCTATTTTTTTCATTGTTCTTTAGTTTTATCTTTGTTGTTTAAATTTTTAACCACTTATGACTTCTTTACAAGCCATTTCACCTATAGACGGTAGATACCACTCAAAAACTGAAAAATTATCAGCTTATTTTAGCGAAGAAGCTTTAATTAAATACCGCGTAAAAGTAGAAATTGAATATTTTATTTCTCTTTGCAACTTACCCCTGCCTCAATTAGCAAAAATAGACACAGATCTATACCCCAAACTGAGAAAAATTTATGAAAATTTTTCGAGTATAGATGCCCAAGCCATTAAGGAAATCGAGAAAGTTACCAATCACGATGTCAAAGCAGTAGAATATTTTATCAAAGAAAAATTTGATGCTTTAAACTTACAAGCCTATAAAGAGTTTATCCATTTTGGGTTAACTTCTCAAGACATTAACAACACTTCGGTACCGCTTTCGCTGAAAGATGCTCTAATAGATGTATATCATCCATTATTAGAAGAGGTTCTTCAAAAATTGAAAGATTTAGCAAAAGATTGGACTCACATTCCGCTTTTAGCAAGAACTCACGGTCAGCCAGCTTCTCCTACTCGTTTAGGGAAAGAGATTGAAGTTTTTGTAGTACGTCTAGAAGAGCAAATAAAAAGTTTAAAAGAAGTTCCTGCTGCAGCTAAATTTGGTGGTGCAACAGGAAATTTTAATGCACACAAAGTAGCTTACCCTAATCAGGATTGGAAATCTTTTGGTGCTCATTTCGTAGAGCAGGTATTAGGAATGAAACATTCTTTTCCTACCACTCAAATAGAGCATTACGATTTTATGGCAGCAACGTTTGATGCTTTAAAACGTATTAACACCATATTGATCGATTTAGATCGTGATGTATGGACTTATGTTTCTATGGACTACTTTAAGCAAAAAATAAAGAAAGGAGAAGTAGGATCTTCAGCTATGCCACACAAAGTAAACCCTATTGATTTTGAAAATAGTGAAGGAAACTTAGGTATGGCAAATGCCTTATTTGAGCATCTTTCTGCTAAATTACCTATAAGTCGTTTACAAAGAGATTTAACCGATAGTACTGTTCTAAGAAATATTGGTGTTCCTATAGGACACACGATGATTGCTTTAGCTTCAACTCTAAAAGGTTTGAATAAATTATTGCTGAATGAAAGTAAACTTCACGAAGATTTAGAAAATAATTGGGCCGTTGTAGCGGAAGCTATACAGACTATTTTAAGAAGGGAAGCTTATCCAAATCCTTATGAAGCCTTAAAAGGTTTAACCCGTACCAATGAAAAGATAAACGCTAATAGTATAGCTGACTTTATTGAAACCTTAGAAGTTTCAGAAGATATAAAACAAGAATTAAAAGCCATTACCCCACAAAATTATACGGGGATCTAATAAAAAAAGGGAGCTAAATTAGCTCCCTTTTTTATCAACTTTAAAGATTATCGTTTAATTATTTTAATCACTTTTATCTTTCCATTGACCTGAATTTGAGCCAAATATACTCCTGTAGCCAAATTAGTCATGTTTATTTCCGCTTGAGCTGATTCATTGTCTTTCAAAACTTTCACTCTTTTCCCTTGTAAATTGAAAAGACTCACTGTTTCTATCACATTATTTTCTATATCTAAATATAGAGTATTACTTATTGTGTAATATTTAAGTTCAGGAAAAATAAGATTCTCTGTACTTAAACTTTCTGTTTGGAATTGCCAAATTGGAGTACTACTATTTAAAGCTGTCAACGAACTTTTGGGAATAACTTGCCAATAATATGTAACATTGTCGTTTACTTGAACAGTAAAATTTGTAGTAGAAATATCTGGCTGGACTAAGTTTAATTGAGTGGAAGATGTTCCCATCATCAAATCAAAAGTTTCATCTAATATACAATCGTTAGAATTTGATTCCCAAGATAACTCTACTGTCGAATCGATAGCATCTAGTAACACATCTGTTTCGTTATTTACTGGAATTGGGTTGATAGCACTATTTAACTCAGGTATAACTAATGACAAATTAACAGGTAGAATATTCTCACAACTTAAAAAACTATCACTAAGTTTTACATAAATAGTTTGGTTAAAAGCAATACTATTAGTGAATAAAAAGGGTAACGGATTCATTTCAGATTGAGCATCACTCATTGAATTATAGTAAGCTATATTCAAATTTTGATAATTGGATAATATTTGATTATTAATCATATTCAAATCAAATTCATAATAACCATCTGGATTGCTATCGTCATCACATACCTCTATTTGAAGTGGAGCATTTACAGAAAACATTTTGTGATTTCTTACAGTGAATTCAGTAATCATAGAACATCCATTTATATGTGCTACCCTAACATATATATCTTGTGTCATTTGTTGTAAAGCGTATTGCGTTGGACTACTAATCGGATTGATTTGATTATTAGCGTCTGATAAAGCTAAATAAAACTCCAAAAAGTAATCCGTACTATTTGTACCATTTAATATTTCGCTATTCTTTTCAGTTAAATCGACCTCAGGCATTACAGTTGTTGCATCATTTTTACAATACACAAGGTCTGAAACTTGAGTTTGAATTTGATCTAACACATTAGAGGAATTTAAGTTGATCTCTACTAAATCATAACAATCTGAAATAGAATTAACCCCTAAGGCATTATAATTATAATCTAATCTTGCAAAAACTTGAGCTGGTAAAGAAGGTGGTGAGTACGTAGAGATGTTATTAATCAAGTCATTTGCATTGGCGCTCTCTGCACTGGTTTGATTTGTATAATAACTTAGAGTGTAATTATTTTGATTCGCTTGTGGAATATTAGCTAATATCTCTACGTTTTTGGTAGTTAGATCAAACGTAGGTGAACCTAATATTGAGCATCCAACCATATCGGTAGGACAAGCAGCTATAGGGCAGTTTTTAAAACCACTATTTAAAGCTGTTAGGTAATGAAAAGTTGGTGTAGAGCTACAATTTGAAATATACTCAAGTTCAACTTTGACAGAGTAATCTCCGTAAGCTGTAATATCATTCTGATTAATATCTATACAAAAAGTACCTGGTGAAGGTGATGTATAATTAGAGGTGTAAACGTCTATATAACCATAATCTTCTGCTTTCACTTCTAAAGTTATATTTTGTAGCGTTGCCCCTGTTGGTAAGTTATATGTTCCACAGATCTGAAATGGGTAGGTAGGACTTATAACAGGGTCTATAGATACACACCCTCCTGTTGTCATTTCATTAAATAAAGAACAATTTTCATAGTAACTTCCAGCTTGTAAGATTGGGTTTAAAACTAAATTCCCTAAAGCTGAATTTGTTGACATTGCATTACTTATTTCTAAATTATCTATAAATGCAGTTGCCCAATGAACATTATATGGACAATCATTGATGGTAATCTCTGCCCTTAGTTTTTTACCAATATAGGAGGAGGTATCTAAGCTTTCTTTACTCCAAGGCATATATGCACCATTAATAGTCCCTGAAATTTCTATAAAAGGACATTCTTGATTAGATACTAAACACTTATATTGAACTAAATTGTTATGCTCATCGTAGAGCCTGACCATTATAGACGGTCTTTCTGAGTATTGATGGTTAGCATCAAAAAATAGCATTGAAAAATCAAAGCTAAAAACTTCATTAGCAATAAATTCTTTAACCAATGTACCAGCAGTATCTGAAGCACCGGCTACTATTTTAGGAACCCCATTTGAATCTAAATGATAATCATTAATTTTAATTGCATATTCTGAGCATCCAAATGGACTTGTCTTTTGAAGTGGTATTGCTGGAGATACATTTCCTGGTGTCATTAAAGAGAAAGGTGATATCTCATCATTTATAGGAAATGTCGTAGGAGCATATTGATTATTAATATCAGTATAGATTGTATTGTTAATGTCACAAGATGTTAATGTGTTATTAATTTGCACTGTATAAAATTCATACCCTTCTAAAACTTCACTGGTAGAAGCTCCTTCAATATCTTGGTTTTCTATACAACCACAAGTAGTTTCCATCATATTAACGGCAACTAAACCACTTTCACATCCGTTAAGGGTCTGAGAAACATAATAAGTATCATTGTCTGATAAAATAATCGTGCTTGGATTGGTAATAATTTGTGTTCCACCAGCATCACTATACCACATTAAGTTTTTACCGCAAACCGAAATATCACTTAAATCACCACCGTTGTTAGTAAAACCTTCAACTTGCCAAGTGGCTTGGGTACAAAAATTTTGAATGGTTTCGACTTCTGGTAAAGGTGTTGTTGGTAAAATTTGTAAAGGAATTAAAGAACAGCTGGTACCGTAACTTACATAGTAAGTATCACTTATATTTAAAACTAAATTTGAGTTTGCTATCGTGGTCCCAGAAGAATCTGTATAAAAATCTATTTGTGAATTGGTATAATTTGAAAACGTAATATCTGCTATGGTTTCATTGCTATTCACACAGGTTTCATAAGAAATTCCATCAACGTTCATTATTACCTGAGAAGTAATAGGTTGCGGACATCCAGATATACTATATTCTGCCGTATAGATATGACTTGCAAACGAAACACTATTACCAAAATAAACTTCAGTTACAAAGCCTCCACTGTATGGCTGTGTCATTGTAACATCCAACCAAAGATTGTTTGTTGGTGTCCAAGAAGCGGCTATATTATTAGCTCCATGTTGAATGGTTAATTTAGAGGATGTATTTTGAGCAACAACCAATGAAGAGGAATCGTCACAAACCACATTTGTGGCATCAATAGTTAACGGGTTACACTGTGCCCATGCATTTGAAAAAATTATAAACGCAATTAAAAATAAAGAATAATTTTTCACCATAGTTATTAGTTAAGTTAGTAGTCGGTTATAAAGAATATATAATAATCTATTTTATTACTAAATTCTATTTTTTCGCTAAATTATTAATTATCAATCTAATCTCTTCTATATTGTTGAGTTTCTTCAAAGACGTGTTCTAAAATGGCTCTGTCTTCATCAGTAAATTCTATATTTCTTCGTTGCATTACTTTTTCGGCAACTTCAAAAGCTTTACTGGTTTTATAGGTTGTGGTACCACTACTTCCGCCCCAGCTAAAACTAGGCACAAAATTACGAGGAAAACCAGCTCCAAATATATTTGAGCTTACTCCAATTACAGTTCCCGTATTGAACATCGTATTAATACCACATTTAGAGTGATCACCCATCATTAAACCACAAAACTGAAGTCCGGTGGGTGCAAAACGTTCGGTTTCATAATCCCATAACCTTACTTCTGCATAATTGTTTTTAAGGTTAGAATTGTTACTATCTGCGCCTATATTACACCATTCTCCTAACACCGAGTTTCCTAAAAAGCCATCGTGACCTTTATTAGAATATCCCATAATAATAGAGTTGTTCACTTCTCCTCCAACCTTACTATGCGGGCCTACCGTAGTTGCTCCATAAATTTTAGCTCCCATTTTTAAAGTAGCATGTTCACAAAGCGCAAAAGGACCTCTTACAGCACACCCTTCCATTACTTCGGCATGTTCTCCTATGTAGATAGGTCCGTTTGAAGCATTTAAGGAAGCTATGGTTAATTTTGCTCCTTCCTCGACAAAAATCTGCTCCTTGTTGACACAAAATACACAATCAGGAATTTCAGCGGAAATTCTATCTTTGGTTAGCAAGTCAAAATCTGCTTGAATGGCTTGATCATTTTTAGAGAATAGATCCCAAGTATGTTCAATCATTAAAGGCTCTGCATTCACCGCTATTTCTTGAAAGCTGTCTAAATCTATTTCCTCTTCTTCTTTAGCTATAAAAGCGATATAAGTATCTTCAAAAGTTAAGACTTGCTCTTCTTTTAAGTTTTTTATTTGTTCAACCAGACTTTCTGACGGGCACACCGCCGCATTGATCATCGTGTTGATTTCTAACTCTACCATGGGCCAACGTTCAGAAAGGTATTCTTCGGTAACCGTAGTGGTGGTGGTTTGTAAAAATTTTTCCCACTTTTCTCTTAATGTTAATATCCCGAAGCGTAGGTCTGCTACAGGTTTGGTATAGGTGAATGGAAGTAATTGATTTCTTACTGCGCCATCAAATAATATGTAATTCATCTTAAAGTTTAGTTTTAAACAAATGTAAGGAAGTTTTTATTGGGCAATTTGTATTAATCACAATTTTCAGTTCGTCTGGTATCTGTAATCGAAATGATACTCCACTCTTCTTCTGAGGATTTAAACAGTTGAATTTGATTGATTCCGCAGTGAGAAAATTTTCCGTTAAGGTAAAACTCATAAGTGGTCCAAACACTTGCAAAACCTTTATCTATTTTGGTTTCATAACTCAATATCCTTTCTTCAAATTTCATTTCTTTTGGGATTGAACCAATTGAGGAAACAAATTGATCTCTAGACGATGTTTTAATCATAAAATTCCCATCTCTGTCTTCTCCAATCGTTTTTAAAACAAGGTCTTCTTGTGTCATTTGCTTTAACGCCACCGTATCTTGTTGATGAAAGGCTTTAAAAAAATCTTTAACAGATTGCTCTGGTGTTTTTTGAGCAAAACCTTGTAATCCTAAAAATAATATGAATAAAGTAAGTATTCTCATCGCTTTTGTTTTTGATGTTGACTGACTAATTTACTACTTTTACAACAACTTAAAACAAAAAAGCATGTCTGTTGCAAAAAAAGAATATAAAAGAGTAACGGTAAAATCACTAGTTGATATGAAAGCCAATGGAGAAAAAATCTCTATGCTTACCGCTTACGATTATACGATGGCGAAAATTGTTGATGGTGCTGGGATTGATGTCATTTTAGTAGGAGATTCTGCTTCAAATGTAATGGCGGGTCATGAAACCACCTTGCCTATTACATTAGACCAAATGATTTACCACGCTTCTTCTGTGGTTCGCGCTATCGATAGATCTCTTGTGGTGGTAGATTTACCATTTGGAAGCTACCAAAGTGATCCTAAGGAAGCTTTACGTTCTGCGATTAGAATTATGAAAGAAAGCGGCGGACATGCAGTTAAACTAGAGGGTGGTAAAGAAGTGAAAGAATCTATTAAGCGTATTTTAAATGCTGGGATTCCGGTGATGGGACACTTAGGTTTAACTCCACAATCTATATATAAATTTGGTACTTACACGGTAAGAGCTAAGGAGGAAGAAGAAGCTATAAAGCTAAAAGAAGATGCTAAACTCTTAGAAAAAATAGGTTGTTTCTCTATTGTATTAGAAAAAGTACCCGCAAAGTTAGCACAAGAAGTAGCTGAGAGTGTTTCTATTCCCGTTATCGGAATAGGTGCTGGTGGTGGCGTTGACGGACAGGTGTTGGTGGTACACGATATGATAGGAATGACACACGAATTTAATCCGCGTTTTTTACGTCGTTATTTAGACTTATACAGTGAAATGACCACAGCCTTTCAACAATACAATAAAGATGTAAAATCATCAGATTTTCCTAACGACAAGGAACAGTATTAATGGAAACATCTGCCATAGGACCTTTTCTAATCCTTGATGCCTTAACAGGTATTATATTTATTATTGTAGGTCTTATGATGCTAAAATATCCACCTAAAGAAATTAATTCACTTTACGGATACCGAACTGAAAAATCTATGAAATCTCAAGAAGCTTGGGATTTTGCTCAAATTTTTTCCTCTAAATTAATGATTAAAACTGGAGTGTTCTTAAGTCTAGTAGGTTTGTTAGGATATGTATTTCTTGAAGTTTCATTTTTACTAGAAGTGATTTTAGCGAGTATTGCTTTTACTCTAGGTTTATGCGCACTTTTTTATTATACTGAAAGTGAATTAGATAAATTCCCTAAAAATTAAAATATTACATTGAGTAAAATTATTTCTACCCCACAAAACTTGCAAGTGATTTATGAAGACAATCACCTTATTGTCATTAATAAACGCGCAGGAGATTTAGTCCAAGGGGACAAAACAGGGGATATTCCGTTAAGTGAAACGGTAAAATCTTATTTAAAAGAAAAATACAATAAACCTGGGAATGTTTACCTAGGAGTGGTTCATCGCTTAGATCGGCCAACTACAGGTATTGTTTTATTTGCAAAAACCTCTAAAGCCTTACCTCGACTTAATAAAATTTTTGCCCAAAAAGAAAATCAAAAAACCTATTGGGCGATGGTACAGAAAACCCCATCTCCAAAAAACGGTACGCTTATTCACTTTCTTAAACGCAATCCTAAACAAAATAAATCTTACGCGCATATTAATGAGGTTCCCGATAGTAAAAAAGGAACACTTCACTATAAAACCCTGCAAGAACTAGATCGTTATACTTTATTAGAAATTGATTTAGAAACGGGGAGACATCACCAAATTCGGAGTCAGCTTTCTAGTATTGGCTCTCCCATAAAAGGAGATTTAAAGTATGGTTTTAACAGAAGTAATGCAGATGCTAGTATTCATTTACACGCTAGAAAATTAACGCTCATTCATCCGGTTTTAAAAGAAGAAATGACATTTACAGCTCCACTGCCTAAAGATTCGCTTTGGGATGCTGTGAAAGAGAAATCATAAAATAAGCGTTAAATTCTTTCATTTCTTTACCATATTCAATGCTTTTCATTTACTTACAGTAGGTAAAATTCCGTAAAGAAATGAGTCAGCATATCAAAGGTATTCACGATAAACAAGTAGAGTTCTATATAAAAAATGGATCGCTCTCTGTTAAAGAACGCATTCAGCAACTTAAAAAACTTAAATCTGAAATTAATTTCCGTGAAAACGAAATCATAGAAGCTTTAAAACTCGATTTTCAAAAACCTATGTTTGAAAGCATGGTAACCGAAATTATTGTGGTTTATAAAGAATTAGATTTATTTATTAAGAATTTAGAAAGTTGGTCTCAGCCTAAAAGTGTACGATCTAGTATTTTAAATTTTCCCTCTTCAGATAAAATTTACCATCGACCCTACGGAAATGTGCTAATTATCGCTCCGTGGAATTATCCTTTTCAGTTAGCCATAAATCCTTTTATTGCCGCCATAGCCACAGGAAATACGGTTACATTAAAACCATCAGAATTAACTCCGCATACCTCCACTATTTTAGAAAAAATCATTAAAAAAATCTTTACGGAAAAGCAAGCAACGGTCATACAAGGAGACAAGGAAGTCGCCCAACAACTATTAGGTTTAAAATGGAACTACATTTTCTTCACTGGAAGTGTTGCTGTAGGTAAAATCGTGCATCAAGCAGCATCACAACACCTTACCCCTGTCACTTTAGAGTTAGGCGGAAAGAATCCTTGCGTAGTAGAAGCTTCGGCAAAAATTCAACTAACTGCCAAACGCATTGTATGGGGAAAATTTTTAAATGCCGGACAAACCTGTATTGCACCAGATTATATTTTGGTAGAAAAAAGTATAAAACTAGCGTTAATTAAAGCCTTAAAAGAGGAAATCATAGCAGCTTATGGCAAAAATAGTATTGACTCACCAGATTATGCGAGAATTATAAATCAATCCCATTTTGAACGTTTAAAAAATCTAATAGATGAAGAGAAAGTGCTTTTTGGCGGTCAAACCGATGCTGACGAAAATTTTATTGCGCCCACACTAATCGATGAACCTCAACAAAGTGATAAAATTATGGAAGATGAAATTTTCGGACCACTACTTCCTATTATATCTTATGAAAACGAAAGTGATTTAAAAAAGATCATTCGGTCTTATTCTACGCCATTAGCTTTTTTCGTTTTCACGGAAAATAAATCGTTTGCAAATAAAATTATGGAACAATTTCCGTTTGGCGGAGGTGTCATTAACGACGTGGTTATTCACTTTGCCAATGAAAAATTACCTTTTGGCGGACTTGGAAACAGCGGAATTGGAGCTTACCACGGCAAACACAGTTTTTATTGTTTTACTCACCAACAAGCTGTTGTAAATCGAAAGACTTGGTTAGATATTCCGTTTAGATATGCTCCCTACCACAACAAACTAAAATGGCTTAAAAAATTTAAAAACTGGTTATAGAGGTAAAATGTGGTAAAAACCAATGAGTATTCTTTTTTATCGCATACCCCATTATTATATTGTATTAAAAATAAATAGCTTTAGGCATTTCCATATAGTTTCTAATAAATACTCCAATTCTATCTGTTGGATCAACCAGAATGTTTAGATAACCTCCTAGTGAAAATACACCGAAAACACACCGAGTCCACACTCAATCCACACTTTTACACTAAAACTATGGATTCAATGTGATTTGATGATGTGTTAGATCATTTATCAATCTAAATTTGAAAGCTTAAGTGAGTGAGAAATATTTACCTAGTAAACTGAATTGCAACAGTTAACACTTGAATCAATCTTCATCTATCAACTTCAATTGCAAGCTATCGCCCTGCCTCTTTTGTGCTAACACATTGATGCTATCTTCAGTTAACTGAAAAATTCTAGAATATCCGCCCGTAGTTTGTGCATCTCGCATAAGAATAATCAAATTGCCATCTGGTGTAAATTGTACGGTACCTGGCAACACAGGCTGCGACAACATTCCCTCTAAGGTATTAGGAAACTGTTCTTGTAGTTGATAAGCCATTCGGCTATTGTTTTTGGAGATCGTCAACTCAGTACTCAAAATCTGCTCTTGCAAGACTGAAGGAACTTGATCCCATTCGGGTCCTTTAAAAACCTCTATATTTGATGATGTAAGTTCTTTATTTTTATACTTTACGGAAGCAAAATCTACCAATTTTAAACCTTCATTTTCAGAAATTGGTATTAGCTCTCCCTTTTGAATGGAGGAAGCTTTTGTAACCGGATAAAACTGACTCCTACTCTCAAGCCGTACTTCTGTTTGAAAACCTCCAAAAATCGCCAAATACAACCTCGCTCCTTTCGTTATTTGTTTTATGTGAAGTCTATCTCCTTTTTTTACTTTAAATGGTTTTAAAAGGCTTATTTCATTTCCGTTTAAACGGATATTGGCTTCAATTCCCACCAAAACTATAAAGGCATCCTTTGTAAACTCCAATAACGGTCCCAATAAAGTGATTTCCATAACCGCTTTAAACCCTTCATTACCTACTAACAGATTAGCTATTTTTGCAGAATAACGATCCATAGCACCACTTTTCGGAACTCCCAATTGAGCGTAACCAAATCTTCCTCTATCCTGTATTGAGGTTAATAAACCTTTTTCTATCACTTTTATTCCCATTCTTTCACTTTTTCTAACTGGTATTTACCCCATTCGATTTTATTCAAAATGTCCTGATGTTCTTCTAAGCTTACTGCCTTAAATTTTATTTGATCTCCCGCCGAAAATGGTGTCGGTTTTTTTAATGAAGCGTCGAATAATGTCAGTGGACAATTACCGATAATTTGCCAACCTCCAGCTGAAATTTGAGGGTATATTCCTGTCTGTTTTTCTCCTATTCCGACACTGCCTTTTTCCACCCTTAATCTTGGTGTTTTTTTCCTTGAAATTTGGAGTGATTTTGGTAAGCCTCCTAAGTATAAAAAGCCTGGTAAGAACCCCATAAAATAGAGCGTATAAATTGGGGTGGTATGAGTTGAGATAAACTCTTCAACTTCTAATTTCTTTTGAGCACAAACTTCTTCTAAATCGAGAGAGAATTTCTCATGATAACACACAGGAAGAATGTATTTGCTTCCTTTATAAATCTTATCTATATTAGCTTTCTTCAACAAGTCTTTTAACACTGATATTTCATCATAAATATTATTTATAGCAAATACATAATTAATTATTAACGAGTTATATGTGTTATTTACCTCAACAATTTCTTTAAGTTTAATTTCTTCTATATTTTTCTTCACATACAGAATTTCAGAAAGAATATTTACATCCATTTTATCCTCCCAAAGAATTAAAATAGCTCTATTCCCAAACTGTGTAAACTGTAATTTATCTATATTCATATATCAACTTTTTTACTGTTTTTTATGGAGTGAACTATATAAATATTCTAAAATTTCTACTGAATTTTCAGTATCGCTATGTATACAAATGGTATCAATTTTTTGATTTAAAATTACCCCGTTTAGTGTGATAATTTTGCTCTCTAAACCCATCAATTTTACCTTTTCCAAAATCTGATTTTTATCGTGTAAAACAGCTCCCGTTTTACCTCTAGAAACCAAACTCAAATCTTCTTCATAAGCTCGGTCTGCAAATCCTTCAATTAAGGTTTTTATTTTGTTTTTTGCTTCCTCTTCTATAACAGATTTAGGCGGAACAAATAGCACCAATACATCATCAATTTCTTTAACTAAATCAATCATCATGAGTGATTTTTCTTTATCATATTTCAGCTCATTGTAGAGCGCCCCGTGAGGTTTGATATGATGAAGCTTCTCCCCTAGCCTCTCTACTGTATCTTTTATTAGTAAAATTTGAGTTTTAAGCGACTTTCGTAAATCTTTTAAGCTCATATCCATCTTTTTCCTACCAAAGTTCTCTACATCGGGATATGAAGGATGCGCGCCTATGTTTACATTATTTTTAATCGCTAATTGCACCGCCTCCAAAACAGTCTGTTTATTACCAAAATGTCCGCCACAAGCAACGTTACAATACGAAATGAGAGGCATTAGCCTCTCATCGTATTTACCTCCTTCTGCTAAATCGCAGTTAAATTTTATCATTGTTATTTGTTCTTTCGTTTGTTATATGCATAAATAGCAAAGGTGGTTAACCAATGACCTCCTTCGTAAGAATCATCTGTAAGGTTAGAGAAAGAGGAAGACAAATGCTTTTCAGCCACAGGCTTAAGGTGGCTAAAATTATCATATTTAGCGGCAAGACTAAACAACACAGCTGCTCGGCTAAAATTAAGTCCGTCTAAATGAACTAATTTTCCATCTTTTCGATCTGAAACTTCTCCTATTTCCAAATCAAAATCCTTATTAGAAATTTCAGGCATAAAATCTTTAAGCCATAACTTAAATGTTTGCTCTGCCAAGACATTTTGCATTAAATGTATTTCTTCTAGACAAGGAGAAAGAAAATCGAAACCTCCTGGCTCCCAAGCAATAGGACAATTATCATCTGATAAATAAAAGTCTTTGGCTCTTGTAGCTATTAAATCCTTTAATTTTTGGTTCTCTGTGGCTACTGCATAATCATAAGCAAAACTCATCCCAAAGGCTGTATTTTCGTGTTCTCCCGTACGAATAGGGTAATTTAATTTAGGTAAAAATGCTTGATAATTGCTTACTATTTTCTTTGTTAGAGGTGCTAAATTTGCCTCTAACTCCTTTGCCATAGGGTCTTCCCAAGTATGAATCTCTTGTGCTAATTTTAATAACCAAGCCCAGCCGTAAGTACGTTCGTAAGTTTTATTCTGCTCTTTATTAAAATAGGCTAACTCTTGTTCTATGTTCTCTTTTGAAAGATGATCTTGAAGTAATTGCTTAATCTCTTCCGCTTTAGCGAGATTAGGAAATTGTTTTAACAGACTTATTAAACTCCAATGTGCATGAACCGAAGAATGCCAATCAAAACAACCGTAAAAAGCTGGGTGTAACTCACTAGGTTTTTGTAGGTCGTTTTCTGAAGCTAAAATTTGCCCTAACTTATTAGGAAACTCTTGCTCTAAACACGCCATAGGCATCTTTACTAACTTTTCGGCTTGTTCTAAACTAAGAACCACAGGCTCCACTTCTGTCATTTTAGAAGAGATATCTTCTACAATGCTAGTATCTTTTTCTAGTTGCTGTTGATCCTGCAACGTGGTTTCTTCATTATTTTTATTCTTACAAGCTACCATCGCTATAAGACTTAATGCAATTGCTATTTTTTTCATAATTTATCCTAACCAGCCATCTCTATCTAAACTTCTATATTGAATGGCTTCACTTATATGTTCTCCGTTAATTTTTTCTGAATTCTCTAGATCGGCTATCGTTCTAGAAACTTTTAATATGCGATCATACGCTCTTGCGGAAAGATTTAAACGTTCCATAGCTGTCTTTAAGAGTTGTTTTGAAGCATCATCTAACTTACAAAACTCTCGTATTTGCCTTACTCCCATTTGAGCATTGTAATGTATATGTTCTATATCTTTAAACCGAAGCGTTTGATTTTCTCTGGCTCTGGTTACGCGCTCTCTAATTTTTACACTGCTTTCCCCTCTTCGCTCATCACTCAGCTTTTCAAAAGGAACCGGCGTTACTTCTATATGAATATCTATGCGATCTAATAAAGGTCCGCTTATTTTGCTTAAATAACGTTGCATTTCAGCTGGTGAAGAGGTAACGGGAGCATCTGGATCGTTAAAATAACCACCCGGACTAGGGTTCATACTGGCCACCAACATAAAACTTGAAGGGTAAGTTACCGTAAATTTTGCTCTAGAAATAGTTACTTCCCGATCTTCTAAAGGTTGACGCATTACTTCTAAAACACTTCGTTTAAATTCTGGTAATTCGTCTAAAAATAAAATTCCATTGTGTGACAAAGAAATTTCTCCTGGTTGCGGATATGCTCCACCTCCAACTAAAGCCACATCGGAAATCGTATGATGCGGACTCCTAAACGGACGTTCAGCCATAAGACCCACATTTTCTCTTACTTTTCCTACTACACTGTGAATTTTTGTGGTTTCCAAAGCTTCGTGGAGTGTCATAGGAGGTAATATACTCGGTAATCGTTTAGCCAACATCGTTTTTCCTGATCCTGGCGGACCAATTAAAATGATATTATGACCTCCTGCTGCGGCAATTTCCATACAGCGTTTGATAGATTCTTGACCTTTTACATCGGCAAAATCAAATTCTGGATGTTCTAAGTTTTGATAAAACTCTTCTCTCGTATTAACAATAGTAGGTTCCAATTTTTTTCCTTGATCAAAGAACTCAATTACTTCAGTAATATTTTCTACTCCATATACATCTAAACCACTAACAATTGCCGCTTCTTTAGCATTTTGCTTAGGCAGTATAAAACCTTTAAATCCTTCTTCTTTAGCTTTTATTGCGATAGGTAGAGCTCCCTTTATAGGTTGTAGACTTCCATCCAAAGAAAGTTCTCCCATAATAATATATTCTTCTATTTTTGGAGCTTTGATTTGTGAAGAAGCAGCTAAAATTCCTAATGCTAACGTCATATCGTAAGCAGAACCTTCTTTGCGTAAATCGGCTGGTGCCATATTTACAGTAATCTTCTTTCCTGGTAATTTATAGCTATTGTTTTGTAAAGCCGCGGCTATTCTAAAACTGCTTTCACGGATGGCGTTATCGGGCAAACCTACTAAATGATAGCCTATTCCTTTATCTATATTTACCTCTACGGTAATGGTGGTGGCTTCCACACCAAAAACAGCACTTCCGTAAACTTTAACCAGCATATAATTACTTTGTTTTAAAAATAAAGAATTATTTACTCATTTAAAGACATCTTATGAAAATTTAAAGAAACTTATTTTAATTGTTACAACTTAAAACTATTATAATCAAGCAAAAGAAGCTCATACTCTAAGTTGTCTTTTCAGTTTTAAATTTAGCATTCATTTATAATGCTTACTTATCTGATAAAAGAAACTGAAGATTAATGTCTATAACGTGAATTGGATACAAAATAAATAATTTACACTTATTTAGCGAAAAACTCCTGAAGTAGACTTTTCGTAGAAGAATCTAAATCTTCTTTGATTTCACCCTTATCAATTTGGTGCAAAATACTTGAAGCTAACTGCTTTCCTAGCTCTACACCCCATTGATCATAGCTGTAAATATTCCAAATTACCCCTTGCACAAAGAGTTTATGCTCATATAAAGCGATAAGACTTCCTAAAGTTTTTGGAGTTAACTGATCAATTAAAATAGTATTGGTAGGTTTATTTCCCTCAAAACATTTATAAGCTCTAATTCTCTCTTGCTCTTCAACTGAAAGATGACTGATTTCTTCTTCAATCGTTTTCCTAGATTTACCGCAAAGGAAAGCTTCAGTTTGAGCGAAAAAATTAGCCATTAGTTTATGATGGTGTTCTTTATTTCCGTGAAAGGATTTTTTAAAACCAATAAAATCACAGGGTACAAGTTTCGTTCCTTGATGAATCAATTGAAAAAAAGCATGTTGCGCGTTGGTTCCTGGTTCTCCCCAAATGATATTACCGGTTTGATAGTCTACTTTTTTTCCGTTTCGATCTATATTTTTCCCATTACTTTCCATCACGCCTTGTTGTAAGTAAGGTATAAATTTTTGTAAATATTGAGAATATGGGATAACGGCTTCCGTTTCAGTTTCGAAGAAATTATTATACCAAATGCTGATCAAAGCTAAAATCACTGGAATATTTTCTTCAAATGGGGTAGTCTCAAAATGTTCATCCATTTGTTGAGCTCCGCCAAGTAATTCCGTAAAGTTTTTATAACCAATTCCGCAACAAATAGCCAAACCTACTGCACTCCATAATGAAAACCTGCCTCCTACCCAATCCCACATGGGGAAGATATTTTCTTCTAAAATGCCAAAGTTTTTTGCTTTTTCGTTATTAGCGCTTACGGCTACAAAATGTCTAGAAATATCTTCTTCCGTAAAGTCATTTTTTGCAAACCATTTTTTTATCGTGGTGGCGTTACTCAAGGTTTCCTGTGTAGAAAAACTTTTAGAGACTACAATAAAAACCGTTCGTTCTACATCTATTTTCTTTAAAACTTCATGTACATGATCACCATCAATATTAGAAACAAAATGAACTTGTAAGTGATTTTGATAAGCTGTTAAAGCTTCCAAAACCATCTGAGAACCCAAATCACTGCCACCCACACCTATATTTACGACATACTGTATGGTTTTATTGGTTGCTCCTTTCCACTCTCCTTGAATAAGTTTTTCTGAAAAGATCTTCATCTTTTCTAAAGCAGCCTCTACATCTTTTGGTTTGTTAAGAGATCGCAATTTTGTATGTGCTGCTGCTCTATTTTCGGTAACATTTATAATTTCTCCCTCAAATTGTTTTTTTATCGCATCTTTAAGGTCTACCTCTTCACAAAGTTCTAAGAGTAATTTTTTGGTTGTGTCATTTAGTCTATTCTTAGAATAATCCATATAAAACTTATTCCATTTTATATGAAATTTATCTACACGACCATCGTCTTCCTGAAACATTTCGACCATCTTTTTATTCTTGATAGTTTTAAAATGTTCCTGAAGTTTTTCCCAAGCTTGTGTTTGTATGGGGTTAATTTTCTTTAACGCCATTTGCGATAATATTTTGATGGTATGTTATTAAATTAGTGATCGGGCGTTTTAATATTTTTCCCAACAGCAAACCTTTTTCATTTAAAATTTCTTCTATGATATCCTTCGAAAAATGTGCTATAGATCCTACAAAGTGAATTGGATATTTCTTAGATTCTTCAAATAATAAGACTCTTCTCTCTATAAACTCTTCAATTCCTTCTTTTAGAATGCGGTAAAAATAAGGGTTTATTTCTTTTTGAGTAAATATAAAAGATGCAAAATGTGCCAAATATGCATTTGGATTTTCTTGATGATATAAATGTTGCTTGATCTTGTCTGGGTTTAAATCGAATTCGGCATTAAAGGCAATAGCTATATCTTGAGGCATTTTACGATAAAAATAATCCTGTAATAACTTTTTACCAAAGAAATTACCGCTAGCTTCATCCATAATAATATAGCCTAAAGAAGCTACAGGATTCACAATTTTTTCTCCGTCATAAAAACACGTATTAGAACCCGTCCCCAATATACATACTATCGCTGGGGTTTGGGTCACCGCTTGGACAGCAGCCATAGTATCTTCTTCAACTAACACTTCTGCCTTAATAAAAAAGCTTTCTAATACTTTTTTTAGTTTAGACTTGGGAGTTTCTGTTCCGCAGCCTGCACCAAAAAAAGATAAATGATTGATTTGGTCCTTTATTTCAAAAAGTGCTTGATTTGAGTTAAGCCGACTTAAAAGTGTTTCTTCTTGAAATACAGAGGGGTTTAAACCTTTTGTTATGGTTTCTATAATAACATTTCCCGAATTGTCTATAACAACCCAGTCACATTTTGTAGAACCTCCATCTGCTATTAAGTACATGCTTTTATTTAACACTTGAGATATGAGCAGCCAAATCTACTAATTTTGTAGAATATCCAAACTCATTATCGTACCAAGATATTAACTTAAAGAAATTATTATTTAAACCTATACTTGCTTCGGCATCAAAAACACTCGTACGAGGTTCTGACACAAAGTCTTGTGAAACTACTGCTTCCTCTGTGTAGCCTAAAATTCCTTTTAAATCACCTTCAGAAGCTTTTTTTATGGTTGCTTTTAAATCGGTAAAAGAAACTGATTTTTTTGTTCTTACGGTTAAGTCAACCACGGAAACATCGGGCGTTGGAACCCTAAAAGCCATCCCAGTAAGTTTTCCGTCAAGGGCAGGAATCACTTTACCTACAGCAATGGCTGCTCCTGTAGAAGTTGGAATAATATTGGTTAACGCATTTCTACCTATTCGGTAATTTTTCTTAGAAGGCGCATCTACGGTAGATTGTGTAGAAGTGGTTGCATGAACGGTTGTCATTAAAGCTTCCTCAATCCCATAATTATCTTCAATTACTTTTGCTAAAACAGCTAAACAATTGGTGGTGCAAGAGGCGTTAGAAACTACCCTATCTTCTGGCTGCACTTCATTATGATTTACTCCCATCACAAACATAGGTGCATCTTTAGAGGGTGCAGAAATGACCACTTTTTTTGCTCCTGCAGTGATATGTTGACCTGCAGACTCTTTAGTTTTAAAAATTCCTGTACAATCGATCACCACTTCGGTATCAATCGCGTCCCATTTTAGTTGCGTGGGATCTTTTTCTGCGCTTACGCGGATTTCTTTACCGTTTACGATAAGATTTCCGTTTTTAGTGGTAATTTCTCCCGGAAATTTTCCGTGAACGGAATCATATTTTAGTAAATACGCTAAATGTTCTACATCTACTAAATCGTTAATTCCAACAATATTTATATCTTCTCTTTGGCTGGCAACTCTAAAGGTTAACCTACCAATTCTACCAAAACCATTAATGGCTATATTTAATTTTTTCATCTCTTATATCGATATTATATCGGCAACTTTTAATAAGTCCCAATCAATTTCATTTGTTCCTTCTATTGCTTCTTTAAATGAAGTTACTACAATTTTTTTATGTTTTACTCCTACCATCACATCCTTCTTATTTGCTAAAAGCACATCTACAGCGCCAACTCCTAATCTGCTTGCTAATACTCTATCATAACAACTTGGAGAACCACCTCTTTGAATATGACCTAATACGGTAACTCTCACTTCGTAATCATTAAGGTTACTTTCTATATATTGAGCTAATTCAAAAATATTCTTACCTATTTGATCGCCTTCAGAAACCACTACGATACTCGATGTTTTCCCCGATTTTCTACTTTTTGATAAAGACTCTACTAAACGATCTTTTCCTAAATTTTCTTCAGGAATTAGAATTTCTTCCGCTCCAGCGCCAATTCCTGCATTTAAAGCGATATCGCCTGCATTTCTTCCCATAACTTCTACTAAAAATAGTCGGTTATGAGAATTGGCTGTATCTCTAATCTTATCTATTGCTTCAACCACCGTGTTTAACGCGGTATCGTAACCAATGGTAAAATCGGTTCCATTAATATCGTTATCGATTGTTCCTGGAATACCCACGATTGGAAAATCAAATTCCTCATTAAAAACTGAAGCTCCAGTAAATGTACCATCTCCACCAATAACAATTAGTGCATCAATTTCATTATCCTTAAGATGATGAAAAGCTTTTGCCCTTCCTTCAGGAGTCATAAAATCTTTAGACCGAGCTGATTTTAAAAAGGTACCTCCTTTATTAATGATGTTTTTTACTGATCTCGCTCCTAACAGAGTAAAATCACCTTCAACCAAACCTTGATAACCTCTATAAATACCAACGCATTCTTTATCATAAAATACACAGGCTCTAACTACTGCTCGAATAGCGGCGTTCATCCCCGGTGCATCTCCACCAGAAGTAAGTACGCCTATCTTTTTAAGGTTTGTTTTCATCTTCTCAAAGTTATTTGATTTTATTTTAAAAGCCTATTAAAACTTAGCTAAAAAAAAACCTCTTTTTAGTAAAGAGGCTTTTTGATTTATTTATTTTCTTCGATATAGGTATCGACTTCATCTTCTAAATAAGTAAGCGGTAGCGGCCCTTGAGAAAGAATGGCATCGTGAAAATCTCTAATATCAAATTTATCTTTAAGTTCTTTTTTTGCCTTCCCTCTAAGTTCTAAGATTTTAAGCATTCCTATTTTATATGCCGTTGCTTGTCCTGGCATCACAATATGTCTTTCAACCATTTTTATACAGTCACTTTCTTCATTAGGCGTATTGCTTTTATAATAAGCTATGCCGTCTTCTCGAGACCATTTTTTAGCGTGAATCCCTGTATCTACTACCAATCGGCATGCGCGCCAAAGTTCCATAGCTAATCTTCCAAAATCTGAATAAGGATCTTGATAAAAACCTATCTCTTTTGGTAAAAATTCGGTGTAAAGTCCCCAACCTTCTACATAAGCTGTATAGAAATTAAATTTTCTAAAGGAGGGAATACTATCTAATTCTTGTGCGATAGCGATTTGCATATGGTGTCCTGGAATTCCTTCGTGGTAAGCCAACGCTTCCAATTGATATTTAGGCATAGCTTTCATATTATACAAATTTGCATAATAAGTCCCTGGTCTTGATCCATCTAATGCTGGAGCTTGATAAAAAGCTTTTCCTGCACTTTTCTCTCTAAAAGCTTCTACGGCTTTTACTTTAATATCAGCTTCGGGAAGCGTATGGAATAACTCTCCCAATCTTCCCTTCATCGTATTGATAGTTTTCTTTGCTTCCGCTAAGTAAGCCGCCTTTCCTTCTTCGGTTTTATCGTAATAGAACTGTGGATCGTTACGCATAAACTCGAAGAAATCTTCTAAAGAACCTTTAAAACCAACTTTGTCTTTAATGGTTATCATTTCTTTATGAATTCTTTCCACTTCACGTAAACCAATATTATGAATTTCATCGGCAGTTAAATTGGTAGTAGTCACTCGTTTTAAACTGTTGTTATAAAATTCATCTCCCTTAGGAAATTTCCAAACACCAGCATCAGATGTTGCTCTTTGATTTTGATCCTGTAGAGTTTCAATTAAGGTTTTGTAAGCCGGAGCTACATGAGTTAATAAAACTTTTTTAGCTTCTTCCTTTAACTGTTTTTTCTCTTCTTGGCTAAGTTTTAAGTCCTCAACTTTTTTGCTAAAATCTTCCCATAACGTGCTTTCTTTCTTAACTCTTTCAAATGGAAATCCTTTTATCACATTTTGTGCATCATCGATAACTTTAGTGAAAACAAATTTAGGAGGTAAAATTCCATTTTTTTCTCTAATTTTTAAACGTTCAGAAATGTCTTCAAACGCTTTTTTCATTCCGTTTAAACGAGAAATATAAGCCTTCGCATCTTCTATTGAATCTATTTGATGCATATTAATAAGAAATGCAGGTAATTCTGCCTGATACCCATGCATTTGATTAACAGGGTAGTCATAAAAACGATACTTATAATCTGCAATATCGTTTTCCAGTTTATCTTTCATCAACTCGTAACTGAGTTGATTTTCTTTTGATAACTTAGAAGTTTGAATACTGTCTTTTAAATAAGTTAATCTTATTTTGCTCTTTTCTAAATCTTTAGGGTATTTTTCATTCGAAAAATCGTCCCATTGATCATTTTTTTCTTTTTTACCAAGACGAGTCAGCATCATAGGTGAATCATCTACATCTTCTTTAAAAGCTTTTTCAAAGAACCTTTCTATCTTTTCATTTTCTGAATTGTTACTTTGCTGAGATATTTTTTCCTCCTTTTCTTGGCAAGAGAATAAAGTTATAGCACTTAAAATTAAAACATACTTCTTCATAAAACTACTTTTTTAACCACTGAAATTCTACTGAAGAATCGCCGTAAACCGTATGGGTTTGTTTTTTAAAATCTTCTTTTTTAGCCTTGAAAATATTGGGTACATACGTTTGCGGATTTAAGTCTATTAACGGAAACCAAGTACTCTGAATTTGAATCTGTAACTTATGTCCTTTTTTAAACGTATGGTGTATGTCTTGAAGTTTAATATTTACTGCAGTCTTTTCATTAGCTATAAATGGTTTTGGATTTTCAAAACTATCTCTAAATCTACCACGAAGCACTTCACTACGCACCATCATATGGTAATTACTCATTTTTAAATATTCTTGAGTTTCTTCAGTATCTTCAGCATCATTAGGGTAAACATCGATTACTTTTACAACCCAATCTGCAGCTGTTCCTGTAGTTGCTACTTTTAATTTGGCCATAATTTCTCCCGCTAATGTCATATCTTCTTCAAGCACTTCAGTTTCAAAAACTAGTACATCTGGTCTTCTTGCTGAAAAACGCTGATCATCTGTCATATATTTTCTTGGTGTAAATACCATTTTAATATCTTCAGAATAAGGAACAGGTTTTTTAGGATCACTCACAAATTCTACCTTTTGATTAGGTTTTGGTAGCGTATTTAGTTTTTGGTTTTCTCCTAAATAATACTTTTTATTGGTTATTTCTTTTGGAGGCCAGTTTTCATAAGTCTTCCATTCTCTTAAACCTGTATCATACATAGTTGCTTCCGCTAAGGCAGATTCTTTATGCTTTCCGTTCCCTTTTAAAAAGTGATTAAAAAATCTAGTTTCTACGTTTTTTTGGTAGTTGAGAGAAATATCATCTCCAAAATATACATTTCCTATCGCTTGTCTTTTTTTATTTCTAGCCCAGTCTCCATGACTCCACGGTCCGAAAACTAAGGTGTTGTAATTTTTATTATTGGCTTCTATATTTTTATAAGTTTCAAAAGGTCCGTAAAGATCTTCTGCATCAAAAAGTCCTCCTACCACCATAACGGCAGGCTTAATTTTCACTTCACCTAAATGCTGAATGATTCCTCTTTTTTGCCAAAACTCATCGTAATTTGGATGGTCTTTTAACTGCTGCCAGAATATATTATCTTCTTTATAGTATTCATCTAACTGACTGATGGGTGTATTCTCTAAGAAGAATTGGTATTGATCCTTGCTATCTAACTTTGGAAATTGAAACCAGTTTTTATCTGTTGGACCTTCTTGCTGATAACCAAAAAGTGCTGTTGCTCTCCAATAGCTTAATAAATAAGCACCATTGTGATGAAAATCATCAAAAAAGAAATCACCAATACATGCTTGTGGAGATGCAGCTTTTAAAGCTGGATGTTCTGAAAGTAAAGAATAAGTAGCATAAAAACCAGGATATGAAATTCCCCATGTCCCTACTCTACCATTGTTATTTTCTACATTATTAATTAACCATTCTATAGTGTCATAGGTATCACTAGCTTCATCAATTTCTTTTCCTTTTTTATTGGGAATGTAAGCACGCATATTATCATAAGTTCCTTCACTCATCCAACGTCCGCGTACATCTTGATAAACGATTATATTTCCTTCTTTCATTAAAAACTCATTAGGTCCTATTTTTGAACGAAATTGATCTTCACCATAAGGACGAGAACTATAAGGCGTTCTCTGCATAATGATAGGGTATTCTTTAGAAGTGTCTTTTGGAGAGTAAATGGTAGTATGCAATTTTATACCATCTCTCATTTCTATATCAACTTCTTGTTTTACGTAATGATCTCTAATGTTATAATCATTTTCTTGGGCATACACTTGAAAAGATAAAACACTTACAAACAGTAGGACTAATAAATTTAATTTGGCTTTCATTCAGTTATTTTTTTAAGAAATCGCTTAAAGATACTATAATTTATACAGAGAAAAAGACTATCGAAATCTTGTAAATATCTAAATAACTCTATTTCAGAAATATAAAATTTAAAAACATAGGTTATAATTTTTTAAATAATGTCTAAATTAGTCGGTACGAAAACCATTAATTAAATATTATGAAAAAATACTTTTCTATTTGCTCTTTATCACTTCTTTTAGTTTTAACCACCATAAGCTGTGGTCGCCAAGTAACTCGCATGAGTGAGGATACCGTTACTGATATTAGCGGAAAATGGAACGACACAGACTCACGACTTACGGCTGAAGAAATTACTCAAGAGATGATGATGCATTCTTGGTATAATACCTACACGGCTCAGAATGTAGGAGACCGACCTGTCATTATTGTTGGAATGATTACCAATAAATCTCATGAACATATTGCAACAGAAACTTTTTCTAAAGATATCGAGAAAGCTATTATTAATAATGATAGAATGAGATTGGTACAAGCTGGTGCAATGCGAGAAGAATTAAGAGCAGAAAGAGCCGATCAACAAAATTACTCTTCTGCCTCTTCTATGAAACAATTTGGATTAGAGCAAGGAGCAGATTTTATGTTACAAGGTACTATCAACTCTATTGTAGATGAGTATAAAAGAGATAAAACTGTTTATTATCAAGTTGACTTAGAACTTACCAATATTGAAACCAACGAAAAAGTATGGATTGGTGACAAGAAGATTAAAAAAATGATTAAATAAGCATTTTTCTATGCTAAAATTAACACGCAAGTGGTTAACTTATTGCTCTGCAGGAATTCTAATTTGTATTTTGAATTCTTGCGGAGTTACTTATAATGACAGGATTATAGGTTTAGAACAAAATCTTGTCAATCAAAATTTTTCAGCAGCACTTCAAGTAATTGAAGATAATAAGTTTCTTAGTAAAAATAGAAACGAGTTACTTTATCTTATGGAAAAAGGTAAGGTAGAACATATGCTTGGTAATTTTGAAAAAAGTAATGTACTCTTCGAAAAAGCTTATACGCTTATAGAAAATCAAATTCAATCTAATGTTGGGCAGGCGATTGCTTCTAACCTAACCAATCCTATGGCAAAACCATACAAAGGAGAGGATTTTGAAAAAGTGACTATACATTATTATATGGCACTTAATTATTTTCAACTTGGTATGCCTAATGAAGCTTTGGTAGAGGCTAAAAGAATCAACATAAAGTTGAATCAACTCAACCAGCGTTATAAAAAAAATAAAAACAAATATACAGAAGACGCCTTTGCTCAAATACTCCAAGGTTTATTATATGAAGCGACAGGTGATATCAATAATGCGTTTATAGCTTATCGGAATGCGGCTAATTTATATTTAGAAAATGATGGTGTTTACTATGAAGTTTCTCTACCCTATCAATTACAAAAAGATTTACTAAGAACCGCTAAGGTTCTAGGTTTTACTGAAGAATATAATTTTTATCAGAATAAATTTAAAATTCCGGAAAATGAAATTGTGTATCAACCGGCAGAAGCTATAATTTTCTGGGAAAACGGTCTAGGACCAGCAAAAGATCAAACTCAACTCACCTTAGTAGAAAATGCATTTGTTTCAATTAATGATGAGTATGGTTCATTTTTCTTACCCATTCCTCCAGGGTTAAATGTAGGAATTACTTCTTTAGCTATTCCTAAATATATAGAGAGAGAAAGTTATTATGTAGCAGGATCTGTTTCTACAAATAACCAAGAAATTCCATTTGAAACTGTAGAAGATTATTACCCCATTGCTAGGCAGTGTTTACAAGACCGAATGTTAAGAGAGGTAATAGACATGGCTGTTAGATTAACTACCAAAAAAGCAACCAGTGCTGGCCTAAGTTCTCTTGCTAAGCAATTATTAGGTGAAGATGCTAAAGATATAGTTAAAGTAAGCGCGGATGCTGCTGGAGCTATCACCGAAAAAGCTGATACCAGAAACTGGCAAAGTTTACCCGCCACCATAAGTTATGCAAGGGTTAGTCTAGAAAGTGACAAAGAAAATATTTTCACTCTTAACAGGTATCGCGATTCTCAAGTAGATAAAGATACCATACATATTGATTATAAAAGAGGTTTACAGCTTGTTAGCTTTTTTGATGTGGGTAAAACTGCGCCAAAAGTTATTGAACCTGCTTTAAAGGAAAATAAAAAAAGCGGAAGGGTTTTTGATGAAATCTAACTAACTACAACCTTAAATGTTTTTAACATGAAATTTTTATCTTTTATTGCGTTAAGTTTTATATTTCTATCTAGCCTCACTTTCTCTCCTTCTATAATGGAAGATTCTTCTCAAGAATGGACATCGACGAACTGTTATGATAATATTCTTTTTAAATTAAAGAAAGTGAATAATGTAGGAAAGCGTCAACTATGGGAATTACAATTTAAAAACAACTATAATCAACTCGTTACGTTTAATTATGCCTTAACGGAAAATGAAACTGATTTTTTAACCA
Organism: Mesonia sp. K4-1; assembly: GCF_008017825.1. Lineage (NCBI taxonomy): Bacteria > Pseudomonadati > Bacteroidota > Flavobacteriia > Flavobacteriales > Flavobacteriaceae > Mesonia > Mesonia sp. K4-1. The sequence goes on from NZ_VRLS01000057.1 coordinate 90,166, forward strand.
ATAAGAGAAAAACATTAGAAGCACAATCGATAAGCAAACCAATAGAGCTTTATACCAATACTGAAGATTTTTATGTTTTAGTAGACCAATTAAGTTTTTCGGTGAGTGGTGTTCCTTTAATTCCTTGTAAAGAATAAAATCAATTGTATTTAAAAAGTTATAAAAAAAGCCTCTAAATTAAATTTAGAGGCTTTTTTTATATTAAGTATAAATGACTATTTAAAATTTGCTATTCCTTCTTTTAGCCAAGCTTCGTATTCATCTACATCTGGCATATAAGATGCAGGTTGATTTAACATTTCTTCATTATGATCTATTAAAACATAGTAAGGTTGAGCATTTACCCCGTATCGTTCAATTTGAAAATCACTCCACTTATTACCCACAGTGCGTATTCTTTTACCCGTAGTTTCACTTGTGTATTGTTCTTCTTCAGGCAATTTTTCTTTTATATCCACGTAAAGTGAAATAATAACCAAATCATTTTTTAACTTTCCTAAAATTTGTGGTTCACTCCACACTCTTTCTTCCATTTTACGACAGTTAATACAAGCTTTTCCTGTAAAATCTATCATTACTGGCTTTCCTTCTTTTTTAGCGTAAGCCAAACCTGCTTCATAATCCAGAAAAGCAAGAATGTCATGCGGACCTAATTCTGCATGCTCGGGAAAGTCAGATTCATTATAAGTGGTAGAATTTCCGCCCGTCTTAGTGAATCCAACTCCGTAAGGTGATTCGCTATAATTCATTGGTGGTGGGAAACCACTAATTAACTTTAAAGGTGCTCCCCAAAGACCTGGGATTAAATAAATGGTAAAAGATAAAATTACTAAACCTAAAGACAATCTCCCCACTGAAATATGAGTGATTGGAGAGTCGTGTGGTAAAGTAATTTTTCCGAAAAGGTAAAGTGCAAGTGTACCAAATACCGCTATCCAAATGGCTAAAAATACTTCACGCTCTAACCAATGTGCATCTAAAACTAAATCGGCTTGCGACAAGAATTTAAAAGCTAAAGCAAGTTCTAAAAATCCTAATACTACTTTTACAGTATTTAGCCAGCCTCCCGATTTTGGTAAAGTATTCATCCATCCTGGGAACATCGCAAATAGTGCAAATGGAATTGCTATGGCTAATGAAAAACCTAACATTCCTATAATTGGTGCTAATCCTCCTTTAGATGCTGCTTCTACTAATAATGTTCCTACAATAGGTCCGGTACAACTAAATGATACGATTGCTAAAGCCAAGGCCATAAAGAAAATACCAACAATCCCTCCTCTATCCGCTTGACGGTCTACTTTATTAGCCCAAGAATTAGGTAGCATAATTTCAAAAGCACCAAGAAATGATGCGGCAAAAATCAACAATAAGACAAAGAAAATAATATTAAAAGTAACGTTAGTTGAGAGTGCATTTAAAGCATCTGCTCCAAAAATAGCAGTAACCAGCGTACCTAAAAGCACATATATGATAACGATGAAAAATCCGTAAATCAATGCATTTCTAACTCCTTTTGCTTTGGTTTTACTTTGTTTAGTAAAAAAACCAACCGTCATAGGAATCATTGGGAATACACACGGTGTTAATAATGCTACAAAGCCAGAAAGAAATGCTACCCAAAAAATAGTGAAAATGCCACGATCTACTTTAGCTTCTTCTTTTTGTAATCTTTCAGAAATTACAGGTTTATCTCCGCTTACTTCTTCTTTTGCAGAGTTATCGTCTAAACTATAAGCTTCAAATTCATCAAAATTGGTGAAAACTTTAGCCGATTTATCTTTTAAATTGAACACAAAATAGTATTCTTCATTAATACAAACTTCTTTACAAACTTGATAAAAAAGCTGTACTTTAATGAGGTCAACTTCTTTATTAATAAGTGTTATAGGTTGAGTAAACGTAGCATTTTTTTCAAAATAGATTTCATCAACTCCAAAAGTTTCATTAAATGCTCTTTTGGTTTCACTTTCTTTTGCATCTCCTTCTGCTTCATAGTTTTCCTCAGCATCTACAAATTCAAACATCATGGGAATTGGCCCTCCGTCTGGCGTAAACTGTGAATAAATATGCCATTCTTTTTCAATTTCTGCATCAAAAATCAATTCATATTCTTCATCAGAAAGCTGGTTCACGCTGCCTTCCCACTCTACAGGTGTTTTGGTTTCTTGGAGCCCAGATCCCGGAAATTGAGCAAAGGATTGCCCAAAACTTATAAGAGCAATAAATAGGGTTAAAAATAGTCTCATGTGGTTAAGGTAAATTTAAGTATAGTTTGGGTTGGTTTAATTCTATATTTTTCGTTGGTTCTATGGTTGACAATCCAAATAATATCATTCTCATTACATAAAACCCAGATGTTCTCTTTTTCCGTTACCGGAATTTTCTCATTTATTAAGTAATCGCTTATTTTTTTCTTTCCTTTCATTCCAAAAGGATAAAAATAATCTCCTGACTTCCATTTTCTCAATTGAAGCGGGAATTTAAGAAGTTCTAATGGAAAATATGCTACATTCTTGTCAAACTCTTTCATTTGACTCACTTTACTTTGTTTTAATTTTCCTAAGTTGAAATCAATATCTTCTAAATAATTTATCTTTAGAATTTTTGAGCTAGATTCACTTATTTCTTGTAAAATAAGGATATCTCGATCTTTTACTAATTGGTGTGTTTTAGAATATACACGTTTTCCAGATTGAGCTTCTATAAGTTGATAAACATCTTCCCACTCGGTAAAACCAAAATCTTTAAGTAATTGATAGATCACAGCTTTAGCATTGGGAGTTTTCTTAAGTTCTGTGATACTTAAATGATACCCAAATTGTGTTTCGGTTACAATTTTTGAAAATAGTATAGTGATGTAATCTTCTAGTAATGCTTCAGACTGCTGTAAATGTTCCTGTGTTCTAAGAAAAGAGTTCATTAAATTAGAGTTTTCCTCTTTTAACAAAGGGTATATCTCATTTCTTATTTTATTGCGAAAGTATTTATTAGATTGATTACTGCTATCTTCCCGCCACTCTATGTTGTTATCTTGAGCATAACTCACAATTTCTTCTCTAGAGAAAGGCAATAAAGGTCGGTATGTACGATCATTATTCTGTGGGATTCCTGTAAGCCCAGAAAGCCCTGTTCCTCTTGTAAAATTGATTAAAAAAGTTTCCCAACTGTCATTAGCATGATGTGCTGTTAAAATATAAGAATAGCCAAGTTGATTACACAGTTCATCAAACCAAGCATAACGTAAATCGCGTGCCGCCATTTGTATAGAAAGTGAGCGTTCTTCGGCAAATTTTTGAGTATCAAAATGTTGAACGTAAACTGGAAAATTCAATTCATCAGCTAATTTTTCAACGAATTCTTCATCGGCTTTGCTTTCTTTTCCGCGTAAGCGAAAATTGCAATGAGCTAAAGCAACTTCTACATTATTTTGAGCTAATAAATGAGCTAACACCACACTATCCACCCCGCCACTAATGGCCAAAATTACTTTTTGCTGAAATAAAAAAGAAAACTTTTCTTGTATATGGGTAGAAAAACGGTGTTGCATTAAAGCCTAAGAGTTTTTTGCTTCCCAAAGATAACATTTACTTAGAAAATTTGACCTACCAAAGTCAAACTCTTATCGCTTCTTTTAAAGCTTTAACTTTTACTAAGCATTCTTCATATTCATTTTCTGGAATCGATTGAATCGTTATAGCGCTTCCTACAGAACACGAGGTATATTTTTGATGATCATTGTATAAAATGCTACGAATAACTACATTAAAATCAAAATCTCCATCGGGAGTAAAATAACCAATACTTCCGCTGTACAATCCGCGTTTGGTTTCTTCTAATTCTTCAATAATTTTCATGGCAGAAACCTTGGGAGCTCCCGTCATACTTCCCATAGGAAAAGTGGTTTTAAGCACCTCAACTGGTGTAACGTCTTCTCTAATTTGCGAACTTACTGTAGAAATAAGTTGGTGAACTTGCTTAAAAGTGTAAAGTTTACAAAGTTCATCTACGTTTACGCTTCCGCGGAAAGCTGTTTTTGAAAGATCGTTTCTCACCAAATCTACAATCATAACATTTTCGGCAATCTCCTTAGGGTCTATTTGAAGATTTGACTTTAATATTTCATCTTCTTCAGGCTTATTTAAACGTTTCGCAGTTCCTTTTATAGGCTGAGAAATGATTTTTCTCTCCTTTTTTTTGATGTAACGTTCTGGACTTGCAGATAAAGCATAATGCTCTTCTAGACGAAGGAATGCCGCAAAGGGCGGACTTGAGATTTCATTAAGTTCTAGATAACTCTGTAAGGGATCTATTTCTTGATTTTCAATATAAAACTCCTGACAAAAATTAGCCTCATAAATATCGCCTCTTTGTATGTGATCTTTCATTTTACCTACTTTTTCTAGGTAATTCTCTTTAGAAATTCTGGGTGTAAATATTGTAGTTTCTTTTGAAATAGTTGGCGGAGTTGTTAATGCATTTATAGAATTATAATCTTCCTCTATTTCGTCATCAACCATTTTTAGATAAAGAAATTCAGCTCTATTATCCTTAACCTTAATAATTTTTTTAGGTTGAAAAAAGTAAAGATCTGGAAAATGAAGACCATCAAAGTTTTTTGAAGTAAGATTTTCTGTAGCTTCTTTTAAATCGTAGCTAAGGTATCCAAAAAGATAATCTTGAGTAGTTATTTGATATTCTTCCAGTTTATCAAAAGCTTGTTTTGCATCGGTTTTTAAAGCCGTAATAGCCTCTACAGCCAGTATTGCTTCATACTCTATTTGATTATTGTATGTGTTAGAATCTAACCAAATTATCTCTTCATAAGACTGACTCCACTGTAGTAATCTCTGTTTAAATTCTAAGACATTTTCTAAAATAAACGTTTTAACCGTGCGCACTTAACCTTCTATTTCTTGTATAAAATTAGATAACGTATCTATGATCCCCAATTGTAGAGTTTCATCAATGGTTTTTTGATTATTTACATCAAAATTTTCATTAAATGAGGGAAAACTAAAACTAGAAACTACTTCTGCTCCAAACCTTGGTAATACAGATTCTGTATACGCTAATGCAGATGCAGCTCCTCTTCTACCTGGAGAAGTACTCATTAATAATACTTTTTTTCCTGCTAAAAACTTTAGCTCCATACGAGAAAGCCAATCTAATATATTTTTAAAGAAACTAGAAATGCTTCCGTTATGTTCGTTAACCGAAATTATTAGGGCGTCTGCTTTATCGATCTTATTTTTTATTCGGGTTAAATTGAGAGGAAAACCTTCATTTATCTCTGAATCTATCCCGTACATTGGCAATTCATAATCGCTTAACCGAATTATTTCTACATCATGACCCACAATTTGATTCGCGACTGAAGATACCAACGCATGATTTATAGACTTTGAACTACTTGAACCTGCAAAAACTAAGATTTTACGCATAAGATATATTAAAGTTTAAAATAACTTCATTTTGCTTGAATACACAAATCTATTCCTTTTAAAATACTTAATTTTATAGGTTAGAATTATATTAGATGGATTTTAGATTACGTGTCTTTACGGAAGTAGCAAAAACCCTAAGTTTTTCTCAGGCTTCAAAAAATTTATACCTCTCTCAACCTGCCGTTTCTAAGCATATTAAAGAGTTAGAAAAACAATATGAAGTGAAGTTATTTGAAAGACAAAAAAACGGAATTACAATTACCCCAGCTGGACGAGACCTTGTATTCTATTCCGAAAAGATCTTAACTCTATACAATGAAACTGAAAATCATTTTTTAAAACTTCAAGATAAACTACCTAAGAAAGTAGACATTGGCGCTAGCACAACTATAGCCCAATATATCGCCCCTCCTACCTTAGCCGAATTAAAGAAACATTATCCAGATACTCAGTTTTCTCTTACGAATGATAACTCTACACAAATCGAACGCAAAATTGAAAAACATTTGCTTTCATTTGCACTTATAGAAGGTAACAATCACAACCCATTATTAACTTATGAGAAATTCTTAGATGACGAACTGGTACTGGTTACCAACGTTAAAAAAGAAATACCCTCTACTATAAACTTAAAAGACCTTTGTAAGCTTCCATTAGTTATTAGAGAGGAAGGTTCTGGAACTCGATCAATTTTAGAAACTCGTTTAGCAGAAGCTGGAATTAATAAAAAGGATTTAAATATAGATATGGTTTTGGGTAGCACTGAAAGTATAAAATTATATTTATATGCTACTTCTAGTTATGCTTTTGTTTCAATTTTTTCAATTTTTGAAGATTTAAAGCACCAACAATTACAAGTCGTTGATATTAAAAATTTTGATATAAAACGCCCTTTATATTTTGCTTCGCTACAAGGGGAACGCTCTTTATTTATCAATCAAATAAAAAAATTCTTTTACACCACTCATAACAACAGGTTATAACCTATCACTTTTTTGATTGATCTATAAGCTATAATTTACTTGACCTTTGTAAGCATAAAACAAACAATCATGCTTACAAAATTAAAGCCTATTTACATAAAAGCAGTATTTATAATCGCCGCTATCTTATGTCTAACTTCATTTATATCTTCTCCTATCGCATTATTAATGGGATTTTTACTGACCAATCTATTGTACAACCCTTTTCCTAATTTAAGTAGACAAATTGTTAAATGGCTTTTAAAACTTTCAGTTATAGGTTTAGGGTTTGGCATGGATTTAAATAAAAGTTTAGAAGTTGGTAAAGAAGGTTTGCTATTAACCATTATCACCATTAGTTCCACATTAATTTTAGGTTATTTTATAGGTAAAGCTTTAAAGTTAGACAGGGTAATCTCTTATTTAATTGCATCAGGAACTGCGATTTGTGGCGGTAGTGCCATCGCTGCAGTATCTGCTGTGATTAAAGCCAAAGAAAAAGAGATTTCTATTGCCTTAGGGGTAGTGTTTTTTTTAAATGCTCTAGCTATTTTTATTTTCCCGTTCTTAGGTCACCAATTAGATTTATCTCAAAAAGATTTTGGTTTATGGAGTGCTATTGCAATACATGATACAAGTTCTGTAGTAGGTGCTGCGTTAGCTTACGGGGAAGAAGCTTTAGATATTGCTGTGACTGTTAAATTAAGTAGAGCCTTATGGATTATTCCTTTATCTATATTCTCTATGTTTCTTTTTAAAGGAAAAGCTAACTCCATTAAGATTCCTTGGTTTATCTTATTGTTCGTAATAGCGGTAATTGCAAATTCTTATCTCAATTTACCTGATTGGATGAGTTTTAGTATTCCTCAAATTTCTAAGCAGTTATTAATTTTAACCTTATTCCTGGTTGGTGCCGGACTAACATTTACCTCCATAAAAGAAAGCGGAGCCAAACCCATAATTTTAGGGGTTTCTCTTTGGGTAATTATCTCTATAGTATCCTTAGTATACATTATGTATTTTATCTAATCTTCTAAAAATAAAAAAATCCGAATCAATAAGATTCGGATTTTTTTTAAGAATAGAGAACTTAATTACAACTCCCTATTTATATGTATTATACGTGTAAGGCACGATTACCTGTAGCTGCTAATGCTGCTTCTTTTACAGCTTCGGCGTAAGTTGGGTGTGCGTGGCTCATACGAGAAATATCTTCAGCGCTAGCTCTAAACTCCATTGCAGTTACCGCTTCAGCTATTAAATCCGCTACACGGGCTCCTACCATATGAACTCCTAAAACCTCATCGGTTTCTTTATTGGTTAAGATTTTTACAAATCCGTCTGTATCTCCACTTGCTCTAGAACGTCCTAAAGCACGCATAGGAAATTGACCTGAGGTATATTCTATCTTATCTTCTTTTAATTGCTCTTCAGTTTTTCCTACAGAAGCTACTTCTGGCCAAGTATAAACTACTCCTGGAATAAGGTTATAATCTATATGTGGTTTTTGTCCTGCAATAGTTTCAGCAACAAAAACACCTTCTTCTTCGGCTTTATGCGCTAGCATTGCACCTTTTATCACATCTCCAATAGCATAGATGTTCTCTACATTAGTTTGCAAATGTTCGTTCACCTCTACTTGTCCGCGGTCATTTAATTTTACACCTGCATTATCTGCTGCTAAACCATTGGTAAAAGGTTTTCTTCCTACAGAAACTAGGCAGTAATCTCCTTTAAACTCTACTTCTTTACCTTTTTTGTCTGTAGCTTTTACTACAACTTCATCACCTGTATTTTCTACAGAAGTTACTTTATGAGAAACTGCAAATTTAACTTTCTGCTTTTTCATCACTTTAGTAAGCTCCTTACTTTGGGCAGCATCCATAGTTGGGATGATACGGTCCATATATTCGATTACCGTTACATCTGCACCTAATCTCTTATATACTTGACCTAACTCTAAACCTATAACTCCACCACCAATAACAAGCATGTGTTTAGGTACTTCTTTTAATTTTAAAGCTTCGGTAGAAGTAATAACTCTTTCTTTATCAATATCAATAAAAGGTAAAGAAGCTGGTTTACTTCCTGTAGCAATAATAGTATGCTTTGCCTCTATCGTTTGATCTTCCCCTTCCGCGGAAGCGATATTGATATGAGTTTTATCTTTGAAAGAACCAATACCTTGAAAAGTATCGATTTTATTTTTATCCATTAAAAACGCTATCCCTTTTGTAGTTTGATCTACCACAGATGCCTTACGGCTCATCATCTTCTCTAGGTTAAGTTTTACCTCTCCTGGAATTTCGATTCCGTGATCTTCAAAATGTTTTAGGGCGTCTTCGTAATGGTGTGAAGAATCTAATAATGCCTTAGACGGGATACAGCCTACGTTAAGGCAGGTACCACCCATTGTGGCATATTTTTCTATAATTGCAGTTTTTAATCCTAATTGTGCACAGCGTATGGCGGCTACGTAACCTCCAGGGCCCGAACCTATCACTGCTACATCGTAAGTGCTCATAATTTAGTTTTTGTTGAGTTGAAAAACGTTCACAAAAATACGATATCTAATTCAATGAACAAGGTAGATGTGGAAAAGGATTGTTAAATTACTCAGAATTTTAAAGTACAATATGTGTTGTGTTTTTCACTTCATTAATCACAAATGTACTTTGCGTACTTCCTATCCCTGATATTACGGTTAGTTTTTCCACTAAAAATTTGCGATAAGCATCCATATTTTTTACAAATACCTTGATGATATAATCATAATCTCCACTTACATGATGGCACTCTAATACTTCTTCTAGTTTTAAAATTTCTTTTTCAAATTGAAGTATATTATTTTTAAGGTGCTGATTGAGTTTTATATGACATAGCACCATAAAATTCTTTTCTACCTTCTCCTTATCTATTAAGGCTACGTAATTGGTGATTACTTGTTGGCGTTCTAGCTTTTTAATGCGCTCATAAACAGCTGTATTTGACAGACCTAATAAAAATGATAATTCTTTTGTTGTCTTTTTAGCATCTTGCTGTAGGTAACCTATCAGCTTCTTGTCTATGGTGTCTAGTGTTATCATCTGAATAAAATTCGGTTACCTTCCTTGTGTTTCTACTAATATAAATAATAATTCTGTAAAATTTTTAATTAATAGAATTATATTCTAAGCTATCACATAAAGCTTGATAATTATTTAATTAAAGTAGAATTTAGTATGATAATTAACTAAACTCTATTAAGATGAAATATAAACCTGCTGATAAAATTCAAGATTTACAATATTTCGGGGAATTTGGAGGTGTAAATCCCTCCATATCCGATTCTTCTACCTATACTTTTCTTTCTGCCAAAACTATGTTCGATACTTTTGAAGGAAATGCGGAAGGTTGTTATTTATACTCTCGACACTCGAGTCCGAGTAACTTATATCTAGGAGAAGCCCTTGCAGCCATGGAGGCTACAGAATCTGCTACCGTAACAGCTAGTGGAATGGGAGCAATCACACCGGTTTTAATGCAATTGTGTAATAGCGAAGATCATATTGTCTCAAGCCGAACCATTTACGGAGGAACCTATGCTTTTATGAAAAATTTTCTCCCTAAAATGAATATTAAAACTTCATTTGTAGATATTACAAAGCTCGAAGCTGTAGAGGCGGCAATTACCCCTAAAACCAAGATTCTTTATTGTGAAACTGTAAGCAACCCTTTATTAGAAATAGCAAATTTATCAGCGTTAGCGGCCTTAGCTAAAAAATACGATTTAAAATTGGTAGTTGACAATACTTTTTCTCCGCTTTCTATCACCCCTTCTCAATTAGGTGCAGATGTAGTTATCCATTCTCTTACTAAATTTATTAATGGTAGTAGTGACACCGTAGGTGGGGTTGTTTGCGCTTCCGCGGAATTTATAGATGAACTAAGAAATGTAAACGATGGAGCTTGCATGCTTTTAGGATCAACTATGGATAGTTTTAGATCTGCTTCCATATTAAAAAACCTAAGAACACTTCACCTAAGAATGCACAAGCATAGTGAAAACGCTATGTATTTAGCTAAAAAGTTTGAAGAATTAGGTCTGAGAACTGTTTACCCTGGTCTTTCAACACATAAAGGTCATCAACTATTTAAAGAAATGATGAATGAAGAATATGGTTTTGGAGGAATGCTGACAGTCGATGTAGGATCTTTAGATAAAGCTAATACACTAATGGAACTTATGCAAGAAAGAAATTTAGGCTATCTCGCTGTAAGCTTAGGATTCTACAAAACCTTATTCAGCGCCCCGGGAACATCTACTTCTTCAGAAATACCTGAAAACGAACAAGAAGAAATGGGGCTCAGCGACGGACTTATACGTTTTTCGATTGGCCTCGATAATCATATTGATCGCACCTTCCAAGTGATGAAAAGCTGCATGGAAGAAGTTGGGGTATTATAATAAAGTAACCACATTAAAAAAGCCTCTTATTTCTAAGAGGCTTTTTTAATTATAAGAATATTCGTCGAACCCTATCCTTTTTTCGCTAATATTAATTTTTCAAGACGCTCAATTCTTTGTTCTAAATCATCAATTTGAGAATCTTTCTCTTGCAATTCTTTAGCTTGAGATTTTACTTTACTATTTAACTCAATTGAATATAGAAATAACTCTTCAATTTTCTCCAAGTTTTTAATTGAAGTCGCACTTAATTCAATATTAAAATTATTTTCTTTTACTTCATTATAAGATTTCACTCCTGGTAAATGACCATGAGCTTTAATGAATTGCTCTACTTCCTCTAAAGTTTTAAATTCATAGGATGGCAAAATAGAAGACTCTCCTTCAAAATATTGTTGAAATACGTAGTCTGGATAACTTCCTCCTGCTCCTGTAAAGAAACCTGATTGAGCAAATACATTTCCCCCAACAGTTAAAGTGTGAGTTAGATTATTTACATCTCGATTTACGCCTACTCTATTAGTAGAAAAGTTCCCTCCAATTAATGGGCTATTTGTCGTCGATGGTTCAATATAAAGTAGATTACTGCCAGGAGATCCAAAGAAACCTGCAAAGGCTCCTGCCCCTGCTCCAATAGCTATATTATTTTCTGCATTGCTAGCTAAAGCAAATGATTGAGATCCAATAATGGTGTTATTTGAACCTATAGAGTTATTTCTAAGTGCTTGATAACCTATTACCGTATTAGAACTCCCTGACGTATTAGCTTGAGCTGACTGGGTTCCCACATATGTATTTTGATTAGAAGACAAATCATCATTTTCACCTGAGTTTAAACCAATAAATACAGAATTCCCTGTGTTTAAAAACTCAAGTTGAGACTTCGTAGACACTCTCAGTCTAGACTGATTATTAGTTCTAATTACAAAATCTTCATTATCTAAAGTTCCAATAAAATCAGTTGCACTATTTGTCCCCGTATTCCCTTCTAAATCCCAATAATCACCGGTGGTTACTGTTGCTCCACCTCCAAAAGATATCCAGTTAGAAGCATTTTCATCCCAATAATAAAAACCCGGAGTAAAAACACCTATTGTATTAGTTAAATAAATTATCATACTGTGTTGGTCTGCACCTGCCGCTGGTAGAGTTTGCACTCTAGGAACAAGAAGTCCATCAGAAGGTTGTGGTGAAACCGCATTAGCTGCTTCCACATCGAGTTGCGCTTTAGGGTCATTGGTGTTAATTCCCACTTGAGAAAACGCAGAATTTACAATAAGAAGTGCACCTACAAAAAAACTTAGGTAGTTGATTTTCATAATTTTAAAAATAATTTTATATTATCGGGGGATGATACAATAATAATTATTTTTTTTAGAAGTACTTCATTATACTTACTAAATTTTGACTAAAATTATAAAACATTCAAAAAATCTAAGAATATTTCTTGGTTCACAAAGTGAAAATTGATTACATTACTCGTCATAAACTTAACATTTTATTGACATTTTATGGATAGTCAAACTTCCGACCCTAACAATCAAAACATTATAAAAAATAACATAAGCATTGGCGCTGCATTGCTCCCCGTCATCGCACTAGTAGGTATGCTTGCCTATAATGTATTTGTTTTTGGAGATGATGCCCTTAGCGGATCGAATCAATTTATATTACTTATGGGTGCAGCGGTAGCTGCTATTGTTGGTCATTTCACCAACACCTCTTACGATACTATGGTAGAGGAAGTCTCTCAAAATATCAAATCTACCTCTGGAGCTATTTTAATTTTATTAATGGTGGGAGCTCTCGCAGGAACGTGGCTTGTAAGTGGTATTATTCCTACTATGATTTATTATGGATTACAGATTTTAAATCCTACTATTTTTCTTGCAGCTTGCGTAGTGATATGTTCAGTTATTTCGGTTGCAACCGGAAGTAGTTGGACTACTTCAGCAACTGTAGGGATTGCATTGATAGGGATTGCAGAAGCCTTGGGAATTCCTTTAGGCATGACCGCAGGAGCAATTTTATCTGGAGCTTATTTTGGAGATAAGCTTTCTCCTCTTAGTGACACAACCAATCTCGCTCCTGCTATGGCTGGAACAGATTTGTTTACCCACATAAGATATATGTTATACACTACCGTTCCTTCTATAGTTGTTACCCTTATTATTTTTATAGTTATTGGTTTGAACCTAGAAACTGAAGGGGTTGCTGATACTGATTCAATTTTAAACTCTATTGATGCTGCTTTCAATATTTCCCCTTGGTTATTTGTAGTTCCTGCATTGGTGATTTTTCTTATCATAAGAAAGACACCTCCCTTAATTGCATTGTTACTAGGAACATTATTAGCGGCTGCAGCCAGCCTTATTTTTCAACCAAATATTGTGGCAGAAATTGCTGGAAGCACTCAATTAACAGTAGAAAGTGCCTACAAAGGGATTATGAATGCTATTACTGTAGATACCCAAATTGAAACTTCTAATGAAGCTTTAAACGATTTATTCTCCTCTGGTGGTATGCGAGGTATGCTAGGAACAATTTGGTTAATTATTTGCGCTATGACCTTTGGCGGAATTATGGATGCAATAGGAGCTTTATCAAGAATAAGTCAGGCTTTACTTCAAATGTTTCATACCACATTTGGGTTATTTAGCAGTACCGTAATTAGCTGTCTTGCGCTGAATGCTACTGCTTCAGATCAGTACTTAGCTATAGTAGTTCCTGGGAAAATGTTTGCAAAAGCCTACAAAGATAAAGGTTTAGCACCTGAAAATTTAAGTAGAACCCTAGAAGACTCGGGAACCGTTACCTCTGTGTTGATACCATGGAATACCTGCGGAGCTTATCATAGCGGAGTGTTAGGAGTTCCTGTAGCAAGTTATTTTGTATATGCTATATTCAATTACTTAAGTCCGTTTATGACTTTACTTTTCGCCGCATTTAATATAAAAATTAAACAACTTACACAAAAAACCACTGCATGAAATTAGATATTTTAGCCATAGGAGCTCACCCCGATGATGTTGAATTAAGCTGTAGCGGAACTATTGCTAAAGAAATAGCCCAAGGCAAGAAAGTTGGAATTTTAGACTTAACCCGTGGCGAACTTGGCACCAGAGGAACTGCTGAAATTAGAGATCAAGAAGCCAAAGATGCCGCTGAAATTTTAGGGGTTTCTATGCGAGAAAACTTAGAGTTTAGTGATGGTTTTTTTATCAATAACATAGCTCATCAATTAGAAATTATAAAAATTATTAGAAAGTATCGTCCCGATGTTATTTTATGTAATGCTATTAAAGATAGACACATTGATCACGGCAAGGGAAGTCAATTGGTGAGCGATTCTTGTTTTTTAAGCGGTCTTAGAAAAATAGAAACCACTTACCAAGGTAATCATCAAAAACCATGGCGTCCTAGATTAATTTTACATTACATTCAATGGATGGACATTGAACCCGATGTTATCGTAGACATTACAGGTTATATAGATACAAAAGTTGCTTCCGTAAAGGCTTATAAATCACAGTTTTTTAATGAAAATAGCGACGAACCCTCTACTCCTATCTCTAGTGACAATTTCTTAGATAGTGTAACTTATAGAGCTAGAAATTTAGGTAGACTCATAAATACAGAACATGCAGAAGGTTTTACCGTAGAACGCTGTCCTGCAGTATCTTCTATTTTTGATTTAATTTAATTCATTTTTTATTTTGTCATATTGGTATAAAGTATTAAATTTGCCAGCTCAAACAAATGGTGGTTGTAGCTCAGCTGGTTAGAGCGCTGGTTTGTGGTACCAGAAGTCGCCGGTTCGAACCCGGTCTTCCACCCTTTTTTCAAAGCCTTGCTTTTTAGCAAGGCTTTTTTTATGATCCTATTTTAAGTAATTCGTTCCATTGAGTAGTATACCTTGGGCTGCGTTGTTCTTTTACCAACTCCCATTCCTTAATTCTAGATTTGTCTAATAGAGCTGGGGATAGCGTAGATTTTCCGAATTTCTGGTTAATCTTATCAAAAGCTTCCATTAAACCTTTTTTCTCATTGGTTTGCTGAAACAAATTGGTTTGGACATAATTTTCGGGAACAATTCCGCTAAGGCAAACTCCCACCTTTTTATAACGGTAACCCGGTTTAAAAATGCGATGCAGAGCTTTTTTCCCTTGTGTATTTAATATGAATGTATTGTTTGTAGGAATCTCGAGTGTAACCGTAATACTATTATGATATTGTTTATCGCTATTACTATGGTAATTGGTTTGTAAAAAAACTTGTAGGTACTTAGCACAAGAATTCTGACTTCGTAAAACCTCGCTCACCTCATTTATATAATACGAACAAGCTTCTTCTATAAGCTCAATGCTAGTCAGTTTTTTACCGAAAGATTTTGCTGTTCCTATTGCTTTTTTAGGTTTAGGCGTAACTTCTAAACTTAAACAAGATTCTCCTCTTAATTCTCTCCACGTACGCTCCCCCACTACAGTCATGTTTTTCCTTACCCAACTTAAAGGCACTTGTGTAAAGTCGTATGCTGAGTATTTTCCTACTTCTTGAAGTCTTTTTGCGTGCTTTTTTCCAATACCCCAAACATCTTTTATTTTAGCCCAATGTAGTGTATCCATTCTTTTTTCTTCAGAATTTATGACGTATACATGATTATTTATAGTCTCTTTTTTAGATCTACGATTAGCGAGTTTAGCTAAAACTTTAGTGGGTGCAATGCCCACCCCGACTGGTAATCCCGTATAGCGTTTAATTTTTTCTTTAATTTGATGCCCATATTCATTAAGATCAATATGATCTAATCCAGAAAGGTCTATAAAAGCTTCATCAATACTATAAATTTCTACACTTGGAGAAAACTCTTTTAAAATACGCATCACACGATTAGACATTTCTCCATACAAGGTATAATTAGAAGAGAAAAAGCTAACATTGTTTTCTAAAAGCTGATCTTTTATCTTAAACACAGGTTCGAACATAGGGATATGGGCTAAAGCTTTAGCTTCTTTATTTGCCGCAATTACACACCCATCATTATTACTCAACACCACCACAGGTTTTCCTCGCAAATCGGGTCTAAATACCTGTTCGCAAGAAGCATAAAAACTATTACAATCTATTATACCTATCATACCTTATGGATAATATGGGTAACAACTCCCCACAGTTCTATAGACTCTAACTCTTCTTTATTTTCAGCGAGGGGGTATTTAATCACCTCAAAGCTTCCATCTTTTACAACCAATGCTGTGGTTCCACGAGAAAAATTTAAAGAACGATCTATAATAAGCACATCATTTTTATAAATATTTAAATTTTCCCAAGCACTTCCTCCTATTCTTACATAAAAAGAAGCTTCTTTATTTTGAATTAAAACATCAGATAGGTCGACCGTATTTTCCATATAATGAGTAGCGGGGCTTGGAAAACCTGTTTGCATAGAGACTTCAGCTTTGTGTTTTACTTTGTTTCTCCGTATTTTTCCAAAATCTTTTATTTCCATAATTCAAAATTATGGAATATTTCCTTTTAAAAGGACATTGTCCTGTTTATTTTTCTAATAATTTAATCTTCAACTTACCACTCATAAAGTTCATTTTATAAGTTGAAATTAAAATTCTATTATTATTTTTAGCTTATTATATAATATTCTAAAAATTCTTACAATTAACTTATGAGACGTACCTTAATTTTTATAGGATTATTATCTTCTTTCACTTTTATTGCTTGTAAAAATGATAAATCAAATCAACAGATAGATTTAGACAAAGAAAATGTAGCTAAAGAAGAAATACAGGCAAATACAGAGAATTTAAAATTA
The DNA here is from genome assembly GCF_008017825.1 of Mesonia sp. K4-1. Classification (NCBI taxonomy): domain Bacteria; kingdom Pseudomonadati; phylum Bacteroidota; class Flavobacteriia; order Flavobacteriales; family Flavobacteriaceae; genus Mesonia; species Mesonia sp. K4-1. Next base: position 106,849 of record NZ_VRLS01000057.1, read on the forward strand.
AATTTTAAAACTGATGAACAATATAATTTAGCTCATTTGTATTTTGATTTAAAAGATGCACTGGTAAAAAGTGATACTTATTCAGCAAAAAAAATTGCTGAAATTATGGTCAAGTATTTTAAAGATGAAAAGCAAATGAAATTAGCTCAGCAAATCATAAAAAATGAAAATGATATTGAAACTCAAAGAGAAGCCTTTTATGCTTTAAGTCAAAACTTTGATACTATATTTTCAGAAAATATAACTGCAGGAAAACTGTATAAACAATACTGCCCTATGGCTTTTAATAATGAAGGTGGATTTTGGTTCTCAGAGGAAAAGGAAATCATGAATCCATATTTTGGAGACAAGATGCTACATTGCGGTTCTATTCAAAAAACCATAAAATAGTGAATTATGACCTCCTTTTTGAAACAATGGGGAGAAGCAGCCAATACTACTCTAGGTTTTTTCTGGATGGCATTATGGGCTTTTATCCTTGGTTATATAATTAGTAGTATGATACAAATTTTTGTAACCGAAAATCGGATGCAAAAATCTATGGGCAAGAATGAAGGTAAAAGTATTTTGCTAGGTACATTTTTTGGTTTTATAAGTAGCTCTTGTAGTTTTGCAGCGCTTGCTTCTACTAAATCCATATTTAAAAAAGGAGCTAGTTTTGTGTCTTCCATTGCATTTTTACTGGCTTCTACCAATCTTGTGATTGAATTAGGAATTATTATTTCTATCTTTTTAGGATGGCAATTTGTTATAGGGGAATATGTAGGCGGTCTTCTATTAATACTTATTTGTTGGGCATTAATACGTATTATCAACCCTAAAAAGCTTATTAAAAAAGCACGTAAAAATCTGGAAAGTGAAGATGATGACGCTTCTACCAATTCTACAGACTGGAAAAAACAGATAAAAAAAGAAGAAAGTTGGGCGCGCGTAGCTAAAAAATACAAAATGGAATGGCAAATGGTTTGGAAAGACGTAACTGTTGGTTTTACCATTGCTGGTATAGTTGCTGCTTTTGTACCTGATTCTTTCTTCCAAACTTTATTTATTAACAGCGGGGAGGGAAATACAGATTTTACTTTTCTTGAAATTCTAGAACATATTGTTGTTGGTCCCGTAGCAGCATTTTTAACCTTTATTGGTTCTATGGGAAATATTCCGTTAGCAGCGTTATTATTTGGCAAAGGCGTTAGTTTTGCCGGAGTAATGGCTTTTATATTTAGTGATTTGGTAGTTTTCCCTGTATTGCGTATCAATGCAAAATATTATGGTTGGAAAATGTCTCTCTTTATTGTTTTTCTCTTATTCACTGCATTAATTGGTGCTTCATTAGCACTGCATTACACGTTTGATTTATTTAGTATTCTTCCAGATCCTTCTCAAGTTAAAATTGAGGATCAAGAATTCTTTAAAGTTAATTATACCTTATTTTTAAATTTAGGCTTCCTCGCTATTTCTGGCTATTTAATTTACTTAGGTTTCTTTAAAAAGAAAGATGTAGATCACGCTATGAGTGAAATGGCACCAAAAAGTCAGCTACTGGAAACTGTTTTAAAATATGCCGCCTTCGCTTGTTATATTTGGTTAGTAGGAGGATTGGCGGTAAAATACATTTTCTAAAAAATGATACAGGAATTTTACATTAAAAATATGGTTTGTGATCGCTGTAAAATTGCAGTGCAAAAAACAGCAGAAGGTTTTCAAGCTAAGATTGAAGAAATTCAGTTAGGTAGGGTTGTTTTAGAAACAAATCATTTATTCCATTTTAAAGAATTTAAAACCGCACTAGAAAATAATGGTTTTGAATTAATAGAAAATCCAGAAATTAAACTCGCAGAAGATATTAAAGTCAAGCTAATTGCGTTTATGGAAGAGTATACTTCAGAAGAAAAAATTTCTACCTACCTCAGTAAGTCTTTACATAAGGATTATACGGTCTTAAGTAAAACTTTTAAAAAAATTGAAACACAAACTATAGAAAAATACTTTATCAAGCTGAAGATAGAAAAAGCAAAAGAGCTTATACAAATGAATAAATTTTCATTTTCAGAAATTGCTTATCAATTAGACTACAAAACTATCAATCATTTATCCGGGCAATTTAAAACGATAACAGGAACCACGATGAGTGATTATAAAAATAACCAAGATTGGAATAGAACCTCACTAGACAAAATTGTGTAAACCCTACCTATAATTATGTAAACCTCTACCCTGCACTCTCCTTAACTTTGCTAATAAAAGAAAGCAAAATGAAACATACTTATCATATACACGGAATGTCTTGCGGTGGTTGCCAAAACCACGTACAACAGACCTTAGCAGAAGTAAACGGAGTTAAAAATGTAGATGTAAATTTAGAAAAAGCTGAAGCTGAAATTGAAATGGAAAAACACATTCCGTTAGATAAATTTCAGGAAGCTTTAAAAAATGATGGTGGGCGTTATTCTATTCATCATCAAGACGAAAAACCTCAGCCTAAAAAAGAGTCTTCTATTCACAAAAAACAAGGAAACGGTACAGGTATTTATTATTGTCCTATGCATTGTGAGGGTGATAAAACTTACCATGAGCCTGGTGATTGTCCTAAATGCGGAATGGATTTGGTTGAAGAAGTTTCTACACAACCTACAAGCACAACATATACCTGCCCAATGCATCCTGAGGTTATTGAAAACCAACCTGGAGATTGCCCCAAATGCGGAATGGACCTTGTACCCAAAAAACCAGACCTTTCTGCTGAAGAAAAAACCTATGCTCAACTCAGTAAAAAATTCTGGATTGCGCTTGCTTTTACGCTTCCCGTATTTATCATTTCTATGTCAGATATGATCACTAACAATCCTTTATATGATATTTTAGAATTAAAGTACTGGAACTGGATTCAATTTGTTCTTTCTATTCCTGTAGTTTTTTATGCTACTTGGATGTTTTTTGAGCGGGCTTATAAATCACTAAAAACATGGAATTTAAACATGTTTACCCTCATTGGTATTGGTGCTAGTGTAGCTTGGGTATTTAGTGTGGTATCGCTTTTATTTCCAGATATTTTTCCGCAACAATTTAAAACTGAAAGTGGTACTGTGCATGTTTATTTTGAAGCTGCTACCGTAATTTTAACGCTGGTCTTATTAGGTCAACTTATGGAAGCCCGAGCACACAGTAAGACAAATTCTGCAGTAAAAGAATTAATAAAACTAAGTCCCAATGAAGCTACACGAATTGTTAACAATCAAGAAGTAAAAATTTCTGTAGATCAAATAGAAGTTGGTGACAAACTACGTGTAAAACCCGGAGAAAAAATACCTGTAGACGGTGTAATTACTGAAGGGAAAAGCTCTATTGATGAATCTATGATTACTGGAGAACCTATTCCCGGAGAAAAAAATAAGGGTGACCAAGTAAGTTCTGGAACTATAAATGGACAACAAAGCTTTGTAATGGAGGCTAAAAAAGTAGGCAACGAAACCCTTTTGGCTCAGATTATAAAAATGGTAAATAAAGCGAGTAGAAGTCAAGCTCCTATTCAAAAAGTAGCCGATAGAATTTCTGCTTATTTTGTACCCGTGGTTGTTATTATTTCTGTCATCACCTTCTTTATCTGGGCAATTTTTGGACCAGAACCTGCCTATGTTTTTGGGTTTGTAAATGCCGTTGCCGTATTAATAATCGCTTGCCCTTGTGCGTTAGGCTTAGCAACTCCAATGTCTGTTATGGTTGGTATTGGTAAAGGAGCACAAAATGGAGTATTAATAAAAAATGCCGAAGCGTTAGAAAAGCTCAATCAAATAGATGTACTTATTGTAGACAAAACAGGCACACTAACCGAAGGAAAACCTAAAGTAGAAAAAATAGGTTTCCATAAAAATTCTTCTGAAGAAACGGTATTAAAAGTAATTGCTTCCTTAAATCAATATAGTGAGCACCCTTTAGCTAAAGCTACACTTCATTATGCTGAAGAAAAAAATACACCTTTACTAAAAACTGAAAATTTTGAAGCCATTACAGGAAAAGGTGTGCAAGGTGAAATTGAAAGTCAGTTCTATTTTTTGGGAAATAAACGTTTAATTGAAGAACATTCTATTTCAATTTCAGAAGAGTTTCAACAAGAAATCATTCAGCAACAAGAAAAAGGAAAAACAGTTTCTTACCTCGCTAATGATAAAGAAGTTTTAGGTTATGTAGTAATAGGCGATCCTATTAAAAAGAGTTCTAAAAAAGCGATACAAGAACTTCAAAATAAAGGCATTGAGGTAATTATGCTTACCGGAGATAATGAGCAAACCGCTGCTGCGGTGGCTAATGAAGTTGGTGTAAATACTTTTAAAGCGAGCATGCTTCCTGGAGCTAAGCAAAATGAAGTAAAAAGCCTACAAAAAGAAGGAAAAAAAGTAGCGATGGCTGGTGATGGTATTAATGACGCTCCCGCCTTAGCACAAAGTAATATTGGTATTGCGATGGGAACGGGTACAGATGTTGCTATAGAAAGTGCAGAAATCACCCTCGTAAAAGGCGATTTACAGGGTATTGTAAAAGCAATTCATTTAAGTGAGAAAGTGATTAAAAATATTAAACAGAATTTATTTTTTGCGCTCATCTATAATAGCATAGGTGTACCAATTGCTGCGGGTGTATTATTTCCGTTTTTCGGAATTTTATTATCACCTATGATTGCCGCCTTGGCGATGAGTTTTAGCTCTGTTTCTGTAATTACCAACGCGCTTCGTCTACGTGGCGCTAGTATTGATTAACTAAAGAAAAATTAATAGAAAAAGGTGTACATATCAGTTTATAAAATTGTTATGTACACCTTTTTAATTTCTTTCTTCATTATAAAAATTTCATGCTAATCTCAAATCCATACTGCTGTTGATTCCATAAAAAATTATTAAAAAAAAATTAAATAAAAATCGATTCATTTTCTAAACAATATTTTTTTCTTAATTTAGTTATTATAAAAAATCTTTATACACCGTTAAAACGCCTATGTAACGAAAGCTACTTTTAATTTTATAGAATATGAATGCGTTACTTGATAAAACTAAAGAGCATTGTACACAATTACTTTTACAAAGTCGCTGCAATGAACTTTCTTTTCATAACACTCAACATACAAAAGAAGTTTTTGCTGCCGTAAAAAAGATAGGCTTCTACTCCAATTTGAACAAGGAAGAATTAGAAGTTGTACTATTAGCTGCCTTATTTCATGATACAGGAAATATAGATTGCTTTAATGGTCATGAAGATGTTAGTGCTCATAAAGCTTCTGAGTATTTAACTGAAATTGGCTTTGATCCTCAAAAAACGGAAAAGGTGGTGAAATGTATTTTAGCTACCAAAATGCCTCAAACCCCAACAAATATTTTAGAACAAGTACTTTGTGATGCAGATTTATCTCATTTAGGCAAAGAGAACTTTATTTCTAAAAATAAGCTACTTAGAGAAGAGTGGAGCGAACACTTAAAAATGTGTTTCAGTAATAAAGAATGGGTGAAGCTGAATATTGACTTTTTAGAACGTCATAAATATTTTACGGCTTACGGTAAAAAAGAACTGCAGCCACAAAAAGAAAGAAATCTTAAGATTTTGAAACAACAATTCGCAGAGATTTACTAAAGGTTGATACACCATAATATTCTTGATCTCATACAGCAAAGTCTTCTCGAAGATATAGATTGAAGTATAATTAGTGTAAGGATTTCAATGATGAACATAGGATTAGTGAGTAACAACATTATGCTTTAGCTAGATAAATATTAAATAATTAAAATTTAATTTTCTTTACTTGTAGGCATCTTATTTTGGGTAGATGATTTTAGTATTTCAAATACAAATAAGAATCGCTTGGCTTAAATTTCTATTCTTTTTTGAAAAGGAAATTTATCATTGTTGGTAAAAAAAATAGATTTACTTCTTAAAAATATTAATTTTGCAAACTTATAAAGACTAAGTTATGCTAATTATAGGGATTGCCGGAGGTACAGGTGGTGGAAAAACTACTGTAGTAAATACTATTGTTGACGAATTACAACACGAAGAAGTTGCAGTAATTTCTCAAGATTCTTACTACCAAGATACTAGTGACTTATCTTATGATGAACGCACTCAAATTAATTTTGACCATCCCCAATCTATAGATTTCGACCTGTTAGTCAGTCACCTAAAAGAATTAAAAAAAGGAAACGCTATAGAGCAACCGGTTTATTCTTTCGTAGAACATAATCGCACAGGAAAAACACTTAAAACTTTACCTAAAAAGGTGATGATCGTAGAAGGCATTCTAATTCTCACCAATCCTAAATTAAGAAAAATGTGCGATATAAAAATATACGTACATGCCGACAGTGATGAGCGATTAATCAGACGTTTAAAAAGAGATATCAATGAACGAGGTAGGGATATCGATGAGGTACTCAATAGATACCAAACTACTTTAAAACCTATGCACCAACAGTTTATTGAACCTACAAAAGAATACGCAGATATTATCATTCCTTACAATCGCTACAATACCGTAGCTGTTGATATTGTCCAAACAATTATCAAGCAGCGTTTAGACTAATTTTGTATCTTCGCCCATATGGGTCTCAAAGCACTTTTAAATAATAAATGGTTTAAAATCATTAGCAATAAATATGTTCTTATTTTATTGCTTTTTGGTGTTTGGATGCTTTTTCTAGACAGTAATTCTTGGTTAGTACATAGAGAACTAAACCAAGAAATTAAAGAGTTAGAAGATAACAAAGCATTTTATAGAGCCGAAATTCAACACGATACCACCATTATAAACGGATTAAAAGATTCTTCTGCCTTAGAGAAATTTGCTCGGGAAGAATATTTTATGAAGAAAAAAAACGAAGAAATCTACATTATAGAATACGATAGTACTCCAAAAAAATAAGCCATGGCAAAACATTTAATGAACGATTTTAAAGCGGTTACCGCTAAAGAATGGAGACAAAAAATACAGGTAGACTTAAAAGGAGTCGATTATGAGAGTCTAATTACTCACACTCTTGAAGGGATAGACATTAAACCTTTCTATCATCAAGAGGATACCACCAATAATATTTCGGTTGCTACTCCAAACCAATGGCATATTACCGAAAGATTAACGGTTAAAGATTTAGAAAGTACAATTGAACAAATTAGCTATAGCTTAAGTAAGGGCACCGAAGCAATTTGGCTAATTATTGAAAGTGAATCTACCAATCTTGTTGAGCTTTTAAAAAGTATTGATATTAAAAAAACTCCTATCTATATTGAGTTTCAATTTCTTAAACCCAAATACATTATCGCTTTCGCGGAATTCTTAAAAGGAAAGAAACATCAAATCCGTATAGGAATTGACATTATAGGAAATCTTGCTGCCACGGGCAATTGGTATCATTCTTTAAAAGATGATCACGAAGCTTTAAATTATATATTCAAACACATAGAAATCCCTGTTGAGTTAAGTATTAACACTAATATTTACCAAAACGCAGGAGCAAATACTATACAACAACTTTCTTACGCACTTGCCCACACCAATGAATATTTAAATCATAACAGTGAAGCTTTAAAAAACAAAAAAATTATTTTTAAAGTTGCCGTAGGATCTAATTACTTCTTTGAAATCGCTAAAATAAAAGCTTTACGGAATTTATACGCAACCTTAGCCAATGCTTATCAGTTACCTGAAAAGATAGAAATACTTGCATTCCCTACCAATCGCAACAAAACTATTTACGATTATAATGTAAATATGTTAAGAACAACTACCGAATGTATGAGTGCTATTTTGGGCGGAGCAGATTTTATTTGCAATAACGCTTACGATAAAATTTTCCATAAAGAGAATGAATTCGGAAGTAGAATAGCTCGCAATCAACTTCTTATTTTAAAAAATGAGAGTTACTTCGATAAAGTGAGTAATCCTGCAGATGGAGCATACTACATAGAGAACCTTACCCAACAACTTTCAGAAAAAGCTTTAGAGCTTTTTAAAAGTATAGAAAAAGGAGGCGGATTTTTAGTTCAACTAAAAGAAGGAACCATTCAAAGAAAAATTAAAGAATCTGCACAAAAAGAACAAGAAGAATTTAATGAAGGAAAAACTATTTTGGTGGGGACCAATAGATACGAGAATGCTGAAGATAAAATGAAAAATGAATTAGAAATTTCTCCTTTTTTAGAAAAGAAAGAACGAAAAACCCTCCTACCTCCTATTATTCAAAGGCGTTTAGCAGAGAGTTTAGAGCAGTCGAGATTAAAACAAGAGTAAAATTCTATAAATACGAAAGAGATGAGCCAAAGAAAAAACCTTCAAGATATAGAATTAAAAAGCAATTCTGTTAAAGAAACAGAGAGTAGCAGTTACAATACGGCAGAAAACATCAATATAAAATCCACTTATCAAAAAGAGGATTTAAAAGAGGTAGAACATCTTAATTTCGCCGCAGGAATTGCTCCATTTTTAAGAGGACCTTACTCTACCATGTACGTAAAACGTCCTTGGACAATTAGACAATATGCTGGATTTTCTACAGCCGAAGAAAGCAATGCCTTTTATAGACGAAATTTAGCTGCAGGACAAAAAGGACTATCGGTCGCATTCGATTTGGCTACTCATAGGGGTTATGATAGTGACCACGATCGTGTGGTTGGAGATGTAGGAAAAGCCGGCGTAGCCATAGATTCAGTGGAGGATATGAAAGTTCTTTTCGACCAAATTCCACTCGACAAAATGTCGGTTTCAATGACTATGAACGGTGCTGTACTTCCTATTATGGCTTTTTATATCGTCGCTGCGGAAGAGCAAGGCGTTTCTCCAGATAAATTGGCGGGAACCATTCAAAATGATATTCTTAAAGAGTTTATGGTGCGTAATACTTATATTTATCCGCCTACACCTTCCATGAAAATCATTTCAGATATTTTTGAGTTTACTTCTCAAAATATGCCCAAATTTAATAGCATTAGTATTTCTGGCTATCATATGCAAGAAGCTGGGGCAACCTGTGATATTGAGTTGGCATATACCCTAGCAGACGGTCTAGAATACATTCGTAAAGGGTTAGCAGCAGGAATGGATATTGACACTTTTGCTCCGCGTTTATCTTTCTTTTGGGCTATTGGAATGAATCACTTTATGGAAATTGCCAAAATGCGTGCTGCGCGTATGCTTTGGGCAAAATTGGTAAAACAATTTAATCCTAAAAACCCTAAATCTTTAGCCTTAAGAACCCACTGTCAAACGAGTGGTTGGAGCTTAACAGAACAAGACCCTTTTAATAATGTAGCTCGTACTTGTATTGAAGCTTCGGCAGCAGCCTTTGGCGGAACTCAAAGTTTACATACTAACGCTTTAGATGAAGCCATTGCTTTGCCTACAGATTTTTCGGCAAGAATTGCCAGAAATACACAACTTTACTTACAAGATGAAACGCAGATTACTAAAACAGTAGATCCCTGGGCTGGAAGTTACTACGTAGAAAAGTTGACTCAAGATATTATGGATGAAGCTTGGAAACTTATTGAAGAAGTAGAAGAACTTGGCGGAATGACTAAAGCTATTGAAGCTGGTATTCCTAAACTACGTATTGAAGAAGCTGCAGCTAAAAAGCAAGCAAGGATAGATAGCGGACAAGATATTATTGTTGGAGTTAATCAATACCGAAGAGAAAAAGAAGATCCTATTGTTACTTTAGAAGTAGATAATCAAACCGTTAGAAGACGACAAATAGAACGCTTAGAGCAAATTAAAAGCTCACGAAATCAAGATAAAGTAGATCAAGCCTTGCAAAATTTAACTCAAGCGGCTAAAACGGGTGAAGGTAATTTATTAGCTTTAGCAGTAGAAGCTGCCAGAGAAAGAGCAAGTATTGGAGAAATAAGCGATGCCCTCGAAAAAGAATTTGGTAGGTATAAAGCACAAATTAAATCATTTAGCGGCGTGTATAGTAAAGAAATAAAAGACGATTCTTCATTTAGTAAAGCTAAAGAATTAGCTAATAAGTTTGCAGATTTAGAAGGTCGCCGACCAAGAATCATGATTGCTAAAATGGGACAAGACGGTCACGACCGTGGTGCAAAAGTTGTTGCTACAGGTTATGCCGATGTTGGTTTTGACGTAGATATAGGTCCGTTATTCCAAACCCCTCAGGAAGCAGCAAAACAAGCAGTAGAAAATGATGTTCATGTACTTGGTGTTTCTTCTTTAGCAGCCGGACACAAAACTTTAGTTCCGCAAGTTATTGAAGAATTGAAAAAGTTAGGCAGAGAAGATATCATGGTTATCGTTGGAGGTGTAATTCCTTCTGCAGATTATGAGTTTTTATTCGATGCTGGTGCCGTTGCCGTTTTTGGCCCAGGAACTAAAATTAGTGAAGCGGCAATTCAGATTTTAGAGATTTTGATAGATTCTGTGGCTTAATTAACCAAATTACCTCAACTCCATCCATACTTATGTACTGATTAACTGACATTTACAGTAATTAAATTAGTTATGTTTTATTAAAATAATATGTCAGTAACCTTGTAACTCGAAATTTTAAAAATGAGAAAAGCTGTATTCCCCGGATCTTTTGATCCTATCACCTTAGGCCATTATGATATTATAGAGCGTAGTCTTCAACTATTTGATGAAGTTATTCTAGCTATTGGAGTAAACGCTGATAAAAAGTATATGTTTTCATTAGAAGAAAGAAAACAATTTATAGAAGAAGCTTTTAAAGGAGAACCTAAAATTAAGGTAAAAACTTATCAAGGCTTAACTGTAGATTTCTGCATTAAAGAGAATGCACAATTTATATTGAGAGGGCTTAGAAACCCTGCGGACTTTGAATTTGAAAAGGCCATAGCTCATACAAATAGAAAGTTAGAGAAAATAGAAACCGTTTTTTTACTAACCTCCAGTGGCAAAAGTTATATTTCTTCTTCTATTGTAAGAGATGTAATTAGGAATAAGGGAGATTATACTATGTTAGTCCCAGATTCTGTACGCGTTAAATCTTAATAATTAATTTTAAAATTAAGTATAAAAAAAGCTCCCAAATTGGGAGCTTTTCTATTATTAAATATGTTAGGCTTATTGCTTAACAATTTTCTTTGTAATATTTCCTTCATTAGTATTGATCGATAATAAATATACACCAGAAGCTAAAGAAGAAGTGTTAATTGTATTGTTAGCAGAAATTTCTACTTGTGTACCTTTTCCTAAGATATCATACATTGTAGCACCTTCAATTTGAATAGAAGAAGGAATACTAACATTTAATACATTATTTACAGGGTTAGGATATAGAGAAACTTGAGAAGCAATTGCATTGTTAACCGCTAAGACCTCATCAGATAAGTTAAAAACATATTCTGCAGCAGGTGCACTTCCAGTTCCAGTTTCTGTTGGCACAGTAATACCACAAGATTCAGCTTCAAGATATGAAGGGGCATTTTGACCTGATCCATTAGTTCCTGGGAAAAATCTTAAAGAAGCCGTTCCGTTAGCACTTTCTGGTACATTTACTTCTAAAACAGTTAAAACATTTGCAGGAATTTGAGCTACAAATGGTAATTCAACTAAGGTTAAATCATCAGCAGAAGATAAAGTAAATTGTTCAGTATTTAAAGGCACTAAAGTTCCTCCAGGAAATGTATCAGCAGCATATAAAGTAACGTTAATTACAGTACCATCTACAGCACCTGCTTGACCAATTTGTACAGAACCTACATCGAATGTAGTAGAAATACCAAAATCGTTTGCTAAGTCATAAGTTCTATAGAAACTATTTTCTCTATAATCTCCAGACCCACCGCTACCAGGACTACTCCAACAAGCAGCTCCTCCATCATCAACCGTTACAGGATCTACAGATTGAGAAATTACAGTTTGAGCATTAACAAAAGATGAAACCGCAAAAGCTGCAGCCAATAAAGTAATTTTTTTCATTTTAATTCGGGTTTATAAGTTTATAAGAGACTAAATTACTAATTTAGTTTCAAAAAACAATTCTTTTTTACGAAAATTTCATTACTTATGAAAAAAATAATAATCCTAGCCTTAGCAGTAATAGCGCTAACTAGCTGCGATTTATCTAAATACAAGTTAACCAAAGAATATAATTTCTCTACTGTTTTTGAAAAATCAAAAGGAGAAGAAACAGCTACTTATCAAGAAGTCATTAAATTTTATAAAGATTTAGATGAGGCCTTTACCAGTATTGAAATGCAAGAAATAGGCACTACCGATAGTGGTAAACCCTTACATTTAGTTATTTACAATCCAGAAAGTAATTTTAACTGGGAAAAAATTCACGAGAATAAAACGGTTTTACTTATCAACAATGGTATTCATCCTGGAGAAAGCGATGGTATAGATGCTACCATGCTCATGCTAAGAGATTTTGCCAAAGATTCACTAAAAGCCCCCAAAAACACGGTTATAGCGGCTATTCCTATATATAATGTTGGCGGTGCTCTAAATCGAAATAGCACTTCAAGAACAAACCAAAACGGACCTAAGGAATATGGTTTCCGTGGCAACGCAAGAAATTACGATCTTAATCGAGATTTCATTAAAATGGACTCTAAAAATGCTTTCGCTTTCGCGGAAATTTTTCATAAGGTAAATCCAGATGTTTTTATTGACAACCACGTAAGTAATGGAGCAGATTATCAATACACTTTAACTCATCTTCTAACTCAGCACAATAAGCTTTCGGGTTCATTAGGAGAGTATTTGAAAGAGGACTTTATGATTCAGCTAGAAGATAGCTTAGCAGTTAAAGGTTTACCCATTACTCCTTATGTAAATGTATTTAATGAGGTTCCTGAAAAAGGCTTTTCGCAATTTAATGATCATCCAAGATACTCTACAGGGTATACAACCTTATGGAATACTTTAGGCCTTATGATTGAAACTCATATGCTAAAACCCTATAAAGAAAGAGTCGAGAATACTTACCAGCTTATGCTTACTACGGTAGATATAATTGAAAACAGTAACGGCAAAATAAAAACTTTAAGAAAAGAGAATCTACAAGAATTTAAAAACGCTAATCAATATTTTTATAATTACACGGTAAATAAGGATACACTTACTACTATAGATTTTAGAGGTTATGAAGCAGAAATTGTTAAAAGTAAAGTTACAGGCCAGAATCGGTTAAAATATAACAGAGAAAAACCTTTTGTAAAAGAAATTAATTATTACGATTTCTTCAAACCTCAAGATAGTGTTACAATTCCTCAAGCATATATAATTCCTCAAGGATGGTGGATGATAAAGGAAAGGCTTTTAGCAAATAACATTGAAATGGAGACCTTAGAAAAAGACAGCTTGATTGAAGTAGAAAGTTATAGAATTAAAGATTTTACTACCTCTCCTTCTCCTTATGAAGGACATTATTTACACAAAAACACATCTGTTTCTACTTCCGTAAAGAAAATGATGTTTAGAAAAGGAGATTTAATAGTTAATACCCGTCAAGACGGAATTAGATACTTGCTAGAAACTTTAGAACCTACGGCTGTAGATTCATTTTTTAATTGGAATTTCTTCGATACTATTCTACAGCAAAAGGAAGGCTTCTCTCCATACGTGTTTGAAGATATAGCATTAGAGTTTTTAAATAACAATCCTTCCGTCAAGAAGGAATTTGAAGAAAAAAAATCTAAAAATAGAAGTTTTAGAAACAATTGGTATGCACAATTAGATTGGATTCACAAAAGGAGTCCTAACTATGAAAAAGCTCATTTAAGCTATCCTATTTTTAGGATGCTGAATTAAATATTCCTTTGGAAACAATAGCTTAATATTTTCATAAGATTTCTTAAGAGCCTTTTGACTTTGCTCAAAATCTTTCCATTTTACTTTGGTAATTCCTTCCTTTTCTTGTGGAATTAATTCGCCTTCGTAGCTAGTTTTCATCTCAAACCAATGGGTTTCTTTTAATTTATATTTACCATTACGCTTTAAGATATGGTAAGTAGTTTGCAAGAACTTGGTAATTTCCAAACCCTCAACCATAGTTTCCTCTTCTACTTCACGAATAGAAGTTTCTTCGATGGTTTCCTTCTTTTCGGCCTTTCCTTTAGGCAAATCCCATCTTCCGTTACGTTTTATAAATAAAATTTCTCCTTTTTGATTATATACCATTCCGCCACCAGCCACAATGGTTTTCAGCTTTTTCTTTAAGATTTTGAGAAGCTTTTCCTCTTTTTCGTGATAAAGATTTACATAAAAAAGTTCTCCTTTACTTACTTTTTTAATAATACGTTTTATCTTCGCCTTTTTAATTGGGATAGAGGTATATTGACTTCCTATTTCTTTTTCGGTTGAAAGAATTAACGGAATATCATTTACAAAAACTTTATACATTTTATAGTATGATTTTAGATAAAGAAACTGCCAAAAAAACAGCTGAGTTACTGTTGCAAATTAAAGCAATTAAATTAAACCCACAAGAACCTTTTACATGGGCTAGCGGATGGAAATCACCCATCTACTGTGATAACCGTATTATTCTCTCTTACCCTCCTATTCGTAATTTTGTAAGAGACCATATGGCGAAACAGGTAGAAAAAATCTACGGTAAAGCCGATGTAATCGCTGGTGTAGCTACTGGCGCTATTGGAATTGGAATGTTAGTTGCCGAATATTTAGGTGTTCCTTTTATATATGTTAGACCAGAAGCTAAAAAGCATGGGAGACAGAACCAAATTGAAGGTCATTTAGAAAGCGGACAAAATGTTGTGGTAATTGAAGACCTTATAAGTACAGGAAAAAGTAGTCTTAATGCTGTTAAAGCTTTAAAAGAAGCTAAGGCTAACGTAAAAGGGATGATTGCCATTTTTTCTTATGGTTTTGATGTTGCTGAAGAGAATTTTAAGCAAGAGCATCTTCAAGTACACACTCTAAGTAACTACACCTCACTTATTGAGCAAGCTTACGAAACCAATTATTTAAACAAAAAAGAGTTAGAAACGCTTCAAGAGTGGAGAGTAGATCCTTCTAATTGGAGTCCAAAACTATAATTATGCATTTAGAAAGCGAAAAAAACACCGTAAATAAGAGTCAGGAAGAGTTATTTAATTTCCTTACGGAAGTAAAAAACTACGAAACCATTATGCCAGACTCTATTCAAAAATTTGAAGTAAAAGGAGAAGATAGCTTTTTATTTCAGCTAAAAGGAATGCCAGAAATAAAACTTCTTATTAAAGAGAAAACACCTTGTAATCAAGTAGTTTTAGGTGCAAAAAGTGAAAAACTTCCTTTTACTCTTACCGCAAATATTACTGAAATCGCTTCCGCGGAAAGCGAAGTACAACTCATTTTTGACGGAGAATTTAACGCTATGATGGCCATGATGATTAAATCTCCTTTAAAAAACTTTATTAACACATTAAGTCAGAATATGGGGAAACTCTAGTAAAGAAGTTTTATTTCCTTTATCTCAAAAGACTTTAAAATATGGTCTTCAAACAAGATTTCTAACAAACCTTGTTTGGAGACTTTTTTTATAATCCCTGTCGTTCTTTCTCCATTAGGAAACTCAAAAGTAGAAGCCTTCCCTATTCTAAATAAATTTTCGTGGTATTTTTCTAGTATAGCTTCAATAGAATACGGTAAGAATTCATAAATGTCATCTTCTATTTGTTTTACCAATTTTTTTAGTACATAATCCAAATCATAATGTATGCCTGTTAATTGTTTTAATGATGACGCTCTATACATTTTATCAAAATCTTCCTGATTTACATTCAGCCCAATACCTATAATACTCGCATTAATTTTTTGATTACTATACATATTTTCGATAAGAACGCCACAAATTTTAAGACTCTCTGCCAATATGTCGTTTGGCCATTTTACCTTTAAATTAGTTATCCCTAATTGCTTCAAAACTTTTAAAATAGCTAAAGAGGTAATAGCACTTAATTTAAATTGATTTTCTATTTTTAAATTCAAACCTTCTAGAAGTACACTAAAAGTGAGGTTCTTACCTTCTTGGGAAATCCAATTCGCACCCATTTGCCCTCTCCCATTAGTTTGATTTTCAGCAACGACATAGCAGTTTTTAATATTGGGGTTTGCTCTATATAGTTCTCTCAAATAAAGATTTGTTGAGGGGGTGGTATGAACTTTGATACTCTTCATAAAAAAAGTGTTGAAAATAGAACGATAAGTTTTTGTTAACAATGCAAAAAAAGAGCAAAAAAACATAACTTTGCACAAAACAAATAAATTTAATGGTAAAAACTGAAAATAACACAGACCAACTCTTAACTCAAATCATAAAAGGTATTGAAGACGTTAAGGGTAACGACATCCAAATATTAGATCTTCGCGAGATTGAAAATACGGTTTGTGACTATTTTGTAATTTGTAATGGTAATTCTAACACCCAAGTAAACGCCATCGTTAACTCTGTTCAAAAAGGCGTTAGCAAATCTTTAAAAGATAAGCCGTGGCATGTTGAAGGTACAGAAAATGCCGAATGGGTTCTTATTGACTACGTTAATGTTGTAGTACACGTTTTTCAAAAGCACATTAGAGAGTTTTACGACATCGAAGGGCTTTGGGGAGATGCCAAGACGACCACCATTCCAACAAATTACTAAAAATACTAGCACCCACACATAATGGCTAAACAAGAAAACAAAAAACAGCCGGAAGGCAAAAAGCCTAAATTCAATTCTTACTGGATTTACGCAGGAATCATACTCATATTTTTAGGAATAAATTTTTTTAGCGGAAGCGGTTTTAACGAACCTGCCAAAACTAACATTGCCGAATTTGAATCATTTTTAAAAGACGGTGATGTTAAAAAAGTAGTAGTTATTAATAAACGAACCGCTAATGTTTATTTAACTGAAAAAGCTGCTCAAAAACCTAAACACGAAAAATCTAAGCAAAAAGAATTTTTGCCTGCAGGTGAAACCCCAGATTATACATTTGAACTTGGAGATCTTCAAAATTTTGAAAATGATTTTGACGAACTTAAAAACGAATATAATTTAGATACGATAAGAGTGAACGAAACACACTCTGATGTTTGGGGAGAACTTATTTGGTCACTTCTTCCAATAATTTTAATTATTGGAGTTTGGATTTTTATTATGAGAAGAATGAGCGGCGGCGGCGGCGGCGGTCCTGGCGGACAAATCTTCAATATAGGAAAATCTAAAGCCAAGCTTTTTGATAAAAACACAGATGTTAAAGCTTCATTTAAAGATGTGGCTGGTTTAGAAGGAGCAAAAGAAGAAGTACAAGAGATTGTAGACTTCTTGAAGCAACCTGAAAAATATACCGCTTTGGGTGGAAAAATTCCTAAGGGAGCTTTACTTGTAGGACCTCCAGGAACAGGAAAAACTTTATTGGCTAAAGCCGTAGCAGGAGAAGCTAAAGTGCCTTTCTACTCGCTATCTGGATCAGATTTTGTTGAAATGTTCGTAGGAGTTGGAGCTTCACGTGTAAGAGATTTATTTAAACAAGCAAAAGAAAAATCACCTTCAATTATCTTTATCGATGAAATTGATGCTATTGGTAGAGCAAGAGGAAAATCTAATTTCTCTGGTTCTAATGATGAAAGAGAAAACACTCTTAATCAGTTATTAACTGAAATGGATGGTTTTGGCACCAATACAAATGTTATTGTAATTGGAGCTACTAACCGTGCTGATGTTCTTGATAAGGCTTTAATGAGAGCCGGACGATTTGACAGACAAATTTATGTAGATCTACCAGACATTAGAGAACGTAAAGAGATTTTTGAGGTTCATTTAAGACCTCTTAAAAAGGTTGCTGATGAATTAGATACAGAGTTCTTAGCAAAACAAACTCCAGGGTTTTCGGGGGCAGATATTGCAAATGTTTGTAATGAAGCTGCTTTAGTGGCTGCTCGTAAAGGAAATAAAGCTGTAGGAAAACAAGATTTCTTAGACGCAGTAGATAGAATTGTAGGAGGATTAGAGAAAAAGAATAAGATTATAACTCCAGATGAGAAAAAAGCTATTGCTTTTCACGAAGCTGGTCACGCTACTGTAAGTTGGATGTTAGAACATGCTGCTCCTTTAGTTAAAGTTACTATCGTACCAAGGGGTCAGTCTCTAGGTGCAGCTTGGTACTTACCAGAAGAGCGTTTAATTGTTCGTACCGAGCAAATGCTAGATGAAATGTGTGCTACTATGGGAGGTAGAGCTGCTGAAAAAGTTATTTTTAATAAAATTTCAACTGGTGCTTTAAGCGATCTTGAAAAAGTAACCAAGCAAGCTAAAGCCATGGTAACGATTTACGGACTTAATGAAAAGGTTGGAAACCTTACTTATTATGATTCTTCAGGACAGAGTGAATACAACTTCACTAAACCTTACAGTGAGAAAACTTCAGAGTTAATAGATAAAGAGATCTCTAATATTATTGAAACGCAATACAATAGAGCTATTGATTTATTGACTGAACATAAAGATAAACTTACCCAGTTAGCAGATATTCTATTAGATAAAGAAGTTATTTTTAAAGACGATCTACAAAGAATTTTTGGAGATCGACCTTTTGATAACAAGAAAGGAAAAGAAACTCCATCTGCAGAAATTTTTTCCGCTAAGGAAGATAGTATCGAAGAGAAAAAAAATTAAGAATCTTCAAAAAATATAGATTTAGTCTCTTGACTAAGTCTATATTTTTTATCTTTGATTTAAAGCAACATTAATTTATTTACCCCATTAACTGAATATGAGTATATTTAGTAAAATTCTAGGATTCAAATCTAAGTCTGAAAACGAAGAGAATTCTAATCAAAAAGATCAAAGTAAATTTATGCCCGAGGAGAAAATACCTACGGATGAAAATTTCATGATCAATTTTAAAAAAAATGGCGGTAAATTTCTTTATTGTAGCGATAAGGATGAGATGTTAGATGCATTTTATTCTATCCTCAAAGAGAACAATTGGGAAAACTCTAAAGCTTGTTGTTTCGATGAAAATTTAAAAGCAACCTTTAAAGATTTTAATTTAGATTTTAATAAAAGTTCCGATTCTAGTTTCTTTCTTTCTACAAGTGAGTATTTAATTGCTAATACTGGTGCTTTATTGATTTCTTCTAATCAAATTGGAGAAAAAAAATTAAATGAATTGCCTCATGATTTTATTATTCTTGCAGCAACAAGTCAGCTTATAGACACTATAGGTGAAGGCTTAAGAGGAATAAAACACAAGAGCAAAAACAGAATCCCTTCAAACATTACTACCATAAAAACTTTTGAAGACAAGAAAGAAAGTGATTTTATGAGCTATGGTAGTCCTTCTAAAAATCTATATTTGCTGCTATTAGAAGATTTATAGTATGAAAGAAACCTTAACGAGGGCTTTATCGGGTGCCTTGTACATTATAATATTAATTACCTGTGTCCTTGTATCTAAATATTCCTTTTGGGGGCTATTTTTGCTTTTCGGATTTATTTGCGTACACGAGCTTCAAAAACTTTTAAAGCTAAACAGCTACCTTTCTTATGCTTTACTACTAGGTTTTTTTGCTGTCTTTAGTGTCTTCACACTTAATACTTATGCTTTAAATACGCTTTTAGTACTCACCTTATTGGTTAAAATTTTACTTTTAAGAGACTTGATAATTGTAAGGAAAATTCCTCTTTTTCACGAAAAAAAATATATTGTTGTTATTTTTTACCTTATAGCTTCATTTATTTTCTTAACCTTGATTCCTTTTGACTCTAATAATGAGTATCAACCAGAGTTACTTATTGCCATATTTATATTAGTTTGGGTAAATGACACCTTTGCTTATTTAGTAGGGAAAAATTTTGGTAAAAGGAAGTTGTTTGAGAGAGTTTCTCCCAAAAAAACCATTGAAGGCTTTTTAGGAGGTTTATTTTTTAGCATCGTAACAGGTTATGTAATCTCACTTTATATTACTATTTTTACCTACGATCAATGGATTATACTTAGTATAATTGTTAGTATTTTTGGAACCTACGGTGACTTAATTCAATCTAAACTAAAAAGACAAGCCAACGTTAAGGACAGTGGAACAATTATGCCGGGACACGGTGGTATGTTAGATCGATTAGATAGTGTATTATTTGCAGGAACTTTTGTTTATACTTATTTACTTTTTATATAATTATGTTTCATAAAGAAGGTTATAAAATATTAGGGTTTTCATTATTAGCTTTTTTAATTATCAATATTTTAAGCTATTCATTTATTGATATCTTATGGCTGCAAAGTGCCGTATTAATTATTACAGCAGTACTTTTTTTACTCGTTGTACAGTTTTTTAGAAATCCGCAAAGAAAAACGGTTATAAATGACTCTACTATTGTTTCTCCAGTTGATGGTAAAGTAGTAGTTATAGAAGAAGTATTTGAAAAAGAATTTTTTAACGAGAAAAGATTACAGGTTTCAGTATTTATGTCTCCAATTAATGTACACGTTACTAGATACCCTGTAAACGGGGTTGTTACTTATAGTAAATATCACCCAGGAAAATACTTAGTAGCTTGGCACCCTAAATCTAGCGAAGAAAACGAAAGAACGACGGTTGTTGTGAAAAATAAAGCATTTGGTGAGATATTATATAGACAAGTTGCTGGAGCATTGGCTAAACGAATTGTTAATTACGCAAAAGTTAATGACAAAGCTGTACAAGGTGATGATAGTGGATTTATAAAATTTGGTTCTCGTGTAGATTTATATCTTCCGTTAAATACTAAACTCAACGTTAAGCTTAATGAAAAGGTGAAAGGTGGAGTGAGTGTGATTGCAAAACAGTAAATAATGGATAACAATAAAAAGCTAGAGGTAGAGTTTCAAGAAGCTTATGAAAGAGCTACTCATACTAAGCTACGTTTTCCTCCCGATTTAATGCTTCATTTTTATGCATATTACAAAAGAGCTACCAATGATTCTGAAATTTATAATTTAGCTAACCCTGATGACGAGCAACTAATTACAGCATTTAAAATGAATGCCATTTTTCAAGTAAAAAACTTAAGCTCAAATGAAGCTAAAAAAGAGTATATTAAGCTTGTAAATAAACATATTCCTAGGTAACCTCCCCCCTCTTTTACTTAAATTTTACTCAAAACTTATAGTCTTTGTGTTATTTTATTAAGCACATATGGCAGCACTATGTTTTAAAAATTATTATTTTTATAGATTTTAGGCTAATTAAACTAAGTAATGATTAAAGATATTATTAGGAATTCCAACGCCGCTTCAAGTCAGCATATTATAGCTATAGGTGCTAGTGCTGGAGGGTTAGAGGCTTTAAAATTGTTTTTTAGCAATTTATCAGATAACGATAATAATAGTTATGTAGTTATTCAGCACTTATCTCCAGATTACAAAAGTATGATGGGTGAGTTACTGGCTAAGTCTACCTCCCTTGTTATTAAACAAATTGAAGATAATAGTGATCTTCTACCTGGTCATATTTATTTAATCCCTCCTGTAAATAATTTAGTTTTAGAAAACAATAAATTACATCTACTAGAAAAACCTAAAGATCAAAAACTAAATTTGCCTATAGATCTTTTTTTAGAATCTCTTGCTCATTCAAGAAAGGAAAAAGCTATAGCGGTAATTTTAAGTGGTACAGGTAGTGATGGGACAAGCGGAGTTAAAGCTATAAAAGAAAATGATGGTGTAGTAATTGTGCAAGACCCTAATCAATCTAAGTTTGATGGCATGCCAAAAAGTGCTATAAGAACAGGGTTAGTTGACTATATATTACCTGTCGAAGATATGGGAAGTGAAATTACAAGCTTCATCAAATCTTTAGAGTCCTTCCAGGAAAACCAAGAAAATGATATAATTTATAGTAAAACTGTAATGTCTAAAATTTTACATTTAGTAAATCAGGTTATTGATTTAGACTTTACGGAATATAAACATACTACGCTCGCCCGAAGATTACTCCGTAGAATTCATGTATGCAAATGTTCTTCTTTTGATGAGTATTTTACGCTATTAAAATCTAATGAAAAAGAAATAGTTTGTTTAGCTAAAGAGTTTTTAATTGGCGTAACTAAATTTTTTAGAGATACTGAAGTTTGGGAAATTCTTACCACTAAAGTTATACCCGAACTGGTAGAAAAAACTCAAGATGGCAATACCTTAAAAATATGGGATGTCGCTTGTAGTACTGGTGAAGAGGCTTATTCACTAGCAATAATCATCAATGAGGAAATTGAAAAACAAGGAAAAGATATAGAGGTTAAAATCTTTGCTACTGATATTGCAGAAGACCATCTTGATATTGGAAGTGCTGCAATCTATAACCATAATATCATTAGTGATATAGACCCATATTTATTTCAAAAATATCTAATTCCTGTAAATGAAAGTTATCAAGTTGTAGAGGAGCTTAGACGAATGGTCGTATTCTCTAAACACAATATTATCAAAAACCCTCCATTTAGTAAAATGGATATGGTGCTATGTAGAAATTTACTCATCTACTTTCAACCTAGTATTCAACAGAAAGCATTAAACGTTCTTCACTATAGTCTAAAAGAAAATGGTTTTTTGGTTTTAGGAACTAGCGAAAGCATTCATACTCATCAAGATGATTTTGAGGCTATAGATAGAAAATGGAAAATATTTAAAAATACACAACCGAGACACAGATTGAAAACAGAAATATTAAAAACTTCCACCAATCAAATTCATAGTGTGAAACGAGAGAATATTCAAGAAAACTCAACAAGGATAAATCCGAGAAAACAGCGATTTTTAGAAAATTTTAATCAAACTATTTTAAATCATTTTGGTGGAGCAAGTGTTTTTATTGATAAAAATTACAATATTCTTCAAGCCATAGGTGAATTTAGAAAATATGCTAACCTCCCCACGCAAGGTTTTTCAATTAATTTATTAGAAATGATAGGTGATGAACTTAAACCTATTGTACAATCTAGTATTAGAAAAGCTTCAAAAACCAATCAAGAAATTATTTACAGAAATGCTTTTTACAACGATAATGACGAGAAAAAAGCTGCAGATATTTTCATTAAACCATTTTCACAAAATAATTCCGATATAGGAGATACTTTTTCCATCACTTTTGTAGAGAAAAAAGTAGATTATTCAAAATTTGAAGAAGCACATACGCTAACAAATTCTGGAAGAAATCGAGAATATATCAACGAAATTGAAGAAGAGCTAAAGAAAACACAAGAAGAATTACAAACATCTTTAGAAGAACTCGAAACTAGTAATGCAGAACTTCAAGCAGCTAATGAAGAGCTATTAGCATCTAATGAAGAACTTCAAAGCACTAACGAAGAGTTACAAAGTGTTAATGAAGAAATTAATACAGTTAATGCTGAGAATGTTCAAAAAATGGAAGATCTCGCTCAGCTTAACGCGGATATGAACAATCTTTTAGAAAGCACAGATATTGGAACTATATTTTTAGATAAGGATTTAAAAATTAGAAAATTTACTCCAGCTATTCAAAAACACTTTAGTCTTTTAAATTCTGATGTAGGCCGACCAATTGACAACTTTACAAATAGTTTTGGTTTACAAAGAAGAAACATATTAGTAAATAGATGTAAGAAAGTTCTTAAAACGGGCAAAACCCTAGAAAAGAATATTATATCACGAGAAGGTAAAAATTATTTACAACGCATATCTTCATTTATCAATTCAAAAGATCAAGCTGAAGGAGTCGTGATCACTTTTATTGATGTTGAATCTTTACAAGTTGCTAAAGATAAACTAGTTGCAAGTGAAAAACGATTTAAATCTTTTTATGAAGAAGATCCTGTTATGCACTTTAGCGTAGATCCTCAAACTTCAAAAATTGTTCAGTGTAATTTAGAAGCTGTAGAAAGACTGGGCTACGAATCTAAAGATGAAATAATTGGGCATAACATGTATAATCTGTATGAAGATGAAGCACAATTAGAAGCTCTTAAACTCGATAAAATTTTTCAGGAAAAAGGGGAATTAAAAAATATTGAGTTGAAAATGCTTACTAAAAAAGGAGACATTATACCAATTATGATGAGCTCAAATGTAGAGTTAGATGAAAATGGTAATGGTATTACTAATAGGTTTACGTGTGTTGATGTTTCTGAACTAAAAGACATTCAAAGAAAACTAAATAAGCAAAAAATTGCCTTACAACGTGCTAATAAAGATTTAGAACAATTTGTTTCTATTTGTTCTCACGATTTACAAGAACCACTTTCTACCATTAAATTTGGTAGTGATATTTTAGGTAAAATATATGGTAATCGGTTAGATGATAAAGGTCGAGAATATATTTCTTATATAGATCAAGCTTCAGATAGGCTTTCTCAACAAATAAAAGCTTTATTAGAACACTCTAGAATTGGGAGAAATACTCAAAAGCAAATTGTAAATACCAAAGAAATCGTAGAAGTAGTGAAATATGATTTAGGAAAGAGAATAAAAGAAACCAATGCTAAAATTTATTCTGGTAGCTTACCTAAAATAACTGGTTATGAAGTAGAGTTAAGATTATTATTTCAAAATTTAATAAGTAACTCTCTTAAATACAAGGCAAAAAATAAAGAACCAGAAATTAGAATTTCTTCATTTAAAGAAGGAGATTTTTATGTGTTCTCTATTATGGACAATGGGATAGGAATATCTAAAGAAGATCAAAAAAATATTTTTACCATTTTTAACCGTGTACCTACTCAAGAAAAATATGAAGGTACAGGAGTCGGTTTAGCCCACGTAGAAAAAATTGTAGCTCTACATAAAGGAAATATATGGGTAGAATCTCAAGTAGGAGTGGGAAGTACCTTTTACTTTAAATTAAAGGCGAAATAAAAAATGCAGGATCAAGAAAAAATCATAACTGCTACCAATTTAACAAATTGTGATAAGGAGCCTATTCATATTATAGGGCACATACAGCCACACGGAGCCTTGGTTGTAATCGATATGAAATCTTACGCAGTAGTAAATTATAGCGAAAACCTAAGTAGCTTTTTACAAACAGATAATCTATCTAGCTTCCATTCTTTAAGTGATTTATTTCCTGATGATTTCATTATTCAATTAAAAAAAGAATTAGAAGCCAATATAATCTTGTCTACTTACACGTTTGAGAAAGGCAGAGAAAATTTTCTATTAATTCCGCATTTAAGCGATGATAAAGTAATTATAGATGTTGAGAAACAAGAAGATAAACTCCCTTCTTTTACCTTTCAGCAACAGCTTAATAACATTTTAAGTCAGATAGAGAAAACCACTTCTTTAAAGGAAACCAGTCAAATAGCAACTCAACTTATAAAGAATATTTTTGGGTACAATCGCGTGATGTTATATCGTTTTGACAAAGATTGGAACGGAGAAGTGATTGCCGAAACTAAGGATGAAAATTTAGAAACGTGGCTGGGGTTACGGTATCCTGCCAGCGATATACCTAAACCTGCAAGAGAAATCTTTTTAAAACAAGGCGTTAGAATTATAAGTGATGTTTATTATAAACCCTCACCTATTCTTTCACTTGATAATTCTAATCTGCAGCCACCAATCAACCTTACCAATTCTGAACTTAGAGGTGTATCTCCTATTCATATCGAATACTTAAAGAACATGAAAGTAAATGCTTCTTTAACTACCTCGATTATAGTAAATGGTAAACTGTGGGGGCTTATCACCTGTCATCATTACAAAGCTAAAACGGTAGATTATTTTCAGCGACAAAGCTGTAAATTTCTGACCCAAGTTTTTGCTAATCAAATTAATTTATTAGATACCAAAAAATATGTAAGCAGCAGTAAACAACTAGAAACCTTAAGAAAAAAACTTATGCTACAAATGCAAAGTGTTTCTAAGTTTAAAGAAGCTCTGCTCAACTATCAGCCCAACCTGAAAGATTTTATTGATTGCGGCGGAGTTGCGTTGGTTAGAAAGAATAAAATTAATGTTTTAGGCGGCACTCCGCTTAAAAAAGAAATAGAAATCCTCATCCGTGAGCACTTGGCTAAACAAAAAAAATCTATTTATTTTACTGAAAGTTTAAGTTCTCATTTTGCTTCCGCGGAAGCGTATACAAAAACGGCATCAGGTATTTTGGCTATAAGTTTAGATGCTAATTTTAAAGACTTTATCATCTGGTTTAGACCAGAAATTATTACCACCATTGAGTGGGGCGGCAATCCTGAAAAAAATGGATATGTAAAAGATGGGGTCACCTATTTACATCCTAGAAAGTCATTTGAAAAATGGTCAGAAAAAGTTGCAGGTAGCTCTAAAGTGTGGGAAAATTCTGAAATTGAAGCTGCTGCTAAATTGCAAGAGAATATAAATACAGTTTTAGTTAAAAAACAAAAAGAAAAAATAAAGCTTCTTAACAACAAGCTAAAAAGAGTCAATAAAGAATTAGAAACTTTTAGTTATAGCGTTTCTCACGATTTACGAGCTCCACTTCGAGGGATTGACGGCTATGCTAGGATTTTGAAAGAGCATCTAAATTTAGAAGATGATGATTATTCTACGCATGCCTTAGAAACCATCATCTCATCATCTAAAAAAATGGACGTTTTAATTGACGATATTTTATCTTACTCTAAAATAGGAAGGCAAGATATTAGAAGAATCCCGGTAGACTTAAACGCTGTTGTTTTTGAGATTATAAATTCTTCAAATTTAAAAATCAATTATCCTCAAACTCAAATTAAAGCTGAAAAAAACTTACCCAAAGTATTTGCCGATTCGAGAATGGTAACTCAGGTTTGTGCAAACTTAATTACCAATGCAATTAAGTACAGCCAAAACCAAAAAGAACCTTTTGTAGAAATAGGCTATAAAGAAGAATCTAAAGCTTACTTTGTAAAAGATAATGGAATAGGCATAGATGAAAAGTACATAGATAAAATTTTTAATGTCTTTACTAGATTAGCTTCAGCGGATTATGAAGGTTCAGGAATTGGGTTAGCTATCGTTAAAAAATCTATAGATCTACACGAAGGAAAGATATGGGTAGAAACTAAGTTAAATGAGGGAACTACGTTCTTTTTTAATTTCGGTAACGCTTAATATTGTATTTTTACTCGCTAGTTGAATGTTGAATATTAGTATTTAATTTATGATCAATACAAAGCTTAGAATTCTCTTAGTAGAGGATGAAAAAACAGATGCCGAACTCATCACCTTTCAACTAAAAAAAATTGTTGAAAATTTTGAAATAAAAGTTGTAGATAACATAGAAGACGCTACACATGCTCTTCATAATTACATCCCAGATGTTGTCCTTTCTGACTATAATTTACCAACCTGTACGGGTTTAGATGTATTAACTACCACTCAAGATATCGATGCTAATATTCCGCTTATTTTTATAACAGGAACCATTAATGATGAAGAATTAGCAGCTAATACTATTCTTGCTGGTGCTTCGGGTTATATACTTAAAAAGCACATGAATATTCTTTCAGAAAAATTAGAACCTCTTTTAAAAAGGGTAATTTTTGAAATGATCGAAAAAGAGGATTTAAGAGAAAAAGTAAGGAAAAATAAAATTGCTGTCAATCAAATCTACAGTTACTTAGATCATATGAAATATGACAATGAAGAACAAAGAAAAAGTATTTTTGAAATTAGAAAAAAAATTAATAAAATAGATTTAAATAATGATTGATAAATTAAGAGAAGCCACTAAAGAACTCCATGAAAATATAGAAAAAAAGAATTTAGCTTATCTTATTATAAATCATAAAATAGAAATTGATGAATACAAGTTGCTTTTACTTCAAAATTATGTTGCTTACGCAATTACTGAACGGCAAATAAGCAACTATGTTGATATTAAAAAACCTCTTAAAAGCGAACTGCTATTAGAAGATCTTTCTGCATTAAACATCAATGAAGATGTAATTCAAAGAAATATATTAAAGTTTGAAAATCTATTTACTTTAAATAATACAATCGAATCATTAGGAGCTAAATATGTGGTCGATGGTTCTGCTCTTGGCGGTGTGTTTATTGCTAAAAATATTCCTTTATGCAAAAACTTGGAAGAGTTACCTAAACCTATTTTTTTTAGTGGTGATAGAGATCAAGTTAAGCAATGGAATTCCTTTAGTAAAACCCTAAAGAAAGACTACAGCCTTGAAGAAGAGAGCTTAGCCATTAATAAAGCTAAAGAAACTTTCATCTTCTTTGGTAAAATTTTCTCTGAAGTCTCTCTTTAGAGTTTGTAAATTATTTTACCTAGACCTAGTTATTTACATAAAATGCATGAATAACACCAGGTAGCCAACCTACAACCGTTAAAAGAACACTAATCAAAAAAGTTGTTCCTAAGCCGTGTTTTAAAAATACAGCTAACGGTGGTAATAAAATATTTAAAATAATTGTTAGTAATGACATAATTAATTGGTTTTTAGTTTATGCCAAATTAATAATTATTAATTTCCCTTTCGTTAATAATATACCAATTTACGTTCTTTTAACTATTGAAAATTGAGTATTTTTAATTCTTTCATTTATCAAATAAAAATTAACATGGTTGCAAAAAAGCTACTTTTTCTTTTCATTTTTTTTTCTTGTTTTACACATGCACAAGAAATTAAAGTACCTATAGATACTACTATTACTACAAAACACTTAGCAACCATTAACGGTGCAAAAATAAATTATACCGCAACTACAGGAATGCAACCCGTTTGGAATAATGAGAATAAAGCCATCGCTACTCTACATTATACTTACTATAAAAAACAAGAAAAAAAAGATGATGCTAATAACCAGAGACCTCTTTTAATTTCTTTTAATGGCGGACCTGGATCTGCTTCTGCCTGGATGCATATTGCTTACACCGGACCAAAAGTTCTAAATTTAAGTGAAGAAGGTTATCCTGTACAACCTTATGGCTTGAAAGATAACCCCTACTCTATTTTAAATGTTGCCGATATTGTATATATTAATCCTGTAAATACAGGTTACTCTAGAACTTTAAAAGTGGATGACAAAGAACCCAATAGAGATTTATTTTTCGGGATAAATGCAGATATTAAATACTTGGCGAGCTGGTTAGATAACTTTGTTAGCAGAAACAATCTCTGGCTTTCGCCGAAATACCTAATTGGAGAAAGCTATGGCGGAACTCGTGTTTCTGGACTTGCTTTAGCTTTGCAAGAGCAACAATGGATGTATCTTAACGGAGTAATATTAGTTTCGCCAGCCGATTATCTTACTTTCGATTCTGATACGGCCTTGTCATCATCTTTATTTTTACCTTATTATTCAGCAGCAGCTTGGTATCATAAAGCCTTATCTTCAAATTTTCAATCAAAAGAGCTTGAGCTTATTTTACCAGAAATAGAAGAGTATGCGTTAGATGTCTTACTTCCTGCTTTAGCTAAAGGCTCTATGCTTTCTACTTCCGATAAGGAAAAAATTGCTACACAGATGGCAAGCTACACCGGTATTTCTAAAAAAGTGATTCTTCAACATAATTTAGATCTTCCTTCTATAGTTTTTTGGAAAGAACTTTTAAGAGAAAAATCTGGCCATACGATTGGTAGACTAGATTCTCGTTATTTAGGTATTGATAGAAAGTTAGCAGGAAATAGTCCAGATTACAGTCCCGAGCTAGCGTCTTGGCTGCATTCTTTTACGCCTGCTATTAATTATTATATGCGAGAGCATCTTAACTTTAAAACCGATTTAAAGTACAATATGTTTGGTTCTGTTCATCCTTGGGATAATCGTGGAAATAACACTAGAGAACAATTACGAAAAGCAATGGCAGAAAACCCGTATCTAAATGTACTTTTCCAAACAGGGTATTATGATGGCGCTACCACTTATTTTCATTCTAAGTATACGATGAGTCAGATAGATCCTAGCGGACAGTTAACAGATAGAATTCAGTTTAAAACTTATCATAGTGGACATATGATGTATGTCCGTCAAGCGGATTTAAAAACTGCTAATGATGATATTAGAGAATTCCTCCAACAAACCAATCAGCAAAACAAAACCGTGAAGTATTAATAAACCTTATATAGTTTTGATGAAAAAGTGAATTTTACCAGTTCTGCAATGGTATGAAAACCTAATTTTTCTTTAATATTTTTCTTGTGTTTTTCTATCGTATGATAAGACACACAAAGGGCTTCTGCTATTTCTTTACTGGTTTTTCCCGTAGCTAAAGTTACGAGTACCTCTTTTTCTCTAGTGGTAAGATTTTCTATTTTCTTTGTGTTTTCTATATCTTCCTTTTCACCTGCAATTGTATTTTTATAGTTTAAAAGTGCTAATTGTATAGTCACTTTTAATTGATCTTCTTGAAACGGCTTTAATAGATAAGCAAAAGGCATGGTTTCTTTAGCACGTTCTAAAAAAGACTCCTCTTTATAAGCTGTCAAATAAATTACAGGAACTATTTTTATCTCTTTAAGTTCTTTTACAATCTCAATACCATCTTTGTCACACTGCAAATTAATATCAGAAATGATTAATTGATAGTCGTTAAATTGAAATAACTCTAATGCCTTGACTGGAGTTTTGGCAATATCTACTATATATTTTGCTTCTTTTTGCAATAAAAGCTGAATATCTTTTGCTATTAGAAATTCATCTTCTATAAATAAAATACGTTCTGTCATCATTAATTATAAGGGATATTAATTGAAACTTCAACTCCGTTTAAAGAGCTTATGCTAAATGTACCATTTAGTTGCTCTATCATTTCTTCTACAATTTCAAGTCCTAAAGAAGAGGAGCTTCTATTTTCATTAGAAATACCAACTCCGTTATCTTTTACTTGTAGTTTAATTTTTTCATTTTCGATTTGACAAACAATAACCACATTGTTTTCAGCTCTGTAACCTGGAAAAGCATATTTGTAAATATTAGTAATCAATTCATTTAATATAAGTCCTATTAAAATACTATTTACTTTTATAGGCTGTGTATTTTTCTCTAATCTATAAGTTATGGTAAACTTCCTCTCAGATTTATCACCTAATAAGTTTAAGATTTTTTCAGTAAATATTTTAATGAAATCCGGTAAGATAAGCTCATCTTGTTTTTGGGATAATAAATCTTGAATTATTGAAATAGAGGAAATTCTATTCTTCGCTACCATTAAAATTTGTCTAGCTTCATCATTTGTAATACTGTTCGCTTGAATATTTAAAAAACTAGAAACTATTTGAAGATTATTCTTTACTCGATGATCTAATTCTTTCATCAAGAATTGAATATTATTATTTTTTTCTTCCAAACTGGCAAAAGACAGTTTTAGTTTTTCATTAGTTTCTTTTAAACTTTGGGTTCTTTCAACCACCTTATTTTCGAGTATTAATTTATCTTTTTTTAGTTTTTTTGTTTTTAAGTAGTAGAACAAAATTAAGAGCAAAATGATAATTAAAATAGCTAATATCTTAAACCAAATACTTTGATACCAAGGAGGAACTATAGTTATTTTAATCTCATCACAGCTATCGCTCCACTTTCCTACATCATTGGTAGACGTGACATAAAAAGTATATTCTCCTGGTGGTAAGTTGGTATAAGTTGTACTTTTTTCTTGAGTGACACTTCGCCAATCTTTATCAAACCCTTCTAAAATATATTTATAATTTATTTTCTCTGGATTAAGATAATTAAGACTAGTATAATGAAGTGTTAGCACATTCTCTTTACTTTTAAAATATAAGTGATTTGCATAAAGTTCATTTCTTTCTATAGGTACATTAAATAAATCTATTTGATGAATATAGACTTCTGGTAAATGTGGATTCTCTTTAATTTGCTCAGGCTTAAAAATATTTATGCCTCGCATGCCGCCAAAATAAAAATTACCATTTTCATCTTTATAACCAGCTTTACCATTAAACTCATTGTTTTGTAGACCATCTTTTTCGGTAAAATTTTTAAAGTTTTCTGTTTCCTGATTAAAAACCGAAACCCCATGATTGCTACCCATCCATAGCTGATTGGCTTCATCAACCATCAAGCTGTAAATAAAATCATTCGGCAAACCTTTTTGCTTTCCGTAGTGAGCAACAGACTTTTCACCGTTTTCAATTTTTGAAATTCCTGCAGCTGTCCCTACCCAAATATTTTGATTTTTATCTTCTGTAATAGCGAAAATTCGGTCATTGATTAACTTTTTTGTATCATCCTCATCATTTGAAAAAATAGAGATTAATTTCTCTTCTTTCATTTTAAAAAGGCCTTCATCACTTCCTATCCATAGATAACCTTGAGAATCCTGATAAGCAATCCGAGCTCGATGTAATGGTTTCTTGTTAATTTGTAGAGGTTTAAACTCTTCATTTTTAAGATCAAATTCATTAATACCACCCGTCCAAGTACAAACCCATAACGTATTTTCATCTATAGGAATAATTTCAATAACATCATTATTTGAAATTGACGAAGAGTTGTTAGCATCGTGGAGAAACCGCTTAAAAGAATCATCTTTCTCATTATATTTTAATAGACCCGTATTAAAACCTCCAACCCAAAGATTCTTATTTTTATCTTTTCTAATTGTATAAATAAGGCTCTCTTTGGCTTCATCATATAATTTAAACTCTTGTGATAAATCTTTATATTTCACAATACCTAGTTCAGTTCCTATCCATAAATCATCGTCATCTGCTAAAAATTGAAATGAACTTATATTTTCGTGGTGTGGATATTCCTTGAGTTTAATTTTTAAGGTGTGGAATTTTCTTTGAAATTTATTATGATAAATAACTCCTTCTCCCTCTGTACCAATCCATAGGTTTCCTTTTTTATCTCCAACAATATCGTTGATACCTACATTTCCATAGATTTTTTTGGTGTCAGATTTTAAAATTTGTTTTTGTAACTTTTTAAGTTCTAAATCATAACTATAAAGTCCAGTTTCAGTTCCTATTAAGAGCTGAGTCGTAGAAAATAGATAAAAGCACCTTACTTCTGGTAAAGCAATATGTTCAAGTAGTTTTCCCGAATCAATAATAGATATACCTCTATGATTCCCTACAAATATTTGATCCTTGATAAAAAGTAAGCTTTCTACATCATTCTCTTGAAAAAGAGCGTATGCTTTTAATTTTTTATTTTTAAGATTAAATTGAAGCAATCCACTTTCTGAAGTACCTAACAAAAAATTTTCCTCATCTAAACTTAATACAGAATTTATAAAATTTTCCTTCTTTTTTTTGGGTAAGTTAAATACTTGTGTCTCTTTTGTAATCACATCATAAATCACAAAATTATTATTTAAGCTAAAAAGTACAGACCTTCTATTTAGTAGAAAAACGTCATAGGCTATCTTTTCATTTAATTTTTTTTTCGAAAAGGAAATAGAAAAATAATTGTTTTGGGATAATTGATAACCTAAAATTCCTTCAGAATTAGAAGCAATAAATAAAGTATCTTTTAAGGCTAATAAGCCTCTAATATGGTCATCTTGTAAGGAATTGTTCTTATTAGGATTGTGTACATTTGGGGTAAACGTATATCCATCAAATTTATGTAAACCATCCTCGGTTCCTACCCATAAAAAACCTAAACTATCTCTTACTATCGCCTTAGAATTAAGTTGAAGTAAACCTTTATCTTGCCCTAAATAATTTACGTGTAACGTATCACTTTCTACTAATTCCTGGGATGAAACATAGAAAATTTTGAGAAGTAAGAATATAAAAAATAGCTTTTTGCTCACCTATTTACACAATATAAACCTTTAAAAAAGGACAATAATATTAAAATTAGATTATAAGATAGGGAGTTAAATTATTATATCCCCGCTTTCACGGAACTTTTTCTGTTTTTGTACTATTTTTCTTTTTACATCCTGTGGCCATTGAGTATCATCTTCTGCTTCTAAAATTCTGAGTTTTTGATCTGCTTTAACCTGAAGTAATTCTTCTGGACGCTCTCCCAATATTTTAGCAGCCGTAGCTACTCCACTATGTGCTGCTCCTGCAACTCCATGAGACATTATGCTCGCACCAGTTAAATAGAGATTCTTAAAGGGGGATTGAGGTTTAAAAGCAAACGGACCTATTTGCTTTAAGGTTTTTTCTATACCGTAAATATTCCCCCGTGTAGAATTGATATAATATTCATTGGTCAATGGGGTCCCTAAATCAATATGAACCATGTGATTTGTAATACCCGGAAATTCTTTTTCTAAAGAAACCATAAATAAATCACATAACTGTTTTTTGAAGTTTTGGTAATCTTCATTTCGATTTTTTCCTAAATGCTCATAAGGTTTAAACTGTTCATAGTCTATTAAGGTGACTACTTCAAAATTGTGATGTTTCCCATCAAAACTAGTAGGATCTTTTAAAGTAGTGCAACTAATAAACATCGCAGGTAATTCTTTTAATTCTAATAAAGGGGTGTTTATTATTCCGCTTAAAGCGTTATCAATATTTACTTCAGTAAAACGCCAAATATTTCCACTATGCATTCCGTGTTTTGTCATATCTATATCTACAGTTAAGAATAGGATAAGTGAAGTGAGCGAATAAGTAGTTTTAGCTAATTTTTTTTGAAGTTTTTTGTTTAAATTTTCTTTTCCTATAAGCCTTTGGAATGTAGTATGTGGATCGGCATTGCTAATAATATTTTCTGCAAAAAGTTGTTTTGCATTTTCTAATTCTACGCCTATCGCTTTATTTTGCTGAAGCAGAATTTTCTTTACTCCGCTTCTAGTTCTTATTTCCGCTCCTAAAGCCCTAAGTCGATTAGTCTATGCTTTTACTAAAGCTCCTCCTCCTCCCATAGGATAATATGCCCCATTTTTATAATGTCCCATCAAAGCGCAATGAAAAGGAAATGGAACTTTACTCGGCGGAAGCGCATGGTCCCCACATTGCACCGAAATAATATTACGGAGAATGGGATCTTTAATAAACTTTTTAAGAACTTTTTCTAAGCTAAACAAACCGTATTTACCCATTTCTTTAGTCCGAAAAGGAATAAGTACATGATTCCAAAAACCTTTAAGTTTAGGAATCATCATAATTTGACTATTTACTTTATCAATAAGGTCTATTACTTTTACGATTCCTTTTTCCTCCTCAGGAAATTGAGCTATTAGTTTTATTTTTAATTTCTCATAGCTATCAGGAAAATCGAATTTATAATCTCCTAAATGACAACGTTCATAGACATCGGGATGCATTTTAAAGAAAGTAAGATCATTGGCAATACCTAAATTTTTATATAAATCGCTAGTAGATTCTCCTTCCCCAAGTAAACCTATATAATGTAGCCCCGGACTGTGTCGCTGCCCGTTCACATAAAAGCTATGGCACCAACCTCCTGGAATATCGTGTTTTTCCAAAACCAAAACTTTTTTTCCTCGCTCTGCCAAACAAATCGCACTGGTTAAACCTCCTGCTCCAGAACCTATTACAATAACATCGTACACCTTATAATTTTTGGGAAAGATACACTGATATTTTTTTTAGAAAAAAGTAAATTATGTTTTCCTACATTTGCCCCATATGATTCCCGGACTAGAACCTAAAGACCTCATTAAGCTAGCTTATGCCAAAATGTATTTTGGTAAGTATAAGAATTGGTACCTATCTGATATCCCTGAGCCTTATTACACCTGGTTTTCTCAAAAAGGATTTCCAGAAAATAGTCTTGGCAAGCAACTTAAAGCAGTACACGAATTAAAAATAAACGGTCTAGAAGTCTTGTTAAAAGATATCCGTAAGAAATACCCAAAACCTTTGTAATCATAACGATGACAAAATGTTTGTCAAATTCTATTTTTCTCTCCTATAAACGAGATTAAATTTGTACTTTTGCGCTCCGTATAGACAATATTTAAACAACCCAAAAAATGGCACAAACTAAGTACATTTTTGTAACTGGTGGTGTTTCTTCGTCTCTAGGGAAAGGAATTATCGCAGCTTCACTCGCAAAACTTTTACAAGCACGTGGTTATAGAACCACGATTCAA
The DNA here is from genome assembly GCF_008017825.1 of Mesonia sp. K4-1. NCBI lineage: Bacteria > Pseudomonadati > Bacteroidota > Flavobacteriia > Flavobacteriales > Flavobacteriaceae > Mesonia > Mesonia sp. K4-1. The sequence goes on from NZ_VRLS01000057.1 coordinate 142,776, forward strand.
AAATTAGATCCTTATATTAACGTAGATCCGGGTACTTTAAACCCATACGAGCATGGGGAATGTTTTGTAACTGAAGATGGAGCAGAAACTGACTTAGATTTAGGTCATTATGAACGTTTTCTAAATGTAAATACTTCACAAGCCAATAACGTTACTACAGGACGTATTTACCAAAGTGTGATCGAAAAAGAACGCCGCGGTGAGTTTTTGGGTAAAACTGTACAAGTTGTTCCTCATATTACTAATGAAATCAAGGAAAGAATTCAGATTTTAGGTAAAAGTGGCGATTACGATATTGTACTTACAGAAATTGGTGGTACCGTTGGTGATATAGAGTCACTCCCTTACATAGAAGCTGTTCGCCAATTAAAATGGGATTTAGGAGAACACAATTCTTTGGTAATACACCTTACTTTAATTCCGTATTTATCGGCTGCAAAAGAATTAAAGACCAAACCTACTCAGCATAGTGTAAAGACTTTAATGGAAAGTGGTATTAATGCTGATATTTTAGTTTGTAGAACAGAGCACGAGTTAAGTGATGATCTTAGACGAAAATTAGCACAATTTTGTAACGTTAAGCAAGAAGCTGTAATTCAATCTATTGATGCCTCAACTATTTACGACGTTCCTAATTTAATGTTAGAAGAAGGCTTAGATACTATTACGCTAAAAAAATTAGACCTTGCCGACGATACTCAGCCAGATTTAACACAGTGGAACCAGTTTATACAACGTCATAAAAACCCTACTGCAGAAATTACAATTGGCCTTATAGGTAAATATGTAGAGTTACAAGATTCTTACAAATCTATTCTAGAATCTTTTATTCACGCTGGAGCGGAAAATGAGGTAAAAGTAAATATTAAAAGTATACACTCAGAATTTTTAGATGTAGACCATAAAAATTCTATCATTAGCAGCCTTGACGGAATTTTAGTGGCGCCAGGTTTTGGAGAGAGAGGAATTGAAGGTAAAATTGAAGCCGTTCGCTATGCTAGAGAAAACAACCTTCCTTTTTTTGGAATATGTTTAGGAATGCAAATGGCGGTCATAGAATATTCTCGAAATGTCTTAAATCTTAAAGACGCTAACAGTACAGAAATGGATGACACCACAAAAAATCCTGTCATCGATATTATGGAAAGTCAGAAAAACATTACTCAAATGGGAGGAACCATGCGCTTAGGAGCTTGGGATTGTGAGCTTAAAGCAGGCACTCTTATTGAGAAAGTATATGGTAAAGCTCAAATAAGTGAAAGACATCGTCATCGTTACGAATATAACAACGAATATAAAGAACAATTAGAAGCTGCTGGATTAGTAAGCTCTGGTATTAACCCTCAAACAGGATTAGTAGAAGTGGTAGAACTTAAAGACCACCCTTGGTTTATTGGGGTACAATATCATCCAGAATATAAAAGTACGGTAGCTACTCCACACCCTCTATTTATTGATTTTGTGAAAGCTGCCAAAGTTTTTTCAGAAAAAAGAAAATAATGCCATCTTGTCTTATTTAAAATAAGTGGTTCTTTTTTTGAAATAATTTTTAACGATTTAATGCGTGTTTTAAATGAAATTTAAGAGTTTTGCACGCTTATTTAAAGATACTCAAGTTGTTTGAAAACTTGATCATTGAAACATTCTTATGGATAATAAAAAATTTGACCTTAATTCCCTTATCGGATTTTTCTTAATTGGAGCAGTCTTACTATGGATGCTTTATTACAACCAAGACGAATCTACACAAGTAGAAGAAGTAGGCACACCAGAAAAACAGGAAAGTGTTGAACAGACTACTCCTAAAAATGAGCTTACCACAAACTCACCTACTGCAGATTCATTAAGCATTGCTAAAGCACAAGAAAAACTTGGTGTATTTAGCTATTCTTCTACCCTTCCTTCTGCTAAAGAAAACGTAACTACTTTAGAGAACGATGTATTAGAATTAAAAATAAGTAATAAAGGGGGACAAATTGTAGAAGCTAAACTTAAAAACTTTAAAACCTACGATTCTTTACCTATCTATATTGTTAAGGATGGTAATGCTTCCTTCAATTTAAACTTCACCACTCAAGATAACCGTTCTATAGCTACTCAAGATATGTATTTTGAGCCTAGCCTTTCAAAAGATGGTTCTTCTTTATCGATGAAATTAAAAGTCTCTCAAAATGAGTATTTAGAATACTATTATGAGTTAAAGCCAGAAGATTATATGTTTGACTTTGCCATTCGTTCTAATGGATTGTCCAATGTCATTAACAAAGATAATATTCAGCTTGACTGGAAATTAAAAGCATACCGCCACGCAAAAAGTATTTCTTACGAGAATAGATACACAGAAATTCTTTGGGAGTATGAAGGTGATAAAGATGATTACACTGGACAAGGAGATAACGATGACGCTGAAGATGAAGAAATCTCTTGGATAGCTTTTAAACAGCACTTCTTCAACTCTATTTTATTAACTGATGCACCTTTTGAAAGAGCTAAATTTGTTTCTAAAAATTTAGTTCAAGATGAAGAAGTAGATACTGTTTTCACTAAAGAGTTTTCAGCTTCTGTTCCTTTACAGCTAAAAGGTGGTGAGTTTAATGAAACCATGGACTTTTATTATGGCCCAACCGATTATAAAATATTAAATGAATACGACCGTAATTTAGATGAAGTAGTTCCTTTAGGATGGGGGATTTTTGGATGGATTAATCAGTTTTTAATCATTCCATTTTTTAACCTCCTTAGCGGATTTTTACCAGCTGGAATTGCTATTATTTTCTTAACTATTTCAGTTAAATTACTGCTTTCTCCTGTACAATACAAGCAGTACGTTTCTCAAGCAAAAATGAAGGTTTTAAGACCTGAAATTAATGAGTTGAATGAAAAGTACAAGGACAATGCAATGAAAAAGCAGCAAGAAACTATGAAGCTGTATAGCAAAGCTGGAGCTAGCCCTATGAGTGGATGTTTACCTGCTTTAATGCAAATTCCCGTGTTTTATGCTTTATTCAATTTCTTTCCTAGTGCTTTTGATATTAGACAAAAAAGCTTCTTATGGGCAGATGATTTATCGAGTTATGATGTAGTTGCAGAACTACCCTTTACTATTCCGTTTTATGGAGACCACGTAAGTTTATTCCCTATCCTTGCTTCTATCGCTATTTTCATTTATATGATGATGACTACAGGGCAAAATATGCAACAGACACAGCCTGGGATGCCAAACATGAAATTTATCATGTACTTATCTCCATTATTTATGTTGATTTTCTTCAATAATTACGCAAGTGGATTATCGTTGTATTATTTAACTTCTAACTTAATTACAATAGGAATTATGTTGGTCATTAAAAACTTCATTATTGATGAAGATAAGATACATGCTAAGATTCAAGAGAATAAAAAGAAACCTAAGAAGCAAAATAAGTTTTCTAGAAAAATGCAGGAAATGATGGAACAAGCCGAGCAGCAAAAAAAGGCTAAAAAATAATCACATCACCTAAATCATTGATACAAAAAAGCTCTTGAAAATTTTCAAGAGCTTTTTTTATTTAATTTTTTTCCAAGAGTATTTTCCTAAGAACTTATAAAATCTAACTTTCCAACTAATGAGCTTCTCCTTTTCAGCATTATAAGAGCATATTCTGCATTTTTTAGATGTCTTTTCAACTTCATAGCCTCCATATTGAGTTGCACGTAATTCTGACTCTTTTATACTATAAAAATTATTGGAGCCACATCGCGGACAATTTTCAAGTTCAAATTTCGCATTATGATTAGTTAGTTTAGCAAGGTGTATATCAGATAAACTTCTTTTATTTAATTCAGATTGTATTTTTTGTTTTGAATAAGGCATAAATTCTTTGTACCGGAATTTTAAAAAGAAGGCTAGTTCTTTATCGGTCATCTTCTTTAAAAAATCTTCTACTCTCTCTTTTCAAAATTTATTTTAGGCTATGCTGTAAAGAAGTCGCAAATTAATAAGTGATTTCTTAATGATTTTATTTAGAACTTTAATTTCTTATCCTATATAATCCCCATATTTTTCTGTAAATTTCATATTGAAAAATTCAGAGCTACGGCAGTAACAGAGTATCAATTTTATGTAAAAGTCCATTTTTGGCTTGAACATCTACTCTTACCGAATTAGACTGACGCAGTTGCACATCTGTTAAAGTAAAAGTACTGTCGGTTTTTATCACTTGAATTTGACTTTCTAAGGTATTTACATTCGAAGGTAAAGATTCTAATGTATAAGCATTATTAGTAACGATATGATTATTAAGTATAGAGGTTAAGGTTGCAGTATCAATATCTTCTAATGTAGCATTTTGATTTGGGAAAAGCTCTAACAAAGCACTTTCAAAAGCTGTATCTATGGGAGCAAAAATTGTAAACGGGCTTTCAGTTCCGTCGTTACTCATTAGTCGGTTTATATAATTTTCTGGGAGTTGATCATCGCGTGTTAAGGCAGTCTGAAAAGTAAATAAATCCACATCAGCGTTAACAAAAGTATACAAATTAGGAACTTCTAATACTTTATCTAAAACGTGAATTACTCCATTTGTCCCTACAATATCTTGTTCTATAATATTGCTAGTTCCATTTAATAATAATCCCAAGGTTAAATTAAAATAAGTATCTATATGATTACTATTACTGGCTACTGCCCTATTCTTAAAATATCCAGTTTGAAGAAAATCTGTTGTAAAAAAACCTTCCATAAGGTGATTTTTTAAAAAATTCACTTTTTCTGAAGTAGTAAAATTTTGATTCGCCAAAAAGGGATCTAAATCGATGTCTATAGGAACAAAAATAGTTTTGTCATCTTCAGTCTGAATTTCTGACAGTAAATCCTCAGCTTCCAATTCTTCATAATAACTAAGAAGTCGACTATCAATTTGCATTAAATCGGTTACACTTGGCGGGTTAAGAACTTTATCAATTCCGTGTAAAACGCCATTATCTACATCTATATTAGGAAAAACTATACGGGTTTGTGCATTAAAAATTAAGTCTTTTTCACTATCTACAAACAAATCTAAATTATAACTAACCGAATCATTCAATACTTTTTTAGCGTTTGTTTTTAAATAACCTGTAGTAAAGTTTTCTGCATTGTTTGGTGTTTGCAAAAGATGATAGTCAACTAGCCTTTGAGCTTCTTCATCTGATAATGCTTCTAAGCCAGAAATACCTAGGTCAGAAAAATAAATATTCATAGCCTCATTATCGGGTGCGAAAAAGGTATAAGTACCTGAATTCCCATCTAAAGTACCTTTATAGCCAGCTTTGACAACCGTTTGAGCTATAATAGAATACTCATTGTTTTTTTGCAAGTAATTTATAATAGAGTTGTTTCCTTCTATTACATTACCATTATCATCATCGTCTTGACAAGAAAAAAGAACACAGGCAAACAATAATACTGGCAGTATTTTTGTTAATTTTGATATAGAATAATTCATTTAGGATTTACATTTAAAATTATGCCCAATATACAAAAACCATCATTCATGAAAACTCAAAGATTTTTTTTACTTCTGCTATGTATTTCTATGTTCGGAATTAAAAATTATGCTCAAACAGAAAAGTTGAATCAAACCGATGCCAACGGCAAACGTCACGGGAAATGGATGAAAAAATTTGAAGGTACCAATCAAAAAAGATATGAAGGTACTTTTGAGCATGGTAAAGAAGTAGGTGTTTTTAAGTTTTACAAAGAGGGAAACTATAACCAACCCGTAGCTACAAAAGAATATAATACTAAAAATGATTCTATTCTGGTAACTTACTATACAAATAATGAGGCAATAGTAAGTCAAGGTAATATGGTTAACAAGAAAAGAGAAGGCACCTGGAGGTATTACCACAAAGGTGGGGAAAAATTAATGATGATAGAAAATTATAAAAACGATAAGCTACACGGGAACAAAAAAACCTTTTTACCTGACGGAATGTTGGCGCAAGAAGAAAATTACAAAAATGGTAAGCTTGACGGAACTGAAATCGTGTACCTTAAAGACAAGCAAATTTTGCAGTATTACACCTATAAAAATGGAAAGCTGAACGGCTTAACTAAAATCTACGATAAATCGGGAAACATTTTAAGCGAAGGAAATTATAAAGAGGACGAAAAAGACGGAATTTGGAAGTTTTATGATGACGGAAAAGTGGTACAAACCATAAAATACCCTTTACCTAAAACTCCATTGAAAGTAAAGAAAAAACAAACCGACTAAAATTCATATTTTTGCATTAAAAAAAGAGATTGTGGCTAAAAAAAGAGTGATAGTAGGTTTAAGTGGCGGAGTAGATTCTAGTGTAACCGCATACCTATTAAAGGAACAAGGTTATGAAGTAATTGGCTTATTTATGAAAAATTGGCACGATGACTCTGTAACCATAAGTGATGAATGCCCTTGGCTAGATGATAGCAATGATGCTATGTTAGTAGCCGAAAAATTGAATATTCCTTTTCAAACGGTAGATCTTAGTGAAGATTATAAAGAACGTATTGTAGATTATATGTACGATGAATATGGTAAAGGAAGAACTCCTAACCCAGACGTATTATGCAATAGAGAAATAAAGTTTGATGTCTTTATGAAAATTGCACTTTCTCTAGGAGCCGATTATGTGGCTACGGGACATTATTGTAGAAAAGCTGAATTTGAAAAAGACGGAGAAACCATCTATCAATTATTAGCGGGGAAGGATAAAAATAAAGATCAGTCTTATTTTTTATGTCAGCTTTCTCAAGAGCAATTGGCAAAAACTTTATTTCCCATAGGTAATTTGCAAAAGAGTGAAGTGAGAGAAATTGCTACCCAGCAAGATTTAGTCACAGCAGAAAAAAAGGACTCTCAAGGTTTATGTTTTATAGGGAAAGTCCGTTTGCCGGAATTTCTTCAGCAAAAACTTCAACCTAAAGATGGAATTATTGTTGAGATAGAAGCTAACGATGCTACCTATTTTTCCGATAAGGAAGAAGATGCTTCTTTAACTAGTCAAGTAAAAAAATATACTTACCATAAGGAACAAGGTAAAAAAGTAGGGCGTCATAATGGGGCACACTATTTTACAAAAGGTCAGCGAAAAGGTTTGGGTGTTGGTGGTACCCCAGAACCACTTTTTGTAATCGAAACCGATGTAGATGAAAATGTGATTTATACAGGACAAGGCAAGAATCATCCCGGACTTTTAAGAAAAGGACTTTTTGTTGATAAAAATGAGATCCATTGGGTACGAGAAGATTTAAAATTACCTGTGGGTAGCCAATTGAAAACCAAAGCAAGAATTCGCTACCGACAAACCTTAGAAGATGCTACCTTATACCAAGAAGAGCAAGGTCTTTATGTAATATTTGATCAACCTCAAACCGCTATCATGGAAGGACAATTTGTTGCTTGGTATCAAGATGATGAATTGATTGGCTCTGGCGTAATTTCTTAATTTTATAAAAATGAAAAACTATATTTTTGGAGTTTTACTCGTAATTTCTTTTGGACTAAAAGCTCAAGAACACGCTTGGATTTATTTTACAGATAAACCTAATGTACAAGCTTCTATAAGCAATCCCAGTTCTATTCTTAGTCAACGTGCAATTACACGTAAAAACTTACATAATATAGCTATAGATGCCAGAGACGTTCCTGTAAATGAAAATTACATTACCACGCTAAAAAGCCAAACCGGTATTGTGGTTAAAGCAAAATCTAAATGGTTTAATTGCGTTCATGTGCTAGGAAGCATTCAAAATATAAACAATTTAAGTAATCTAAATTTTGTTCAAAATATAGTTTTTGCGAATGATATGCTTAACCCAAGACCAGCTCAAATGGAGCAAAGTGAAGACATCCAGCAAAAATTTGAGGTAAATGTAAATTATAATTATGGGGCGAGCAACAATCAAGTTTCAATGCTAAATGTTGAGGACTTGCATCAAGATGATTATATAGGTACGGGAATGCTAATTGCTGTTTTAGATTCAGGTTTTCCTAATGTGTTAACGAATCCTGGTTTTGCAGATTTAAATCAAGATAATCGCTTGCTTGGGGGGTATGATTTTGTAGCTAGATCTAATAACTTTGCGAGTTCAAATTTACACAATCACGGAGCTATTGTGCTTTCAGATATGGTTGGTTTTCTCAATAATCAATTTGTAGGAACTTCTCCAGACGCTTCCTTTTATTTATTTAGAACCGAAGATGCTAATTCTGAAACTCCAGTAGAAGAAAGCTATTGGGTAGAAGCAGCCGAAAGAGCAGATAGTTTGGGGGTAGATTTAATCAATTCCTCTTTAGGTTATTCCCAATTTGACAACCCCAATTACAACTATACTCCACAAGATATGGATGGTAATACGGCTTTCATCACTAGAGGAGCTAATATTGCAGTAGAAAAGGGAATTTTAGTAGTTAACTCGGCTGGTAATTCTGGGCAAGATTTTAGTTTTCCTATTATAAATGCTCCTGCCGACGGGAATGTTTTTACAGTAGGCGCGGTAGATCAAAACGGAGATTATGTATCTTTTAGTTCTATAGGTCCTTCTGCAGATGGACGTGTAAAACCAGATGTAGTGGCTCAAGGTGCTGGTTCTGCAATTATTAATATAAATGGAAATATTGATTTCTCAAACGGAACCTCTTTCTCTTCTCCGATTATGACAGGTGCTATTGCAAGTTTATGGCAAGCTAACCCTAGCAAAACCAATCTAGAAATTATGCAAATTGTAAGAGAATCTGCTTCTCGTTACAACAATCCAAATAATGAAATTGGATACGGAATTCCAGATTTTTCAATGGCCGTGCAAGACGTACTTTCCACTCTGTCTGTTGATAAAAACACGATTATCGCTTATCCCAACCCCACTTCTAATATGCTTTATTTGCGTAACGCTTCCGCAGAAGCGAACACTATAAAAGTTTATACGATGTTAGGAAAAAAAGTGTTGGAAGTTAAACACGCTAACCAAATAGATTTCTCTTCTTTTTCGAAGGGGATTTACTTATTACAAGTCTCAAATAATACAGAAGAAAAAACTCTTAAAATTATTAAAAACTAATGCAAACCAATAAAATTACTTCTCTATTTAATATAAAATATCCATTAATTCAAGCTGGTATGATATGGGCTAGCGGCTGGAAGCTGGCCAGCGCCGTTAGTAATGCAGGCGGTTTAGGAATAATTGGAGCTGGCTCTATGTATCCCGAAGTATTAAGAGAGCACATTGTAAAGTGCAAAAAAGCAACTTCCTTTCCTTTTGCTGTAAATGTTCCTATGTTGTATCCCAACTTGGAGGAAATTATGGAAATTATTATAGAAGAAGGAGTTGAAATTGTTTTTACCTCTGCCGGAAATCCTAAAACTTACACTTCTATTTTAAAAGAAAAAGGAATTAAAGTGGTGCACGTGGTAAGCAGCGTAAAATTTGCATTAAAAGCAGAAGCTGCTGGGGTTGATGCCGTCGTAGCGGAAGGGTTTGAAGCAGGCGGACATAATGGAAGAGAAGAAACAACTACTTTTACCCTTATCCCAATGGTAAAAGAAAAGTTACAAATTCCTTTAATTGCAGCAGGTGGAATTGCCACAGGAAGAGGAATGCTTGCGGCTATGATTTTAGGTGCAGATGCGGTTCAAATTGGAAGCCGTTTTGTTGCTTCACCCGAAGCGTCTTCTCACCAAAATTTTAAAGATTTAGTGGTAAAAGCGCAGGAAGGAGAAACGCAACTAACCCTTAAAGAATTAGCTCCCGTACGTTTATTAAAAAATAAGTTTTTTAATGATGTGATGGAACTTTATACCACGCAACCTACTAAAGAAGATTTGATATCACTTCTAGGACGAGCTAGAGCTAAAAAAGGAATGTTTGAAGGTGATTTAGAGGAAGGTGAATTAGAGATTGGACAAATAAGCGGATTGATAAACGAAATTAAACCTGCTGCCGAAATCGTAAAAGAAATCATTACCGAATTTCAAGAGGTTCAAAAAGAAGTAATTTCTTTTTAAGAAAAAAATTTAGTATAATAAAAGCCCTATTTATAAATTATAAATAGGGCTTTTATCATTAATATGATAACGCTAATTATGATGGATATATAAACTGTATATCTTTATCAATATCTGGGTGTAAGCTATGATGAACAGGGCAAGTTAACGCCGCATTCTCAAGTTTCTTTTTTGTAGAGTCATCGTAGTTCTTAGGAAAAGTAAGCTGAACTTCAATCTTAGAAATTCTACGAGGGTTGGAAGCCATGGTTTTAGTAACGTTAGCTCCTGTTCCTACTAAATCTATATGTTCTCTTTCGGCCAAAATCCCCATTATAGTAAGCATACAACTTGCGAGAGCTGTTGCCACTACATCCGTTGGAGAAAATGCTTCTCCTTTACCATTATTATCTGTTGGCGCATCGGTTAAAAAAGTATCTTCACTTTTAAGATGAGTATTTCTGACTCTTAGATTCCCTTCGTAAACTACTGTAGATGTAACCATAATTAATCGTTTAAAACTTTAAGCTCAAGATTTTCTTGATATTGCATTAAATAAACTGCATCATTGTAAAACCCACCAATCATTTTTTTATGGTAACTGAATTTATTCTCAATATATTCTGATGTTCCTTCTATACTTAAAGCTTCATAAAAATCATTAGATGACGCTAACCTTAACAAAGCATCTAAAGTGATATCATAACCTCTTACTGCATATTTGTTAGGAATTACGCCGTAGTTTTCTTTATAAGTACTAATAAATTCACTTAAAGGATCTTTTTGATATTCTCTAGAGATAGAAGCGTATGTAAACTTTAAATTAGTTAAGTATTGGTTAGGAACCTCATCTTCAAACGTATCAGTTTTATTAGAAGTAAATAATCTAATAGGATAACTTTTAGAAAGCGCATTTAAATAAGAAGTACTATTTGTTACTAAGGCAACATCATCTGCTTCGATAACTACCCAATTTTCTTTATTTTTATCTAATTTAGAAGTTAAATCTGACTGTTGTAAATAGTCTTCTTCCTTTTGAGTAATAATTCTAGCTTCAGGGATGGTATATGCCAATTTATCTTTGATAAACTGATGTTTTTTATCAGTTAAAATCAAGATATTTTTTCCTTGTTTTAAGCTATCTAAATACGTGATTAAGGCCTGTTCCATCATTAAATCTGATGGTCTAGTTTGTATCAAATTACTTTTTCCGTTAAGCTCTCCACTCGTTAGAGGAGATAAAACGGGAACACCTGCATTATCTAATAAACGCGAAGCCTCTTCTAAGTTTGCCGTTAATAATGGACCTATTACTAATTGAGTTTCAGAAAAATCATTGGTATTGATAATTTCGCTCACCTTAGACTTATTTCTCTGTGTATCGTAAACGTTAGCATCAACATAAATCCCTAATTTTTCCGCTTTAGCGATAGCTTCTTCAACTCCGCTATAAAAATCTAAAGAAATTCTTAGTACTTTATCATTTTTAAGTTGATCTTCTTTATCAATATCTGCATTAAATTTTTGAAGACTAAAAGGAAGCATTACCGCAATCTTTTTACGATCACGGTTAGAAATTAACTCTTCTAAATTTATTTTTTCTGAATTGTTTAAAACAGAGAGATCATTCGATTTTTTTGGTAGCTTAATCGTCATACCCGCCTCTAAACCTTCTTGAGCTAATTGAGGGTTCCAAGCTAAAAGTGAATCTTTAGAAACCTGAAAGCGTCTGGTTAAACTATAATAAGTTTCCTTAGGTTGAACTTCATATTCTTGAAATCTATTGTTAGAATCATCTTGCGAATGATTACTTACCGCTTTTTTATTTTTATTGACAATGGTAAGTAACTGGCCTGCTTTTAATTCAAATACCGTAGGATTCAACTCATTTAATTGCTCTACACTTAAACCATATTTTTGAGCAATTCCATATTTAGTTTCTTTAGGTAAAACAATATGAATTACATTGCTAAAAGAAGATTCGCTTAAAGATTCATTATAATTAATCGTCTCTTTCTTCTCACTAAAAATAGGTATCTTAATAAGGTCACCTTTTCCTAATTCTTCTTTTAGTAAATACGAATTATACTTTTTAATTTCATCTACAGAAACATCATTAGTTTTAGCAATACTATATAAAGTCTCTTTACTCTTTACCTGATATTGCTTAAAAGTAATTGAACTTCCTTCTTCTGATGTAGGTACAATTTCTTCTGTTGGAATAACTAAAACAGTAGAAGCTATTTTCTTGTTCTTCGCATCTGGATTAAGCCTAAAAATTGATGCTTCAGAAATTTTATATTTCTGAGCAATACTCTCTATTGTTTCTCCCTTTTTTACTTTATGTGTTTTATATCCCTGTGAGAATCCCAATTGAAAAACTCCAACACATACCAATAAAACCTGAACCAATTTTTTCATCTACTCGTTTTTATATTCCTTAGCAATAATTATTCCCACTCAATTGTAGCGGGTGGCTTAGAACTAATATCATACACTACTCTATTAACGCCTTTAACTCGATTTATTATAGTGTTAGATATTTTTTGAAGAAAATCATAAGGAAGATTTACCCAATCTGCAGTCATTCCATCTGTAGATTCTACTGCTCTTAAAGCAACTACTTTTTCATAAGTACGCTCGTCTCCCATTACACCAACCGAATTTACAGGAAGTAATATTGCTCCTGCTTGCCATACTTTATCATAAAGCATCCAGTCTTTTAAACCTTGTATAAAAATATGATCTACTTCTTGTAAAACTCTTACTTTCTCTGGAGTTATATCACCTAAAATTCTAATAGCTAATCCTGGACCAGGAAAAGGATGTCTTCCTAATAACTCTGGATCAATTCCCATTTCTGCTCCTACTCTTCTTACCTCATCTTTAAATAACATTCTTAAAGGCTCTACCACTTTTAATTTCATAAAATCGGGTAAACCTCCCACATTGTGATGAGATTTTATAGTTGCTGAAGGTCCGTTGACGGAAATAGATTCTATTACATCTGGATAAATAGTCCCTTGAGCTAAAAATTTTACATCTTTTAATAAGTGAGCTTCATCATCAAAAACTTCAATAAATACTCGACCTATAGTTTTTCTTTTTTCTTCAGGATCACTTTTGCCTGCTAACGCATCTAGAAAACGTGCAGATGAATCTACGCCCTTTACATTAAGACCCATATCTTTATATTGGTCTAAAACGCTATCAAATTCATTTTTACGAAGCAAGCCGTTATTTACAAAAATACAGTAAAGATTTTTGCCTATCGCTTTGTGTAATAGAACCGCAGCAACAGTAGAATCTACTCCTCCACTTAATCCTAATACAACTTTATCATCACCTACTTTTTCTCTTAATTCATCTACAGTCATATCTACAAAAGCTTCTGGTGTCCACTCTTGCTCTACTCCAGAGATTTTTACTAAAAAGTTTTCTAGTAATTGTTTCCCATCTGTAGAATGATATACTTCTGGATGAAACTGAATAGCAAAAGTTTCTTCTCCGTCAATTCTGTAAGCTGCATTTAATACATCATGTGTACTGGCTAAACGAACTCCGTTTTCTGGCAGTTCTTTAATGGTATCACTATGAGACATCCAAACTTGAGAGTTTTCTGTAATAGCATCAAAAAGCATTTCCTTATCTTTAATAATAGAAAGGTTTGCTCTTCCATATTCTCTAGTTTGTGAAGGTTCTACTTTACCGCCATGAAAATGAGCTAAATATTGTGCTCCATAACATACCGCAAGTAGAGGCACTTTTCCTCTAATTTTTGATAGGTCTGGATGCGGAGCATCTTCATTACGAACCGAAAAAGGACTTCCCGAAAGAATCACCGCTTTAAAGGTTTCTACGTTGTCTGGAATCTTGTTGAAAGGATGAATTTCACAGTAAATATTTAACTCTCTTACTCTTCTTGCGATTAGTTGAGTATACTGTGATCCGAAATCTAATATAAGTACGTTGTTTTGCATAGGCAAAAGTAACAATTTGAGTTAAAATTTATAAGCCTAAACCTATATTTTATATCTTTATTTTTTTGATAAGTTATATAGATAATGAAATACCTAAGTGCTATTATTTTTTCAATTGCTATAGTTGTAGCTTCCTATTTTTTGGGAAGTGCATATATAGAACGCGCAAACACTAATGACTCTATTAAAGTTACCGGAGCTGGAAATTCTAATTTCACTTCAGATTTAATTGTTTGGAATGGTACTTTTTCTAGATTTAGTAAAGATCTTAAACAAGCTTATGAGGGTATCGCATTAGATAAAGAAATAGTAAACAAATATTTAGAAGAAAAAGGTATTAAAGAAGGTGAAGTTATTTTTGACTCTGTTAATACTATAGAACGTACAAAAAGCAAATACGAAAACGGAAATTTTGTAGGTCAAGAGTTTGAAGGCTATGAATTAAGACAATCTATAAAAGTAGAATCTACTCAAGTGGAGCTGATTGAAAAAGTAGCTCGTGAAATTACTGAACTGCTAAATAGAGGTGTTCAATTTAACTCTACACCTCCAAGATATTATTATACTAAGTTGGCAGATTTAAAAATTGAAATGATTTCTAAAGCTACTGAAGATGCCAAGCTTAGAGCTGAACGCATTGCTAAAAATGCTGGAGGAAAGTTAGGAAAACTGAAAAAAGCAGATATGGGCGTTTTTCAAATTACTGGAAGAAATAGCGGAGAAGATTATAGCTGGAGTGGCGCATATAACACCTCTAGTAAAAAGAAAACCGCATCGATTACAATGCGGTTAGATTATGAAATTGAATAATATTCTTACTTCATTGAAGCTAAAATTTCTTCAATATCTTTTTCAGTAGTATCAGGATTTATAAAACAGAAACGAGAAATTGTTTCTGTTTTTCCATTTTTAGTCCATTTTGTAGGTGTAACTAAGGCAAATCCTGCTTTATGATTGTCATAAGTCCAGTCTCTATAGTTATCGGGATTCCATCCTACTCTTCTAAATAGTACACAAGACAAACTAGGATCTCTTACCAATTCTAAATGAGGTGCTGCTTCAATTTGTTGGGCTGCATTTTGAGCCAGTTCTAGGCCTCTTTCTATAGCTTCGGTATATTTATCGGTTCCATGCATAGCTAAAGAGAACCAGAGTGGCAATCCGCGTAAGCGTCTTGTTAATTGAATTTGATAATCTGAAGGATTAAAACCTTGCGCTCCTGGATCTTTAAAAATATCTAAATAAGAACCTTTTTGAGAGTGAGCATTTTTTGCTAGTTCTAGATTTTTATAAATTACTGCTCCACAATCGTAAGGGGAAAACATCCATTTATGCGGATCTATAGTAATGCTGTCTGCACGTTCAATTCCTGTAAATAAATGTCTTACCGAGGGTGCAGCTAATGCTCCACCTCCATATGCGGCATCTACGTGATACCACAAATTCTCTTTTTCACAAACATCAGCCACTGTATCTAACTCATCAATAATTCCTGCATTGGTAGTTCCACCTGTAGCAACTACTGCAAATAAACGTTTGCGGTCAAGTTCACTTAGATCATCAATTGCTTTTTGAAGCCATTTACCTGTTAACCGATCATCTTCATCATCGTCCACCAAAATAATATCTGCATCTATTACTTTTGCCATAGATTTCACCGAAGAATGCGCACCATTACTGGTAATAAGCAAAGCTTTATACGCTCTGTTGTCTTCGTTGCGATCGCGCCAAGCTTCACGAGCAGCAATCATAGCAGATAAATTGGCTGATGTTCCTCCACTCGTAAAAACACCAAAAGCTCCTTCGGGTAAACCTGTAAGGGAAACCAGCCATTTCATAGCCTGATTTTCACAGAAGATTCCGCCACCACCAGTCATCCAATAAGCACCGTGCATACTAGAGGCTGAAGTAACTAAATCAAAAAGGGTCGCTGCTCTGGTTGGAGCGGCAGGGACAAACGCTAAATATCTAGGATGATCTGCAGGAACGGCAGTCTTTACCAATACGTCTTTAAACATTTGAAAGGCTTTCTCTCCGCCAATTCCTTCTTTGGTGACTGTCTCTCCTACTCGGCTTAGAAGTTCTTCTTCTCTAACTGGCGAGCCCAATTCTGGATTGGTATTAGAAATTCGGTTAATGGCGTATTTCATGATATCTAACGTCATCTCGACGGTTTCCATATCAATGGAATGCATACTTTTCATAAGGTTAGTTTTTTAGTTTAGAAATTTAAAATTTCTATTTATGGTAAGGTTATAATTGTAAACTGCAAGTCTAAAGGCTTCAGTTCATTTTTCAAAATAGGTACCAAATCTTCACCATATATTTCATAAAACTTACTAAAGTTAGCTGTTCTCTCTTGTAAACTTTGATGTGGAAAAATTTGATCTTGTAAATGTACCAAACGTTTTAACTCGTCTTGTAATTTTCTTTTTTGAGCTTTTAATAAACGTTTTTCTAAATGGTCTAAACCATTAATTTGCTTTTTTTCTTGTGCTGCCACCGCACCATTAAAAGACTGGTCTGTATTTTTAGCTAAGGAATAAAGATCTTTAAATTGCTGTTGAAGGTGTTCTTTTTGAGTAGAAAAATCTATTTCTATATCAGAAATTTCGTGAGTTCTTTTTGTAATTAAATCTTCTTGTTTTAAAAACATATCTGTTAAAGATAGATTTAATCGCTCTGCTTTTTCAGATTGTTTTTTAGACATAAGCAAAGCTGAATTCCTCAATAATAAAATAGGAAAAGTAACTTCTTCTTTACGGAAATATGATTTTAACTGAAACCAATAGGCTAATTCTCCACCGCCACCAATGTAACAAAGGTTAGGCAAAATTACTTCTTCATAAAGCGGCCGCATAATTACATTAGGAGAAAAACGTTCGGGATGATTTTCTAATTCTACTAAAATTTCCTCTTCCGTAAAGCGGATGTTCGTCTCGTGAACGATATAAGATTCTTCATCTTTTACAATACGCTCTCTTAGGTTCTCTTTTAAATAAAAAAGATTGATCTCCCTGGAATTCACTTGTACTTTATACCCTAATTCATTCAGTTTCTTTGAAGTTTTACCAACTTCATCTGAAGAATTTTGATACAATAACTCATTTTTCACATACGGACTAAATTCTTTTTTTAGTGCTGCATCATTTCCGTCAAGGATAATTAAACCGTATTCCCCAAATAATTCATTAGCTAAAAATCGGGTAGCCTCTGTAAGATTATCGTGCTCTAGATATGCTTCTTGAAACAGAGATTGTATATGTTTCGATTGATCTGAACCATTCAAAATGGTTTGAAACTTCTCAAAAACTTGCTCTAAACCTTTAGTATCAAGATCTCCAACCGCTCCGCTAGCTTCTCGTTGCCATTGAATTTTATGATGTTCAAAATTAAAAAAATTGATTTCTTCAAAATCATGGTCTTCGGTAGCCATCCAATACACGGGAACAAAATGCTGTAGAGGATATTTCTCTGAAAGCTCTTCGGCTAAATTGATAGTCGAAATAATTTTATATAAAAAATAAAGCGGACCCGTAAATAAATTGAGTTGATGCCCCGTAGTAATCGTAAAGCAATTTTCTTTAGTCAAAAACTCTAAGTTTTCTTGAGTTTTAGCCGAAACTGCTGTTTTTACATATTGATTCTTGAGACTTTCCACCAAAATTTTTCTAGTCTTGGCAGAATAGTTGTTTTGCTTGGTTTCCACTTGTTTTTGAAAATTCTCTAAACTTGGAAAGTTCTCGTAAAAGCCTTTTAAGGATTCTTTTTGATCTAAATAATCGTTGATTAAAGAAGAGAAGTAGTTCGTTTTTTGGTAAGCTATACAGTCGGCCATAAAGTAGAATCTTAATCCTACAAAGATACATTTGTTAAGCTTTTTATCTACTAATTTTTAGTTAACAATATCAAGTAATAAATTGAACGCTTTTTTCCTTAAACTATTTATTTCATCAGATAATTACGTTTTAAGAGCAACAATGATATATTTTAATTTGTAGAACTATAAAGTTCATGTAAATAAAAAAGCCTTGGAAGGTTCCAAGGCTTTTTTATTTTATTCTTCTGTAACCGGTTCGCCGTAAAGATCAAAATCTTCGGCTTGATTAATTTTTATTTGTGTAAAATCACCCGTCTTTAAATAGTATTTAGTAGCATCTATTAAGACTTCATTATCTACATCGGGAGAATCATATTCTGTTCTCCCAACGAAGTAATTTCCTTCTTTACGGTCAATCACACATTTAAACACTTTTCCTATTTTTTGCTGATTTAATTCCCAAGAGATTTGCGATTGAATTTCCATAATCTCATTAGCACGTTCTTGTTTTACTTCTTCAGGAACATCATCCTCTAGGCTATATGCGTGTGTATTCTCTTCATGAGAATAGGTAAAAGCTCCTAAACGTTCAAAACGCATCTCTCTTACCCAGTCTTTTAATTCTTGAAAATGAGCTTCGGTTTCTCCAGGATATCCAACAATAAGTGTTGTTCTTATTGCCATTTGAGGAACGATTTCTCGGAATTTATGAATTAAGTCTGTAGTTTTTTTGTGGGTAGTCCCGCGACGCATAGATTTTAGCAAATCATCAGAAATATGCTGTAACGGAATATCGATATAATTACAAACTTTTGGTTCTTCTTTAATCACATCGAGTACATCTTCCGGGAAACCGGTCGGGAAAGCATAATGCAAACGAATCCACTCAATCCCATCAACCTTTACCAGTTCACGAAGTAATTCTGCTAAAGCTCTTTTCTTATAAATATCTAACCCGTAATAGGTAAGATCTTGAGCAATAAGAATCAATTCTTTTACTCCGTCTCTCGCTAAACCTTGAGCTTCTTTTACCAATTGCTCGATGGGTGTAGATTTATGACCGCCACGCATTAAAGGAATTGCACAAAACGAACAAGGACGATCGCAACCTTCGGCAATTTTTAAAAAGGCATAATTTTTTGGCGTAGTCGTAACACGTTCTCCTAAAAGTTCGTGTTTATAATCGGCTCCTAAAGCTTTTAATAAAGAGGGCATCTCGGTAGTACCAAAATATTGATCTACATTGGGAATTTCTTTCTGTAAATCTGGCTTATATCGCTCAGAAAGACAACCGGTAACGAAGACTTTATCTACAATACCTTCTTCTTTCTTTTGTGCATATTCTAAAATAGTATTGACAGATTGCTCTTTAGCATTATCTATAAATCCGCAGGTGTTAATGACAACAATATTACCTTCTTCCTCGTGAACCACTTCTTTCTTATTGGCCTTAAGTTGCCCCATAAGTACTTCAGAATCATAAATATTCTTACTACACCCCAGCGTTACGACATTGATTTTATTTTTCTTCAGTGATTTTGTTCTCATAGCAATTTTAAAAATGTGTGCAAAGATACAAAGCTTTTAAGACTTAAAGCTTTATTTAATTAAGGATGAATTTAAATATATAGAATTTAAAAAAAGCCATTCCGTAAAGAATGACTTTTTGTTTTCTTTTCTTGTAGGGTTTAGATGGTCTTTTTAAAGAAAGAGTCTACAAATTCTAATTTATTGAATATTTGTAAATCTTCTATCCCCTCACCTACTCCTATGTATTTTACAGGAATTTGAAATTGATCACTAATACCAATAACAACTCCTCCTTTTGCTGTTCCATCAAGTTTGGTAACCGCTAAAGAGGTTACTTCTGTTGCTGCAGTAAATTGTTTAGCTTGTTCAAAAGCATTTTGTCCTGTACTACCATCTAATACCAATAAAACTTCGTGCGGAGCATCTATAATTACTTTTTGCATCACTCGCTTTACTTTAGAAAGCTCGTTCATTAAGTTCACTTTATTATGGAGTCTACCCGCAGTATCAATAATCACCACATCGGCATCCATTTTCACAGCACTCTGTAAAGTATCGAAAGCTACGGAAGCAGGATCACTACCCATACTCTGCTTTACAATAGGAACATCTACACGATCGGCCCACACCTGAAGTTGGTCTATTGCGGCAGCTCTAAAAGTATCTGCAGCTCCCAAAACTACTTTCTTACCTTGTGCTTTAAATTGATGAGCCAATTTACCAATAGTCGTAGTTTTACCTACACCATTTACACCCACTACCATAATTACATATGGCTTTTTCTCGGAAATTAAATCTTTTTGTTCTCCTGAACCTGATTCGCTTAATAAACCTGCAATTTCTTCTCTCAAGATTACATCAAGCTCTGCTGTACCTAAGTATTTATCCTTAGCCACACGAGCCTCAATACGATCTATAATTTTAATAGTCGTTTTTACCCCAACATCACTCGCTACTAACACTTCTTCTAAATCATCTAAAACCTCATCATCAACTTTAGATTTTCCTGCAACGGCTTTACTTAGTTTGCCAAAGAAGTTTTCTTTTGACTTTTCTAAACCTTTGTCTAAGGTTTCTTTTTTTTCTTTTGAAAAAATTTTTTTAAAAAAACTCATACGCTATACTTATGTGTGTTAGGCATAAGGGCAACCTTAGAGCTTTTTTAGTAAAAATATAAAAAGCAACTACCCAAAAACCTAACTTTCTCATCTTAAAATTAAATTAATAAAATAAGAAACGCTCAAATTAAATGTTTCGCAAATATACACAAAAACAAAAAGCCGTCTCGAAAATTCGAAACGGCTTAGTTATTTTTTTATAAGTATTTATTTCTTATCGAAATAATCCTTTACATCTTCTGGCGCCATAATAGCTTCTTCAAAAGTATAAGCTCCAGATTTTGGAGATTTTACCATTTTGATCGCTTTACTAAGCCTCTTTGATCCTGTTTGTAACGATGCTACCGATTTCTTTGCCATAACTTATTACTTTATTTCTTTATGAACCGTCATTTTGTTAAGAATTGGGTTAAATTTCTTTAACTCCATTCTATCCGGCGTATTCTTTTTATTTTTTGTGGTAATATATCTAGAGGTACCTGGTTTACCAGATCCTTTATGCTCTGTGCATTCTAATATTACTTGAACTCTATTTCCTTTCTTTGCCATTGCTCTAAGATATTAAAGGTAAGATTACTTTTTTAAGAATCCTTTTTCTCTCGCTTCTTTAATCACAGCAGAGATTCCTTTTTTATTAATGTTTTTTAATGCGGAAGTCGATACTTTTAAAGTTACCCACTTATCCTCTTCTGGGATATAAAAACGTTTTTTAACTAAATTGGCGTTAAATTTACGCTTAGTTTTATTCATAGCGTGAGAAACATTGTTTCCTACCATCGCTTTTTTACCCGTAAGTTCACAAACTCTTGACATTTTTTCTAATCTTTTCTCGTTATTTCAAAACAGGATGCAAATTAACGATATTTTAATCTAATCTCCAACAATATCTTCATAAAAAATTAAGATAATTATGAAAAATAGCTTAAAAGAATTTCCTGCGCCTTTATTACTGCCTTTTCAATCACTTTTTCTCTTTTATTTCCGAAGTTAAATTGATAGACTTTTTCTTCTTTTTCACTCACTAAAGCAATATATACTGTCCCTAACTCTGCATCACTATCTCCTTTTGTAGGACCTGCATTACCCGTAGTCGCAATAGCTACGTCTGCCTTAAACAATTTCCTCGCTTTTAAAGCCATTTGAAGGGTTACTTCTTCACTTACCACACTAAACCTATCAATAAGCTCTGTAGGGATTCCTAAAACATCATTTTTACTACTGGTGGCATAAGTCACAATACTTCCTTTAAAGTACTGGGACGCACCAGGATATGAGGTAAACCTAGAAGCTACTTCTCCCCCGGTACAACTTTCTGCAGTAACTAGTGTTTTTTTATGTTCAACAAACTTTTGGGCAATTTGTTCTTCTAAAGTTTCTTCTCCTTCAAAACCTTTAATAATATCACCTATAATATGCTGAAGCTTCTCTATTTCTGATTCAATTGAGTTTTCTAAAAATTCTCTTTCACTTCCCCGAGCACTTAGGCGTAATCTTACTCTTCCTAAACTAGGTAAATAAGCTAATTTAATATGATTAGGAAGAGCTGTCTCCCAGCTTTCAATTTTTTCCGCAATAGCACTTTCTCCTAATCCGTAAGTTAAAATCGTTTTATGAACAATATGAGGTCTTTCAAATTTTTGCTGAAGTCTAGGTAACACTTCATTATCTAAAAGTGCTTTCATTTCATAAGGAACACCTGGCAGTGAAATATATACAACATTGTTTTCATCAAACCACATTCCCGGAGCCGTACCATACTCGTTATTAAGAGCTATAGCCTTAGATGGAATCAAAGCTTGATCTCTATTAAGTTGAGAGATAGGAGTATCTACATATTTTTCAAACAATTTTTCTACGTGAGAAAGAACTTTCTCATTTACCACATAAGAATCATTAAAATACTCACATAGTGTTTTTTTAGTCAAATCGTCATTGGTAGGTCCTAAACCTCCAGTAATAATAACTATATGAGCTCTTCCACTTACATCATTCAGCGTTTGAGTAATATGCTCTTTTGTATCTTTTATAGAAGTGATTTGACCAACTTCTACTCCAATAGAATTTAATTTTTTTGAGATATAAGCTGAATTGGTATCTACAATCTGACCAATTAAAATTTCATCTCCAATAGTTATTATTTCTGCAATCATATGACTTGAAAATCTTCTTTTAAAGATTCGCAAGCTAACAAAACTTTCTTTTCAATAAGGCTTACATCCTCTAAAATATCTTTTCTCGTTACTCTATCTTTAGACCAAGATTCCAATCTTTTAATATTTTCTAAAAGTTCTAAACCAAAAATCTGCAAATTTGGTTTCATTTTATGAGCCACACTATAAGCCAATTCTGGATTATTATTTTCAACTGCTTCTCTCATCAGGTTGATATCTGGAGGAAGTTCTTCTAGAAATGCTTTTACTATTTCCACGACAAAATCATCATCCCCCCCAGCCATTTCTTTTACCTGTTGCAAATCGTATATTTTCATTATTTCACTTTAATTTGAAAAACAGATTCATTTTCAATATATCCATTTAACACGTCATTGGTTTTAACTCTCCCAACTCCTTCGGGAGTACCTGTAAAAATAATGTCTCCGATTTTCAAAGTAAAGAATTGTGAAACATATTCGATTATCTCATCGATTTGGCAGAGCATATGCGCAGTATTTCCTTTTTGAACCTCTTCTCCATTCCTCTGTAATGAAAAATTGATATTTTGAAGACTCTCAAATTCTTCTTTTGAAAACCATTTTTCTCCAATTACTGCAGATCCATCAAATGCTTTAGATTTTTCCCAAGGCAATCCTTTTTCTTTTAATTGTGATTGCAAGTCTCTAGCCGTAAAATCTATACCCAATCCAATTTCATCATAATATTTATGAGCAAATTTAGACTGAATATATTTCCCAACTTTATTAATCTTTACCAGAAGTTCAACTTCATAATGAACATCATCAGAAAAATCTGGAATAAAAAATGGTTGTTTTTTTAAAAGTACAGCAGTATCGGGTTTTAAAAAAATTACAGGATCTGTAGCTCTTTCATTTTTTAACTCCTCAATATGCTTAGCATAATTTCTTCCTATGCAAATAATCTTCATACCGCCTTAATTCAAGTTATCTGATAGTTTTTTTAGCTTGATTGCTGTCAAAACCTTTTTTGTATATAAAGGAAAATCTGCGTTTTGTATCCAACCATAATACCCTGGTTCTTTTTCAAATACTTCTTCTACTAATTTACCTCGATGCTTTCCAAAAGAAAACACCTCTTCTCCTTTTTTATTGTAGGCTATAAACCCTGCAAAATCTACAAATTTCTTATGAGCACTAAATTCTGCTAACCATTTCATATCATTTTCTAAATCTGGATATTTATCTAACTGCGATTCCAAAACTTCAAAAGTAGCGTTAGTATCCGCTTCAGCAGAATGTGCGTTTGTTAAATCTTTATCGCAGTAGAATTTATAAGCTGCCTCTAAAGTTCGTTTTTCTTTTTTATGAAAGATGGTTTGTACATCAACCGCCAAAGCGCTTTTAATATCAAAATCTATTCCTGCTCGAAGAAACTCTTCAGCTAAAAGTGGAATATCAAAACGGTTACTATTATACCCCCCCAAGTCACAACCTTTAATCATTTCATACACCTTTTTAGAAAGGTCTTTAAATGTAGGTTCATCTTTTATATCGTCATAACTTATGCCGTGAATCTTTGTAACTTCTGCTGGTATCTCCATTTCGGGATTTACACGCCATGTATAGCTTTCTTTATTTCCGTTAGGAAAAACTTTAAGTATAGCAATTTCTACAATTCTATCTTTGGCAATATTGGTTCCGGTAGTTTCTAAATCGAAGAAACAAATGGGTTTGGTTAAATTTAATTTCATGGTATGGATTTTTGTAAAGATACTATATCACAAATTGTTTCATAAAAAAAAGCCCGAAACTTAATTCGGACTCCTTTTTTCTTTAATTTATTGATCTTAATTTAGACCGCTCTAGAATCATCAAAAGCTTCTAAATACTGAGCAACGCGTTGTACAAATTGACCTCCTAGAGCTCCATTTACTACACGATGATCGTAGCTATGAGATAAGAACATTTTATAGCGAATCCCGATAAAATCTCCGTCTGGAGTTTCCACCACAGCAGGAACTTTTCGTATAGCTCCTAAGGCTAAAATTGCTACTTGAGGTTGATTAATAATTGGAGTTCCCATAATGCTTCCAAAAGTACCTACATTGGTAACTGTATAGGTACCTCCTTGCGTATCATCTGGTTTTAACTTTCCTCCTCTTGCACGTCCTGCTAAATCATTTACAGCTTTAGACATTCCTACAAGATTAAGACGGTCTGCATTTTTAATTACAGGAACAATTAAATCTCCATTTGGTAAAGCTGCAGCCATACCAAGGTTGATATTCTTTCTTTTTATGATTTTATCTCCGTCAACAGAAATGTTAATCATAGGAAAGTCTTTTATAGCTTTTGCTACTGCTTCCATAAAAATTGGAGTAAAAGTAATTTTTTCTCCTTCTTTCTTTTGGAATTCGTTTTTCACCTTATTTCTCCAGTTCCAAATCTTAGTCACATCTACTTCAATAAATGACTGTACGTGTGCTGACGTTTGAACACTGTTAACCATATGATGAGAAATCATTTTGCCCATTCTGGTCATTTCGATAATTTCATCATCCCCGTTTACACTAATAGGAGCAGCAGCTGGCTTTTGAGTTTTCGCTTCCGCGGAAGCGTTATTAGCAGCAACTGGCGGAGTAGAGCTTTGATTCTTCCCTCTATTCGCTACAAAGTCTAATATATCATTTTTGGTTACCCTACCATCTTTTCCAGTCCCCTGAATAGATTCTAATTCGTTTAAACCAATATTTTCTTCTTGAGCTATATTTTTAACTAAAGGAGAGTAAAAACGATCGCTAGATGAAAAGTCTTGAGAAACAACTGCTTCTCTAGCCTGATTCACCATATCTTCTGCCTGTTGTGTGTTTACTTCTTCTTTGTCTTCGCTAGAACTGGGCGCTGGTGCAGGAACATCTCCATCAGTTTCTATAATCGCAATCGTCTGGCC
Organism: Mesonia sp. K4-1; assembly: GCF_008017825.1. NCBI lineage: Bacteria > Pseudomonadati > Bacteroidota > Flavobacteriia > Flavobacteriales > Flavobacteriaceae > Mesonia > Mesonia sp. K4-1. Next base: position 168,295 of record NZ_VRLS01000057.1, read on the forward strand.
TACTTTCACTACATCATCTGGGCCAAATAATTTTTCAACTAAAGTTCCTTCTACTTCACTAGGCACTTCACTATCCACTTTGTCGGTAGCAATCTCTAAAACTGCTTCATCCTCTTCAATTTTCTCTCCAACTTCTTTTAACCAATTGGTAATGGTTGCCTCTGCAACGCTCTCCCCCATCTTAGGAAGTTTTAATTCAAATTTTGCCATATCTTTAACCTAAAAGTGTGTTTTTTTATTTTGGTTGCGAATTTAATGAAAAAAACGCATTATGAATATCTATTTTGCAAAGTTTTACAAGTCCTTAACTTCTCCTTTACTCGTACTTTGATCGCTACCGAGGATAAAATTAAAATTTCTTGGTTTTATTCTAAAACAATTTCGTTTATTTTTTTGCTTTTCCATTACCATTTTTATATCATCGGCAGCAATATATTCTGCATCAAAAACTATATAGCTATCTGAAATTGTTTCCTTTAACACCTCCTTTACGGAAATACAATTAAATTGATGATGGAGTATTTCTTCTAACCTTTCTTTTAATGCGGAAGTCTTATTTGTTACTAATAAGCAGCTTACATATTCTTTTTGTACCTGCTCATTATTTGATTTTTTTATAAGCGCATCTTTTAAAGAAGCTAATTTTAAACCCTGTTGCACTAAAAACTGAACCGCTTTTCCCTTATTGAAATGCTTTTCATAGAAAATTTGCATTGCTCCATAAAATCTTTGCCTGTAAACCTTATCTCTAGTCGTGCTTTCTCCTTTATAATGAATAATGCTTTCACTACCTAAATAGTAGTTTTGATAACCTGCTTTTAAAAATTTATAGCTTAAATCTATATCTTCCCCATACATAAAATAGTCTTCATCTAACTTTCCTATTTCCTCATATCGCTCTCTGTGCATCCACATAAAAGCACCAACCAAGACATCTACTTTTCCTGTTATATTTTCGCTTAAAGCGGAATAATAATTTTTATTAATCTGAAAAATCTTTTCTAAAGCTACTTTTGGGGTCGGTAAATTTCTTTTTGATTCTGGTAAAAAATTTCCGCAGCCATCTATAAGTTTTACTCCGATTGCTCCTACATCTTGCTTGGTTTCCGCGAAAGCGTACACATTTTTAAAAGTATGATTACCCACATAGGTATCGGGATTAAGAAGACAAACATATTTGCCTTTTACATGTTCAAAACCTAAATTATTGCCTTTACTAAAACCTGAATTCACCTTATTCTCAACCAATATCACTTGCGGAAAATACTCTTTTACCCACGCCGAACTTTGATCTTCAGAGTTATTATCTACTACGATAATTTCAGCTTCCAAATCTTTGGTTGCCGCCGTCACACTACTTAAGCAATGCATTAGATAATAAGGAACTTTGTAGTTTAGAATAAGTACAGAAAGCTGAATCACTTAAGAGTTTTTTAAAGAGTTTTCAAACGGAATACGATGTAAAATGCTTCTTCCCAATGTCACTTCATCGGCATATTCTAATTCGTCTCCTACGCCAATACCACGAGCGATAGTAGAAGTTACCACTCCTTCTCCTTCTATTTGCCTGTAGATATAAAAATTTGTAGTATCACCTTCCATAGTACTTGAGAGCGCAAAAATAATTTCATCCACTTCCTTAGCTCTCACTTTTTGCACAAGGGATTCAATATTTAACTGACTAGGACCTATCCCATCCATCGGACTTATTTTCCCTCCTAACACGTGATAAACTCCTTTATACTGACTTGTATTTTCTATCGCCATCACATCTCTCACATCTTCTACCACACAAACTATTGCTTTATCCCTGTTAGCATTGGCACAAATTTCACAAATAGTATGATCACTAACATTGTGACAATTTTTACAAAAGTTCACTTCGGTTTTTAAATCTATCAATGCTTTTGAAAGATGCAAAGTTTGTTCTTCGGGTTGCTTTAGCAAATGAAGTACTAAACGCAACGCAGTACGCTTTCCTATTCCTGGAAGCTGCGACATTTCTTCTACTGCTTTTTCTAATAGTTTTGATGAAAAATCCATAGCAACAAAAATAGTATTATTTATTTACATCATTACCATACTCCACAAACTGTTAAAACACCTTTCTAAAATTTATTGATAATTATCCAAACCCTATATTTCCCTTACCAAAATGACAAAATAAATTCTATCTTTGCCACCGTAAAAAAGACTGTATTTTATGAAGATTTCGTACAACTGGATTAAGCAATTTATTAAGACCGATTGGGATGCTGAAAAAACTGGTAAACTTTTAACCGATTTAGGACTAGAAGTAGAAGGTATTGAAAATTTTGAATCTGTAAAAGGCGCTTTAGAAGGTATCGTAGTAGGACACGTTCTTACGTGTGTTCCTCATGAAAATGCAGACAAGCTTAAACTTACAACAGTTAATATAGGAGAAAAAGAGCCTGTACAAATTGTTTGCGGAGCTCCTAATGTTGCTGAAGGTCAAAAAGTACCCGTAGCAACAGTAGGAACTACTCTTTATGATGATAAAGGTGAGGCTTGGAAAATTAAAAAAGGAAAGATTAGGGGAGAATACAGTTTTGGAATGATTTGCGCCGAAGATGAACTAGGCCTAGGAAAAAGTCATGATGGTATTATGGTCCTCAGCGAAGATTTGGTGCCTGGTACTCCTTTAAATGAAGTTTTTGAAATTGAAAAAGATCAGGTTTTTGAAATTGGCTTAACTCCAAACCGAGCAGATGCTATGAGCCATTTTGGTGTGGCCAGAGATTTAAAGGCAGGATTACTTCAAAGCGAAATTAATACAAGTTTAGATACTCCTTCGGTAAGTAGTTTTCATGTGGAGAACAGAAGCAAAAGAATGCTTATTGAAGTTGATAATTATGAGTTGGCTCCACGTTATTGTGGTGTAACTATCTCTGGGGTTAAAATAGCTCCTTCTCCAAATTGGCTTAAAAATAGATTAAAGGCTATTGGTATAACTCCTAAGAACAATGTAGTAGATGTCACAAATTATGTCTTACATGAACTAGGGCAACCTCTACATGCTTTTGACGCCGATCATATTATAGAAAATAAAATTAAAGTCAAAACGCTACCAAAAGGTACTAAGTTTACCACTTTAGATGAAGTAGAAAGAGAGTTACACGAGGATGATTTAATGATTTGTGACAACGAAAAACCTCTTTGTATTGCGGGCGTTTTAGGCGGATTAGATTCTGGAGTAACCGAAAAAACAACTTCCATCTTTTTAGAAAGTGCTTACTTTAATCCCGTAAGTATTCGCAAAACCGCTAAGCGACACGGAGTAAATACCGATGCTTCTTTTAGGTTTGAAAGAGGTGTAGATCCTAACATTACAGAGTATGCACTAAAAAGAGCCGCTCTTTTAATTCAGCAAACTGCAGGAGGATATGTCACTAGTGATTTAGATGATTTTTATCCGAAAAAAATTGAAGATTTTCAGGTCTTTTTAACTTTTGACAAAATTTACAAACTTATTGGTCAAGAAATTGACCCAGGAACCATAAAATCTATTTTAGCTTCTTTAGATATTCGTGTGAACAATGTTACTGAAAGTGGTTTAGGACTTACCATTCCCGCTTATCGAGTAGATGTACAGAGAGAAGTAGATGTTATCGAAGAGATTTTAAGAGTGTATGGGTATAATAATATTGAGTTTAATGAAAAGCTAAATGCTTCCATTTCTAACTCTACTCGGTTTGAAGATTATAAACTTCAAAATGTAATTGCCGAACAACTGGTAGGGCAAGGATTCTACGAGATGATGGCCAATTCTCTAACAAAAGATTATTCCGCTTTAAGCGAAACCCTTAAGAAAGATTTTAATATAGAGATTTTAAACCCTTTGAGTCAGGATTTAAACGTTATGCGACAGTCTTTACTTTTTAGCGCTTTAGAGTCTACAGCTTATAATCTTAACCGAAAAAATGAAAATCTAAAATTATTTGAATTTGGTAAAACCTACCATAATTTTCCTAATGGAAGAGAAGAACATAAACATCTTACGTTATGCCTTAGCGGAAATAAAAACAGGGAACGTTGGAACAGTGTAGCTCAAAAGAATGATTTTTTCTTTGCTAAAGGAACTATTTACAGCATATTAGAACGTTTAAATATTGCCGAAGGTATTAGTTTTCAGCCTTTAACTAGTGATATTTTTTCTGAAGGCTTACAAGTGAGTTACCAAAAGAAAAAAATCATAGAATTTGGGGTTGTTAAAAATGCAGTCCTAAAAAACTTTGGCATCGATCAAGAAGTTATTTTTGCCGATTTTGATTGGGGAGCTGTAATTGAAGTGGTTAAAAACAAAGAGATTGTTTTTAAACCTATTCCTAAGTACCCTTCCGTAAGAAGAGATTTTGCATTATTATTAGATCAAAAAGTAAGCTTTAATGATATTTATGAGATTGCTCATAAGACAGAGAGAAAACTTTTAAAAGAAGTAGATCTCTTTGATGTATACGAAGGAAAAAACCTTCCTGAGGGAAAGAAAAGTTATGCGGTAAGTTTTATCTTTTTAGATGAAAACAAGACCCTTACCGATAAACAAATCGATAAAGCAATGGTTAAGCTTCAGCAACAATTCGAAAAACAATTGAATGCAGAATTGCGTTAATCAATTTCCAATCATTAAAAAAGGCTATTTCTTTCGAAATAGCCTTTTTTTGTTACTTTAATTTTAAGTAATTAAGGTAATAATACCGTATCAATTACGTGAATTACTCCATTTGATTGCATTACATTAGCAATAGTTACCATAGCAGTATTTCCTGCATTATCTGTGATTTTTACAGACTTCCCTTCCATCCAAGCAGTTAGAGTTTCTCCATTTACCGTTTTAATGGTGGACTTTCCTCCATCTTTTTTGATCTTTTTCATAAGATCTTTAGCAGTCCACTTTCCACCAACTACATGGTACGTAAGTACTGCCTGTAACTGGGCTTTGTTTTCCTCTTTCAATAAATTATCTACAGTTCCTTTTGGTAATTTGTCGAAAGCAGCATTTGTAGGCGCAAAAACCGTAAACGGGCCTTTACCTTGTAAGGTCTCTACTAAATCTGCAGCTTTTACTGCAGCGACCAATGTGGTATGCTCTTTAGAGTTTCCTGCATTCTCTACAATGTTCTTTGTGGGATACATTTCTGCCCCTCCTACCATTTTTGTTTGTGCTACAGAATTGAATCCAGTAAGTAACGTAATAGTTAATGCTAGTACCGATAATCTTTTTACATTTTTCATAATAAATTTTTTAATTGATTTGATTTCTAACATAAACGTTGAATACTTCCTTTGGGATTTTTTGGGAGATCAATTTGGGAATACTTTAACAAAACAGATAAATCTTTAAAAAACTAAAAAAAATGGAGTAACTATTTTATATATGTATTAAATTGCAGCCCTTATGAAAGTTAATATTCTTAGCATCTTTTACTTAGCGTTTTCTATGATGCTATTAAAAATCAATTATTCAATAATTCCAGTTATTCTATTAGCTGTTTTATTTGTTTATACTTATTCTATTAAGTCTTCATCTCTATTGAATAAAAAGATTGTCAAACCTATAGTTGTAAAAGAGTAATTTACTTTTTTACAACTCAACCACCCATATAAAAAATTTTCAACCTCAAACCTTCATCTAACCCATGAAAAATTCAGATTTAATAAAAATTACAGAAGATTACAGTAGCCCTATTTATGTTTATGATAGTGCTAAAATTGTTTCTCAATACAAGCGACTGACCTCCGCTTTTAAACAAGTAAAAAATCTAAGAATTAATTATGCTGTTAAAGCATTATCTAACATTAACATCTTAAAGCTTTTGCATAATTGCGGAAGTGGTTTAGACACGGTTTCTATACAAGAAATAAAATTAGGTCTAGCTGCAGGAGTTCCCGCTAAAGACATTATCTACACGCCAAATGGGGTTTCGATGATAGAAATTGAAGAAGCCGTAAAACTTGGTGTTCAAATAAATATTGACAACCTTTCTATTCTAGAAAAATTTGGAACCCTGCACCCAACCATTCCAGTGTGTATACGTATTAATCCCCACGTAATGGCGGGAGGAAACACCAATATTTCAGTGGGACATATAGACTCAAAATTTGGTATTTCTATTCATCAAATGCCTCATTTACTACGCATCGTAGAAAACACAAATATGAATGTGAATGGTATTCATATGCATACGGGGAGTGATATTTTAGATATTGAAGTCTTTTTATATGCATCTCAAATTTTATTTGATGCTGCAAAAAATTTCAATGCCTTGGAATTTATTGATTTTGGAAGCGGATTTAAAGTTGCCTACCATGAAAGTGATATAGAAACAAATATAGAAGAATTAGGAAAAAAGCTTTCTAAAAAGTTTAATGATTTCTGTAAAGATTACGGACGAGAACTTACCTTGGTTTTTGAACCCGGAAAGTTTTTGGTAAGTGAATCTGGTTACTTTTTAGTGAAAGTTAATTCCGTAAAGCAAACAACTTCTACTGTTTTCGCTCACGTAGATTCTGGGTTTAATCATTTTATAAGACCTATGTTTTATAATTCTACTCATGAAATTATTAATATTTCTCATCCAAAAAAGCACAAACGTTTCTATTCTGTAGTGGGTTATATTTGTGAAACCGATACTTTTGGAAGCAATAAAAGAATTAGTGAAATTACTGAAGGCGATATTCTGGCATTTAAAAATGCTGGTGCTTATTGTTATTCTATGGCTAGTAATTACAATTCTAGATTTCGTCCTGCCGAAATTCTTTGGCACAATAATCAAGCACATCTAATTAGAGAGCGAGAAACTATGGACGATATTTTAAAAAATCAAGTGGAGGTTTCATTGAGTTAATTTTTTCTGAAATTATAATTGACCTTTTCTTTTCTTAAGTCTTTTTCAACTATCTTTAAGAAAAAGATAAATTATGAGCAATACAGAGTATACAAATGTTTACACAGGTACTGAAGTTAATATTCAATACCTACAAAGCGTATTAGATAAAGCAGGTATTTCTTCTATCGTTAAAAACAATCATGAATCTGGTGTTCGTGGTGGTTTTTATGGCGGAGATGCTATGCAAGTTCAATTATTAGTACATACTTCTCATAAAGAAGAAGCTGAAAAAATTGTAAAAGCTACTTTCCCAAACTAAAAAAAGCCCGATTAAATCGGGCTTTTTACTTTATAGATTTCTTTTTTATTTGAATGAAGTCACTCCAAATTTTCGAGCTTCAGCTTTAGCACTTGCAGCCCACTGTGTTAAATTATTAATACGGGTATCATTAGAAGGGTGTGTACTTAAAAATTCTGGAGGCGCTCCTCCTCCACTATTTGCTTTCATTCTTCTCCAAAGCTCTGCAGCTTCATCAGGATCGTATCCAGCAATAGCCATAATATTAAGTCCTATTTTATCTGCTTCTGTTTCATGACTTCTACTAAAAGGAAGCATAACTCCAACTTGAGATCCTACTCCATATGCCATATTAAAATAACCTGCGGTTTCTTCATCTACTCCTGCAGCTTGAGTTCCTACTGCCGTTGCTACCGCTCCTACTTGCTGAATTTGACTAGCACTCATACGTTGTTGTCCATGATTAGCAAGCGCGTGAGCAACCTCATGCCCCATAACAACAGCTAAGCCTGTTTCACTTTGTGTAATCGGTAGAATTCCTGTATAGACTACAATCTTACCTCCTGGCATACACCAAGCATTTACTTGATCATCTTTTACCAAGTTATATTCCCAACGATAATCTTCTAAATAGCCTTGATATCCATTAGCGTTTAACCAGCGTTCCGAAGCCGTTGCAATTTTCTGCCCCACACTTTTTACCATATTAGCTTCAGCTGTTCCTGTTACCACATTATTATCTGATAAAAATGCATCGTACTCTTGAAAAGCCATCGGCAATATCTGAGAGTTAGGTACAAGTGCTAATGTTTTTTTTCCGGTAAACGGGTTTTGAGCACACGAGAACAACATTAAAAATGATGCTGTATACAATATTATATTCTTTCTTCTCATAACGGTTAGTGTATTATTTACAAGTATTAAAATTACAAAAGCAATACTTAGTTTTAAAAAGTTTATCATCGCTTTAACAATTGAAATAGTGAAATATGGCAAGGTCTTTGTAATTTTATCATAAAAAATTATGAAAAAGCTTTGTTTCCTTATAATATCTGCCGCACTCTTAGTGAGTTGTAATTCTAACGCTCAAAAAAAATCTAAAGAAGAACAGTTTCCTGTTCAAAAAACAGAAGCTGAATGGAAAAAAGAGCTTTCTGCAGAAGAATTTTATGTTTTAAGAGAAGCGGGTACCGAAAGACCTTTTTCTAGTCCATTGAATAACATCAAAGAATCGGGTACATTTATTTGTGCGGCTTGCAGTCATCCTTTGTATGAAACTAAAAATAAATTTAAAAGCGGAACAGGATGGCCTAGTTTTGACCAACCTATAGAAAATGGCGTATTTTTCTCTACAGATAACAAATTAGGTTATACTCGTAATGAAGTTCTTTGCGCTAATTGTGGCGGACATTTAGGACACGTTTTTGATGACGGACCTAAGGAAACTACAGGAAAAAGATATTGTATGAATGGAGATGCGATGGATTTTATTCCTACTAAAAATTAAATAAAATGAAAAAATATACCATTGAAAAATCTGATGAAGAGTGGAAAAATCAACTCACTGAAGAGCAATATAGAATATTAAGGAAAAAAGGAACCGAAGCACCCCACACAGGTAAATATAACTTACATTTTGATGATGGCGCTTACGAGTGTGCTGCGTGTAACGCTAAACTATTTGAAAGTGAAGCTAAATTTAAAAGCAATTGTGGCTGGCCCAGTTTTGATCAAGCTATAGAAGGCAGTATTGAGTTTATAAAGGATACCACATTTGGTATGATTCGTACTGAAATTTTATGCGCCAATTGCGGCGGACATATAGGTCACGTTTTTGATGATGGCCCAACAGAAACTGGCGAACGCTTTTGCGTGAATTCAGCAAGTATAGATTTTACTAACGAAAACAATAAAAGATGAAAAAATTATTATTAGGAATAGTGATTGCCGCTGGGCTAATGGCTTGCGAAGGCGATAGAGGACCACAAGGACCTCCAGGGCAAGATGGTTTAACTATAATAGGACAAACATATGAATATGAAAATGTAAATTTTACATACGAACCTGCAGCCAACTTATACTCTAGACTTTTAGAAGTACCTTCAGAAATTGAAGTATTAGAGTCTGATGCTATTTTAGTTTATCGATTAGAAGTAGTTTCAGGCGATAACGGTCCTATAGAAACTTGGAGCCTTATCCCTCAAAACTTTTTCTTACCTCAAGGAACAATGCAATATGTATATAACCATACTGCAGCAGACGTAGAACTTTTAATAGATGGTAATTTCGATTTGAGTACTTTAGATGCGGGATTTACAACCAATCAAGTATTTAGATTTGTAGTAGTTCCTTCAGACTTTGCTAAAGATCCAAAAATTAATATTGAAACTTACGATGAACTTGAAAAAGCAGTACTTCAGCAAGATTTTCAATTAAAAGAATTTGCAGTTCAGTAAAACTATATTAAATTTTAAAGGAATATAAAAGAGTGAGCGCTTAAATTTAAGCGTTCACTTTTAGTTATGGGGATATTTGTTTAAATTCGCAATTCAAAATTCAGCATAAAAAATAAAGATATGAGTAAATATGATGTTATTGTTTTAGGAAGTGGTCCTGGTGGTTACGTTACTGCTATTCGTGCCTCTCAATTAGGTTTAAAAACTGCCGTAGTTGAAAAAGAAAGCTTAGGTGGGGTTTGTCTTAACTGGGGATGTATTCCTACTAAAGCACTTCTAAAAAGTGCCGAAGTATTTAATTACTTAAAACATGCTGAAGATTACGGTCTTACTGTAAAAGAAGCCGATAAAGATTTTGAAGCCGTTGTTAACAGAAGCCGTGGTGTAGCTAACGGAATGAGCAAAGGGGTTCAATTCTTAATGAAGAAGAATAAAATTGATGTTATCAATGGTTTCGGAAAAGTAAAAGCTGGTAAAAAAGTAGAAGTTAAAGATGAAGAAGGTAATACTAAAGATTACCAAGCAGACCATATCGTTATTGCTACTGGAGCTCGCTCAAGAGAATTGCCTAATTTACCACAAGATGGTGAAAAAGTAATAGGTTATCGTGAAGCAATGAGCTTAAAGAAACAACCTAAGAAAATGATCGTAGTAGGTTCTGGAGCTATTGGAGTTGAGTTTGCTCACTTCTATAATGCTATGGGAACCGAAGTTACTATCGTAGAATATTTACCAAACTTAGTTCCATTAGAAGATACAGATGTTTCTAAAGAATTTGAAAAATCTTTCAAAAAAGCAGGAATTAAAGTAATGACCAATGCCTCTGTAGAAAGTGTAGATACTTCTGGAGATACGGTAAAGGCAAAAGTAAAAACAAAAAAAGGCGAAGAAACCATCGAAGCAGATGTAGTTCTTTCTGCTGTGGGAATTAAGACCAATATAGAAAATATTGGTTTAGAAGATCTAGGTATCAAAACCGATAAAGATAAAATTATTGTAAACGAGTGGTACCAAACCAACGTGCCAGGTTATTATGCTATTGGTGATGTTACTCCAGGTGCAGCTTTAGCTCACGTCGCTTCCGCGGAAGGAATATTATGTGTAGAGAAAATTAAAGGAATGCACGTAGAAGCTTTAGATTACGGTAACATTCCAGGATGTACTTATGCTTCTCCTGAAATTGCTAGTGTAGGAATGACTGAAAAGCAAGCTAAAGAAGCAGGTTACGAATTAAAAATCGGGAAATTCCCTTTCTCTGCCTCTGGTAAAGCAAGTGCTTCTGGTAAAAAAGAAGGTTTTGTAAAAGTAATTTACGATGCAAAATACGGAGAATGGTTAGGATGCCACATGATTGGTGCTGGTGTTACCGATATGATTGCTGAAGCCGTTCTAGGTAGAAAGTTAGAAACTACAGGACACGAAGTATTAAAAGCTGTTCACCCTCACCCAACGATGAGTGAAGCAGTGATGGAAGCTACAGCAGCAGCTTACGATGAAGTAATCCACTTATAAAATTATAAGATTAAACTATCAAGAAAGCCTCGTGAAATTCACGAGGCTTTTTTATTGCTATTAGTATCCTAGATAATTCTAGTAGTATTAAACTCTTACTATTTTTGAAATGAGTCTTTCTTTAAAATAATTATATAAAAAAAGCCCCACAACAACTGCAGAGCTTTTATATATCGATTAATTATTTACTAAAGAGAAGGATCTAATTTAGCATCAAATTCCATCTCCATATTTAAATTTAAATCGGTAGCATCTTCTGTACTCTCAAACTGTACAACTAACTTTAAGCTTTCAGATTTCGCATAATCATCAATAAAAACATCATCGAGAGTATTTAAATCTAAAGTAGTAGCCCCTGATGGAATTTCATCTAAAAAAGCAACTTCTTTATAATCTAAATCATCTGTTCTAATTCCCAAAGTTACAGAATTCACAAAATCAAAATTCTCTTGATCTTCTGCGTTCAAGAAAACAATGTCCATATCATCTAATTCAACTTCTTTGACTTGATCTAGAGCCTCATCAGTCCCTAATTCATCTTCAATGAGTTGACGCAAGTCCAAATCTGTTTCTACAGGAATTTCAAAAACATTAATAGGTAGATAATCCACACTCACCTCTGCACTTGCAGGAACATCACTAATGGTTCTCAAACGATCAACCACATCGTCATCGTCACTGCATGAGGTTAAAAAAATAGTCATTAAAAATACAGGTAATAAAGAAAAAATCTTTTTCATAATAATTGTTTTTTTGTTTGATACAAAGAACAAAAAATCATTAAAAAAAATATCTCAAAAGGTCGTTAACATTAGCTTTCTAAACCTCAAAATTCCCTTAAAAAAGTTAAAAATGAATTCTTTATTGTGAAACTTTACCCTTGTAAGTCTTGATACCAAAATTGATTGTCCCAATAAGTCTGACCTTTAAAACAATCATCTTCCTCATTCTTGTTAGACGGTTTATAACTGCGCATAATTTTTTCTCCTTTCTCAAACCTTACAGGTTGCTTAAATAAAGGTCCATCATAGACAAAGGTATGAAATTCACCATTTTCACCACAAGGATCTACTCCCTCTGGTAAGTCTTGTAAAAAGTCATGGGTAAATTCTCTTCCACAGAAAGAAGCATCTAACTCTTTAGCACTTGTACAAACTACAATTGCTTTATAGCCTAAATTTATAAACTCTTGAGCTAATGTTGTCGTGTCTTTTTTCCACAAGGGAAATATAGCGTTTAAACCGATTTTGCGGAGTTCTTTTTCCCTATAATTCTTTAGATCTTCTAGAAAAATATCTCCAAAAACTGCTTCCGTAAAGCCTTCATCTATCAATTGGCGAGTATGTTTTTGCATTGTTTCATTATAGGTTTGCAAAGAAACATTTCCGCTTAAAGCGATTTGATGTAGAGGAAGTTGAAGAGATACAGCTTGGGCTTCTAATAATTCTATAGCAACTCCATGCATAGAAACCCGTTTAAAATCTTTATTTACTGTAGTTACTAATTTTTGAATATCGTAATTGCCATCTTGAAGAATATGATGCCACGCCATAAGGGCGTCTTTACCAGAACTCCAATTTAAATAGGCTTTTTTATTTTTGCTCATATAAACAACTTTGTAAAGCTAATTCATAGCTTTGAAGACCAAATCCAGATATTATGCCTTTCGCAAAAGGTGCTATATAAGAATGCTTTCTATAAGCTTCCCGTGCATGAACATTAGAAATATGCACTTCTATTACTGGAATTTGAATGGCTTTAACTGCATCGGCTATAGCTATAGAGGTATGGGTATAAGCTGCCGCATTAAGAATTACTGCATCTACTTTTTTTGAAGCTATATGTAAAGCGTCTATAAGCTCTCCTTCATGATTGCTTTGCTTATAATTGAGCTCTACACTTTTAAACTTATCTTTTAATTGCGTAAAATATTGATCGAAGGAAACATCTCCATAAACAGAGGGTTCTCTTTCTCCCAATAAATTAAGGTTAGGACCGTTAAGGATTAAAATTTTCATGTGTTTGTGTTATAAACCAATTCCTAATCCTACCATAAAGGTATTAAAATTGGTACTTCCTACTCCTGCTACATCTTCATTCACTAGCTTAAATGCGTAACGAGCTTCTATAAACACATTATGAAAAAGATCAAAACCTGCACCGACAGCTAAATCTAAACCTACTTGATTTTTAAAGTCTCCTAAGTCTTCTAAAATCACTGTTCCTTGAGGTCCTAATTGTATATTTAAATCGGTGTTTGCTACATAGTACTTAAACATCAAGGGTACGTATAAAAAGTTGGTGTCTTCTGCATTTCCGTAAAGTAAACTTGGTTGAAAATGAAAACTTTCTGAGATGTCTAAGTCTGAATAAATTCCTGCATAAAACCCTGAAGCTCCTTCATTTGCTCCGTCGGTTTTTACATTAAGATATCCTCCTGTAATTCCTACTTGTGCATTGGCAAATTGTGTAGTGATAGCGAATGCTACTAAAAGTAAAATTTTTTTCATGATTGTCTTTTTTGTGAAGCTAAAATACTGATTTAATCCCTAAAGCTAAATGTATCCTATAAAAAAAAGCGAAAACAAAAGTTTTCGCTTTTCATATTCTTAAAGAATAAAATTTAGAATTTATATCCAACTGAAACTTGAATTACACTGTTTTTCTCATCGAAATCATCACTCGTATCATCAATATCAGCTAATCCATAATAATATCTTGCTCCAAACATTACCCCCATATCTAGGGTATAGCTTACACCAACATTTAAACCATAGTCAATGGATTTATAAGCATCTTTAATATCTTCATCCTCACTTTCACTTTCTCCTCCACCGCTAGCTTCATACTCATAATTTGCAGACATTAAAAAACCAATTTGAGGACCTGCTTCTATCGCTAAGCCTTCAGTAACATAATATTTAAATATCAATGGAACGTTTATATAATCAAGTTTTATTTTTTCTTCAACGGAAACTGTTTCTCCAAAAAATGTTGCAGACTCTTCATATTTGTATCCTTGCATGGAGTAAAGAAGTTCTGGTTGGAAAGCAAATTTTTCTGAAAACATGAATTCTGCAAAACCACCAATATGGAGTCCTATTTTTGAATCTGCGTCTTCAACATCTCCTGCTCCATTGGAAATATTTACACCTGCTTTGACACCAAATCTCATATCTTGAGCTTGTGTACCGATAATTCCGAAAACTGCAATTGCAGCAGTAAGTAATAATTTTTTCATTGTAAGTTAGTTTGGTTATACGCTATCAAATATATAATATTTTTAACAATTTATAAAAATACTCTTAAAAAATCACCTTTAATTTACATTTAACACAATAAGATTAATATAAATTCAATTTTACATTAACTAACGGTTAAGTTGATTTCAACAGGTTTTAAAATTTTATAAAAATTGTGTCTTAACTAGAATTTTCACATTTTACAAGTACTTCTGTTACTTCTACTGGATATGAAGTCTATTTTGCAAAACATATCTATTCTTTTTCTGATAAAATCATATCTAACGTTATTCCATATGCTGTTTAAACATCTTTTTTAGACTAAAAAAAGAAGTACTTTTGCTTAAAACACTTAAAATAAAAAGCATGAAAAAATTAATTTTATCTCTAGCTGCTCTTGCTAGTTTTACTTTTGCAAGCGCTCAAGAACAAGAAGTAGAAACCTATGGTTTTAATGAAGGAGATATGTTTGCTTCTGGATCATTTGGTATAGGATCAACAAAATTTCCAGACGATTCTAAAGAAAACACTTTCAATATTTCTCCTCGTTTTGGTTATTTTTTAAACGATTTTATAGCTGTTGGTGCCCAAGCAGGTTATAGCAAACAGAAAGAAGAAAATGCAAATGGTGATGACGTGGTAGATAACTCTACTTTTACTATTGGTGCTTTTGGTAGATATTACTTAATGCCTGCTCAAAAATTTTCTTTCTTTGGAGAACTTGGTTTAGGTTACGGAACTACCGAAGATATTAATGACAACAAAGTGAACGGGGTGAATATCGAGGTAGCTCCTGGTTTAAGCTATTTTGTATCTAAACATTTTGCTTTAGAAGCTACATTTGGAATTTTAGGATATAATAGTGTAAAACCTGATAATGACGGAGCTGAATCTACAGATTCTTTTCAGTTTGGTTTAAATATGGATGATATTAATTTAGGTCTTATTTATAAGTTCTAATTATTTTAAAATCATCAACAAAAAAAAGGAAGGCAAAATGCCTTCCTTTTTTCATATCTTCTTCTATGAGATTTAAAACATAAACCCTACTCCTGCTTGTATTACAGAGTTATGTACACTTGGGTCTCCAAATACGTCAGATTCTTTTAATAATTTAGATACACCATAGATATATCTTCCTTGCACGAAGAATCCGTTATCAAATTTATATTCTAATCCACCTACTACGCTAAATTCAATATCTTCAGCTTCTGGTAATGCTGTATCTTCAATATTGATGTCTCCTGCATCTGAGTTCGGTTGGTAATCAACTTCTTCATTGATTTTAAAACCAATTTGCGGTCCAGCCAATACACTTAAACCTTCAACTACATAATACTTAGCCATAATAGGCACTTGAATATAATCTAATTGATATTCGATATTATCGTCATTATCTAAAAAGTTATCTTGGCCTGAGTTATTTATATCAAATCCCTGACCAGAATACATTACTTCACCTTGCATAGAAAAGCGTTCAGAATAAGGAACCTCAGCTACAAAACCAGCATGAAAACTTGTTCTAGACTCTGTGTCACCAATATCATCTCCAGTTAGATTAGAGAAGTTTACCCCTCCTTTAACACCTAATTGTACCAAATCTGAATCGGCTTGAGCATTTGCGGCGAAAATTGATGTAGCTGCGATAGCTACGGTTAGCACTAATTTTTTCATAATATTTGTTTTTTTGTTTACTGCAAATCTATAGGTTGCTTCCTTAAAGCTTTCCCAAGTAAAGATTAAAGTTGTACTAAAGGAAATTTTAAGAAATATCCTTACTTTTAGCCTATGAAATGGAGCCAAGCCCTTAAGGATTACCAGAGTTACCTAAAAATAGAACGGGGTTTATCTGCTAATTCAATTCAAAATTATTCTTATGACATTGTTAAACTCATCAAACATTTAGAAGAGCATAACATAGAAATTTCTCCCATTCGGGTAACCGAAGAAGATATTCAGGGGTTTATTTATCATTTAGCAAAGAAAATGAATGCACGTTCTCAAGCTAGAATCATATCAGGTTTAAAAAGTTTTTTTAATTATTTAATTTTTGAAGATTACCGAGAAACAAATCCGCTTGAGCTTATAGAATCTCCAAGAATAGGAAGAAAATTACCCGATACGCTTACTACAAAAGAAATCGATTTACTTATCAATGTTATCGATCTAAGTCACCCGCAAGGGGAAAGAAATAGAGCAATCATTGAAACCTTATACAGTTGTGGCTTGCGAGTTTCTGAACTTACCGAACTTAAAATTTCTGATCTTTTCTTTGAGGAAGACTTTATTAAGGTGACAGGAAAAGGAAATAAACAACGTTTTGTACCTATAAGCGAACTCACAAAGAAATACATTAACACGTATAAAGATCATATTCGCATACACCTTAATCCGCTTAAAGATGATGTAGACATTCTCTTTCTTAATCGAAGGGGAAAAAAACTAACTCGAGCCATGATTTTTACCATTGTAAAAACACTCACTAAGCAAGCAAACATTCAAAAGAAAATAAGTCCGCATACCTTTAGACATTCTTTTGCAACCC
Organism: Mesonia sp. K4-1; assembly: GCF_008017825.1. Taxonomy (NCBI): domain Bacteria; kingdom Pseudomonadati; phylum Bacteroidota; class Flavobacteriia; order Flavobacteriales; family Flavobacteriaceae; genus Mesonia; species Mesonia sp. K4-1. Next base: position 185,196 of record NZ_VRLS01000057.1, read on the forward strand.
ACTTATTAGAAAACGGAGCCGATTTACGGAGCATTCAACAAATGCTAGGTCATGAAAGCATAACCACCACAGAGATCTACATGCATGTAGATCGCAGTCATTTAAAAGAGGTTTTAGATAATTTTCACCCTAGAAGCCATAACTATTAAAGTAATGCTAAAAGCCTAGCATAATTTTCTAAGCTCTCAATCCCTTCCTATCTTTAAACAAAAAACAATGAAAACACTTACATTTAGAGATGGCGATACGATGCCTGCGATAGGATTAGGAACTTGGAAATCTGCACCAGAAGACGTTACCAATGCAGTAAAACACGCTTTAAACAATGGCTACAAACATATAGATTGTGCGGCTACTTACGGGAATGAAGATGCGGTTGGTAAAGCTTTCGCGGAAGTTTTTAGTGAAGGGAAAGTAAAAAGAGAAGATGTATTCATCACTTCTAAATTATGGAACAACGCCCACCGAAAAGAAGATGTTATTCCTGCTTTAAAAAAGACATTAGAAGATTTACAATTAGACTACCTAGACTTATACTTAATGCACTGGCCGGTAGCTTTTAAATCTGGTTTAGAAGGGTTTCCTGAAAATGATGAAGACTATCTTTCTTTAGAAGAAGTTCCTTTAGCAGAAACTTATAATGCTATGTTGGAAGCTAAAAAACAAGGTTTGGTTAAGCACGTAGGAGTATCTAATTTTAGTGCTAAAAAACTTGAAGACTTATCTAAAGAAGTAGATGAAGCACCAGAAATGAATCAAGTAGAACTTCATCCTTATTTACAACAAAACGATTTAATAGAGTATTGCTCCAAAAATAAGATTCTAATGACGGGTTACTCTCCTTTGGGAAGTGGTGACCGTAGTGACGCTATGAAAGCCGATAATGAGCCTTCTCTTTTAGAAAACGACACTATTAATAAAATTGCTAAAAGACATGGCGCCACTCCAGGGCAAGTCTTAATAAAATGGGCAGAATCTCGTGGTACGGCTGTGATTCCAAAATCTACCAATGAGGGAAGAATTGTAGAAAATATTCAGAGTACGGGAGTGAATTTAAATGAAGATGATTTTAAAGAGATAGCAGACTTAGATCGTCATTTTAGATATGTAACTGGAGAGTTTTTTGTTACTAAAGGAAATTCTTACGAAGATATATACGATGAAAAATAGAAGTTAGAGTCCAGATGCTTCAAGAAATTAAAACGTCCTGAACTTGTTTTGGGATTTCACTCTAGGGTTCTAGAATCTATTTCAAAAAAAAACCTATACAAAGACTTCAAACATCTTTGTATAGGTTTTTATATTTTTAATACCTTAATTACTTTTTAGGGATTTCCTTTAAAGCTGCTAAAGTAAATTTCCAAAATTTCTGCATAGAAGAAATGCTAGCTCTTTCATCTGGAGAGTGCGCTCCACGAATAGTAGGGCCAAAAGAAACCATATCCATTTTTGGATAATGACTTCCCAAAATACCACATTCTAAACCAGCGTGGCAAGCGGCTACGTGAGCCTCTTCTCCATTTTGTTCTTTATATAAATTCTCCATAACTTTTAAGATACCAGAATCTGGATTAGGAGCCCAACCTGGATAATCTCCGCTTAGATTTACATCAAAACCACCTAACTCAAACGTAGATTTTAAGGTATTGGCTAAATCCCATTTCCCAGATTCTACCGATGATCTAGTAAGACACATTACCTCTATTTGTCCGTTTCCTACTTCTACTCTAGCAATATTGTTAGAAGTTTCTACCAAACCTTCAATAGCCGGACTCATTCTAAAAACTCCGTTATGGGCAGCATAGATGCTTCTTAAAAGTTCACTTTGATCTTTTTCTAGCATCACTTTTGCTGGCATTTCTGCTTCATTAACTTCTACCGTTAAATTAGCTTCTAGGGTTGCGTATTCCTCTTGTATGGCTTTACTTAATACTTTTATTGAAGAATTAAACGCTTCCACATCTTTTTCTGCTACCACCACTACAGCATTACTCTCACGAGGAATTGCGTTTCTTAAACCTCCTCCGTTAATTTCAGCTACTTGCATTCCTACGTTTGCAGCTTCAAATAACACACGGTTCATAATTTTATTAGCATTTCCTAAACCTTTGATGATATCCATCCCAGAGTGTCCTCCGTTAAGGCCTTTTACCGTAATTTTAAATGCTTTACTGTTTACACCAGGTTTATCACTTGCGTAAGATCTTGTTGCAGTAATATCTATTCCTCCTGCACAACCAATTCCAATCTCATCATCTTCTTCGGTATCTAAGTTTAATAAGATTTCTCCGCTAAGGATACTATCATCTAAATTCTTAGCCCCTGTCATTCCCGTTTCTTCATCGATGGTAAATAAACCTTCAATGGAAGGATGCTCTATATCATTACTCTCTAAAATTGCCATAATGGTAGCCACTCCTAAACCATTATCTGCCCCAAGAGTGGTTCCTTTTGCTCGCACCCAATCGCCATCAACATGCATCACGATACCTTGAGTATCAAAATTAAAATCGGTATCATTATTTTTTTGATGAACCATATCTAAATGGGACTGTAAAACTACGGTCTTACGATCTTCCATTCCTGCAGTCGCTGGTTTTTTAATAATGACATTACCTGCTTTATCTTCTAAGGTTTCTAAGCCTAAATTTTTACCAAATTCTTTCATAAAAGCAATGACTCTTTCTTCTTTTTTAGAAGGTCTTGGCACTGCATTCAAATCGGCAAATTTATTCCAAACCGCTTTGGGTTCTAAGTTTCTTATCTCTTGATTCATATCGTAATTTTTAAAGTCTTACAAAGGTATTGGTTTCTCTTGCAACTATAAAATTTGCTTGCCTAGATTTAGTTTGTATTTTTAGCAAGTGAAAAAGAAATTAAACATTACCTTAAGCATCTTACTTCCTGTACAAATTGTACTTATTGAGCTTTTAAAAACCAACCCGGTTTGGATAGAGCATTTTTACAGTAAAGGCTTGTATCCTTATATCTCACAAAGCTTAAGAGTCTTGTTAGGATGGATCCCTTTTTCTATAGGGGATTTTTTATATGCGTTGCTTATTTTGGGATTGATCCGATGGATGTACATTCGTATAAAAACCAAATTTAAAGCGCCAAAGCAATGGATTTTTTCCGCTTTAGCGACCTTATCGATTATTTACGGATGCTTTAATTTATTTTGGGGATATAATTATTACCGATTACCCCTACATATTTCTTTAGAGATTAAAACCGATTATTCTCCCGAGGAATTAGTCACATATACCACTTACCTTATTGAAGAGAGTAACCGATTACACAAGGAGATTACTCAAAATGATACTCTACAAGTCAAATTTCCTTTTACAAAATTAGAAGTAGATGAAATGGCTATTAAAGGTTACGAAAATATATCTCATGAATTTCCAGAGTTAACCTATACTCAAAGAAGTTTAAAACCCTCCTTGTTTAGTATTCCTCTCACGTATATGGGCTTTAATGGTTATTTGAACCCGCTTACCAATGAGGCGCAATACAATAGACAAATTCCATTATTTAAATTGCCGAGCACCACTAGTCATGAGATCGGACATCAATTGGGTTACGCTAAAGAAAATGAAGCCAATTATATGGCTTGTTTAACGACGATGAACCATCCCGATATTTATATGCGTTATGCCGGTTACACCTTTGCTTTGCAATATTCTTTAGGCGAAGTGCTAAAAACCCAACCCTGTGTAGGGCAAAATTTAGTAGGCACTATCAACACAGGGATTTTAAAAGATTACCGAGAAGTGCGATTATTTTGGGAAGACCATAACAATCCTTTAGAACCGTTTTTTAAACTTTTTTATGGAAACTACCTTAAGGCTAACAACCAGCCACAGGGAATTAAAAGTTACAGTTACGTCGTAGCTTTACTGGTGAACCAGCATCAAAAAAACTTAAAGTAAGTTCCTCTATAATTTCATGTAAATTTGTCATTCTAAAAAGACTCTATGCACCTCCAAATTAGCAGTACTCAAAATAAAACCGTTAAGCGACTTATACAATTACAAGAGAAATCTAGAAATAGAAAAAAAGAAGGCGTTTTTGTGATTGAAGGATTTCGAGAACTACAACTCGCTCTTAAAGGTAATTACCAGCTTCAAGGTCTGTATTACTGCGAAGACCTGATGCCTTTCGACAATCTTAAAGACTTGTCTATTCCTGCTCATGATATTTATCAACTGAGTTTAGAAGTGTATAAGAAAATCGCTTATCGCGGAAGTACCGAAGGTGTCATTGCTCTTGCTACGCCTAAAAATCATTCTTTAGCAGAGTTAAAATTTCAACAGAAGAATCCCTTATTATTAATCGCTGAAGCTCCAGAGAAACCTGGAAATATCGGTGCCATTCTGCGTACGGCAGATGCTGCTCGAGTAGATGCCGTTTGTATCGCCAACCCAAAAACCGATTTATACAATCCTAATATTATCCGCTCTAGCGTAGGTTGCGTTTTCACCAATCAAATTGCCACAGGTAGCACCCAAGAAATCATCGATTTCTTAGCACAAAACAACATTCATTTTTATGCGGCAACTTTACAAAATGCAAATGTTTACACTCAAGAAGATTTCACTCAACCTACGGCGATCGTAGTAGGAACCGAAGCCGATGGATTAAGCGAACAATGGCGAACTAAAGCTACTAAAAACATTTACATACCTATGCAAGGTGAAATAGACTCTATGAATGTTTCGGTAGCTGCAGGAATTTTAATTTTTGAAGCTAAAAGACAACGCGGGTTTCATTCGTAAACAAATCTATTTACTTACTTTTCCAACCTTATTTATTACTCATCAATTTCATGACTCCACAACTCCTTTTTTATATCCTTATCGGAATTATAATCGCTAACTTTATTTTCGATCAGTTTTTAGATGCTTTAAATGCTAAACATTTTAATGACAGTTTACCTGAAGAATTAAGCGATGTTTACGATGACAAAGAGTATGAACGTTCGCAAGCCTATAAAAAAACACGCTATCGTTTTGGGATTCTTACCAGTACATTTTCATTGATACTTACCCTAGCTTTTTTCTTTTTAGAAGGCTTTGCTTATGTAGATGATATAGCTAGAAGTATAAGCGACAACTCCATTGTAATTGCACTCATTTTCTTCGGAATTATTTTATTAGCGAGTGATATTTTAACCACTCCTTTCTCTTATTACAGCACCTTTGTAATTGAAGAGAAATTTGGTTTCAACAAAACCACGAAAGCTACTTTCTTTTTGGACAAGCTTAAAGGTTGGTTGATGGGAGCTTTGCTTGGCGGAGGGATTCTCGCACTCATCATCTGGTTTTATCAACTCACCGGAAATGATTTTTGGATCTACGCCTGGATCATCGTCACCATCTTTTCTATTTTTATGAATATGTTTTACAGCAAACTCATTGTTCCTCTATTTAATAAACAAACGCCTTTAGAAGATGGAAGTCTAAGACAAAAGATTGAAGCTTACGCTAGAAACGTAGGTTTTCAAATCGATAAAATATTTATTATCGATGGCTCTAAACGCAGTACCAAAGCTAACGCCTACTTTTCTGGGTTTGGAAAAGAGAAAAGAATTACACTCTACGACACTTTAGTTAACGATTTAGAAGAAGAAGAAATCGTGGCGGTCTTGGCCCATGAAGTTGGTCACTATAAAAGAAAACACATCATTTATAATCTTAGTTTAAGTATTCTTACTACAGGTTTAACCTTTTGGATTTTATCATTATTTGTCAGCAATCCTATCTTTTCTCAAGCCTTAAGTGTGGAAGAGACCAGTTTCCATATTGGGTTAATCGTGTTTGGCATATTATATACGCCAATTTCAGAAATTACAGGCTTATTAATGAACCTCCTCAGTAGAAAATTTGAATATCAAGCCGATGATTTTGCTAAGGAAACTTATGCGGCTGCGCCTTTAATTAGCAGTTTAAAAAAACTTTCTAGCAACAGCCTCAACAATTTAACTCCGCATCCCAGCTATGTGTTTTTTCATTATTCACACCCTAGTTTAGGTCAGCGTATTTTTAATTTAAAAAAATAAAGATATTTAGTATCTTAGAGTTATGACAGAACAAGAAATAAGCATCGAGAACAAGAAAATAGCACAAGAATATAAAGAGTTGCTGCGTATAAGTTACAGAGCCTTATCTGATGATGATAAAATTCTCATTAGAAAAGCTTTTGAAACAGCTGTAGATGCTCACAAAGACCAGCGTAGAAAATCTGGAGAAGCTTATATTTTTCATCCTATTGCCGTGGCAAAAATCGTGGCTTCAGAGATTGGCTTAGATGCTACCTCTATTGCAGCGGCACTTTTACACGATGTGGTAGAAGATACGGATTTTACGCTTCAGGATATGGAAGATATGTTTGGTGTGGTCGTTGCTAGAATTGTAGAAGGTCTCACTAAAATAAGTCATTTAGAGCACGATAAAGATATTTCGCTTCAAGCGGAAAACTTTAGAAAAATGTTATTGACACTGAATGATGATATCCGAGTAATCATAATAAAAATCGCCGATCGATTGCATAATATGCAAACGATGGATTCAATGCGAGAAGACAAGCAAGTTAAAATTGCTTCAGAAACGCTCTATATCTACGCTCCCCTTGCCCACAGAATAGGTCTCTATAATATTAAAACAGAATTAGAAGATCTTAGTTTAAAATATACCGAACCAGATATTTACAAGAATATCTTAAACAAGATTAAAGATAGTAAAGAGGAGCAGGATTTATATATCAAAGACTTTTCTAAAGTAATTGCAGATACATTAGATAAAGAAAATTTAGCTTACGAAATTAAAGGACGGCCTAAGTCCATTTTCTCCATTCGCAAGAAAATTTTAAAGCAAAATGTCACTTTCGATGAGATCTATGATAAGTTTGCGATTAGAATTATCTACAAAAGTTCTCCTGAAGAAGAAAAATTTCTGGCTTGGAAAATTTACTCAATTGTAACCGATCATTTTCGCCCCAATCCTATTCGCTTAAGAGATTGGATTTCTTCTCCTAAATCTACGGGTTATGAAGCTTTACACATTACTGTAATGGGCCCTAAAGGACGCTGGGTAGAAGTACAAATAAGAAGTGAGCGCATGAATGAGATTGCAGAAAAAGGATATGCAGCTCATTATAAATATAAGCATGGCGCCAAACAAGAAGATGAAAATTTAGAGCAATGGCTTAATAAGCTTCAAGAAGCACTAGAAAACAGTGAAGCCAATGCGGTAGATTTTGTAGAGCAGTTTAAACTTAATCTGTATTCTAAAGAGATTTTTGTGTTTACGCCAAAAGGAGATTTAAAATCGCTACCAAAGGGTTCTTCTCCATTAGATTTTGCCTTTAGCATTCATACAGAAATCGGATTAAAAACACGAGGAGCTAAAGTCAACGGAAAATTAGTTCCGTTAAGTCATAAATTAAAAAGTGGCGATCAAGTAGATATCATCACTTCAGAAAATATAAAGCCCAATAACAATTGGCTAGATTATGCCAATACCGCACGTGCTAAATCTAAAATTAAAAATGCACTAAAAGAAGAGCGTAAGAAATTAGCTGAAGAAGGAAAAGCCATTCTAGCCAGAAAACTACGTTCTCTTAAAGTTCCATACAGCAAACAGACTATTAATGAGCTGGTAAAGTTTTTTAAACTAAAAACCAGTTTAGATTTATTTTACCGCGTAGGAATAGGAACTATAGACAATATTGCCTTAAAACAGTATAACGCTTCTAGAAGTAATGCGCTGGTTTCATTCTTTAAGAATAAAATTCGAAAACCGAGTATCTCTGAAGACCTCAATAAAGAGGAGATCACCACTAATTTTGATTTATTGGTTTTTGGAAAAGAAGAAGATAAATTAGAGTATAAGTTAGCTAATTGCTGTAACCCTATCCCTGGAGATCCTGTATTCGGTTTTGTAACCGTAAACGAAGGTATTAAAGTACACAAAAAAGACTGCCCTAATGCTATACAATTACAAAGTAATTATGCTTACAGAATTATTTCTGCCAAATGGATAGATTCTTCTCAAGAAGAATTTAGAGCGGTAATTAACCTCAATGGCTTAGACAATTTAGGATTGGTCAGCGAAATCACTAAAGAGATTTCTAATAACTTGCACGTTAATATGCGTAATATTTCCTTTGATAGTCACGAGAGCGTTTTTCAAGGAAAAATAACGGTCATCGTAAAGAATAAAACCATTCTCAAAAAATTAATGACGAGATTAAAAAAAATAAACGGAATTGATAAAGTAACCCGTGAATAAAGCTTAAATTTGCAACCAACATATGGAAGGCACAAAGAAAGAAAATAACGATCAAGCAGTAGTTAAAAACGTATTTACCAAGTTTTTAGAAGATAAGAAACACCGCAAAACACCAGAGCGTTTTGCTATTCTTCAAGAAATTTACGACCATGAAGAACATTTTGATATTGAATCTCTATATATCACTATGAAGAATAAAAACTATCGTGTGAGTAGAGCTACATTATACAATACCATAGAACTTCTCTTAGATTGTGGGCTAGTAAGAAAGCATCAGTTTGGTAAAAACCAGGCTCAATATGAAAAATCTTACTTTGACAAACAACACGATCACGTCATCTTAACCGATACTGGAGAGGTGATAGAGTTTTGTGATCCAAGAATAGAATCCATTAAAAAAACCATAGAAGAAGTGTTTGATATAGAAATAAGCAAGCACTCTTTATACTTTTATGGAAATAAAAAACCATCCAAATAAACATTTTATGGCAGTAGATTTGCTATTAGGACTACAGTGGGGAGACGAAGGAAAAGGAAAAATCGTTGACGTACTTACAAAGAATTATGATATTATTGCAAGATTTCAAGGCGGACCCAATGCTGGGCATACCCTAGAATTTGACGGAATAAAACACGTTTTACACACCATCCCTTCTGGGATTTTTCATGATAAAGCCATTAATTTGGTAGGTAACGGTGTAGTAATTGATCCTGTCATCTTTAAGAAAGAACTTGACAATTTAGAGAAATTTAATATCGACTTCGTGTCGAAGCTTTTAATTTCTAGAAAAGCACATATCATTCTTCCTACTCATAGACTTTTAGATGCAGCTTCAGAAACCGCTAAAGGAAAAGCTAAAATAGGCTCTACCTTAAAGGGAATCGGACCTACTTATATGGATAAAACCGGTAGAAATGGTTTACGTATTGGAGATTTAGAATTAAGCGATTGGAAAGACAAATACCGTTCTTTAGCCAATAAGCACGAATCGATGATTTCTTACTATAATGTCGATATTCAATATAGTTTAGAAGAATTAGAAAAAGAATTCTTTGAAGCTGTTGAAGCTTTAAAGAAACTTACTTTTATCGATTCTGAAGATTATTTACATAAAGCACAACAGGGTGGTCAAACAATCTTAGCAGAAGGAGCACAAGGTTCTTTACTCGATATAGATTTTGGAACTTACCCATTCGTAACTTCTAGTAATACCACTGCAGCAGGAGCTTGTACAGGATTAGGAGTTGCCCCAAATCAAATTAATGAAGTGTATGGTATTTTTAAAGCTTATACCACACGTGTAGGTAGCGGTCCCTTCCCTACCGAATTATTTGATGAGGATGGTGCAAGAATGGCCAAAGTAGGTAATGAATTTGGAGCTACAACAGGGAGACCTAGACGTTGCGGTTGGTTAGACTTAGTAGCTTTAAAATACACGGTTCAAATCAATGGGGTAACACAGTTGATGATGATGAAAGGTGATGTGTTAAGCGGTTTTGATACCTTAAAAGTATGTACCAAATACAACTATAAAGGAAAAGAAATTCACCATCTACCTTTTAATATAGAAGAAGAAAATGTATCTCCTATCTATGAAGAGGTAAAAGGTTGGCAAGAAGATTTAACTCAAATGACTTCTGAAGATCAATTCCCGCAAAACTTTAGCGACTATATTAAATATATAGAAGACTTTATTGGCGTACCTATTAGTATTGTTTCATTAGGACCCGATAGAAAACAAACTATTATTAGAAATTAATCAAATTCTAAAATTACAACTCAACGCTCCTTTTTGGAGCGTTTTTTGATTAAAGACTCTATATTCGTTATCATATTAATGATTACTTTTGACAAAAATTAAAGCATTGAAAAATTACCTTCTCTTTCTTTTCGGATTTTTTGTTTTAGGCTTCTCCGTTCAAGCCCAAGATGAAACCAAAAAAATAGACTACACCAGTGAAAGATCGCTTAAAAACGAGGAAAAGTACCCGGGAGCTTTTTTATTGAGTAAAGTAACCGAACAGGTATATTTTAATCATGAAGGGATTGAGGTATGGTGCGATCAAGCTATTTTTTACAAAGAGGATGATTTCTTTAAAGCCTTCGGAAATGTAAAAATGGTACAAGGCGACACCGTCAATATGGTCAGCGAATATGCCGAATATAATGGAAAAACCAAATTCGCTTTTGCTAGTACTAACGTATTGCTTACCACACCCAACAACCGTCTTACCACCGATACCTTATTTTTTGATCGAACTAAGCAACAAGCTTTTTATCGCAGTGGCGGAACCGTAAAAGATACGGCTAGTACGATTACAAGCCGAGTTGGAAGGTTTTTTATGGAGCAAGATAAATTTTCTTTTATTCAAAATGTAGTGGTGACCAACCCAGAATACGTGATCAATTCCGAGCAAATCGATTTTTATTCAGAAACAGGACACGCTTACCTTTACGGACCTTCAACTATTACTGGAGAAGCTAGCGAAGTTTATTGCGAACGGGGGTTTTATGACACGCGCAATGACAAAGGTCATTTTGTAAAAAACTCCACTATTTATTACGACAATCGAAAGCTACAAGGAGACAGTATTTATTTTAACAGAGAGAATAGTTTTGCCTCAGCCACCAATAATATTAAAGTAACCGATACCGCCAACCAATCTTTAATCACAGGTCATTATGCCGAAGTGTTTCGTGCAAAAGATTCGGTTTTTATTACCAAAAGAGCCTTGGCTTCTATGAAGCAAGAACAAGATTCCATTCACATACATAGCGATACCTTAATGATTACTGGGAAACCAGAACGTCGCCTCATTAAAGGTTTTTACAACACCCGCCTTTACAAATCTGATATGAGTGGTAAATGTGATTCTGTTGTGGTAAATGAATATACAGGCTTAACCGAAATGTTAGGCGAACCTGTGGTGTGGACGGGAGACAATCAAATGACGGGAGACACCATTCACTTGCTAAACAATGTGACCACCAACAAGCTAGATTCCTTAAAAGTGTTTCAAAGTGCTTTTATGATTCAAAAGGATTCTATTAGCGGTTTCAATCAGGTAAAAGGAAAAGAAATGTTTGGTTTATTTGAAAACAACGAAATCACCCAAACCAACTTTATTAAAAATACCGAAACCATTTTCTACAGCAGAAATGACGATGGTACCCTTATCGGAATTGATAAAGCCATCTCTTCATCGATCAAGATTTTATTTCAGCAAAAAGCCATTACCGACATCTATTATTATACCGATGTAGAAAGTATACTTTATAAAGAGGAAGATTTTCCTGAAAATGCGAGAGAACTAAAAGGTTTTAATTGGCGAGGCGAAGAACAATTGCTAAAAAAAGAAGATTTGTTTCTCAACGACCCTCCTTTAGATCTACCCAAAATTACAGGAATCCCGTTGCCGGAAGAAGAAGACGAATTTTTTGATGAAAAAGAAGAGGATGAAGAAAACGGAGAAATGATGCTCAATAAAAATTCTAGGCTAACCCCAAAAATACTTCAAAATCGAGAGAAGGATACTTTGCAACTCAAGCAATCCAAAGCTCCGCAATTAAAAGAAAATCAACCTACCCTAAAGTCTGAAGAATGAAAAAAGACTTTCTCACCTACCAAGCGCAAACCACACCACACCCTCTAGGAATTGAAGTCGAGCGTGCTAAAGGAAGTTATATTTATGATACTTCAGGAAAAGCTTATTTAGATTTTGTTGCGGGAGTTTCTGCTTGCAGCTTAGGTCATTTACACCCAAAAGTAGTAGATGCCATAAAACAGCAGCTCGACCTATATATGCATGTAATGGTCTACGGCGAATATGCACAACAACCAGCGATTGAGTTTTCAAAACTCTTGGCAGAACATATAGAAATTGAAAATGCCACCACTTATTTGGTAAACAGTGGCACCGAAGCTATTGAGGGAGCGCTTAAATTGGCTCGCAGATATACAGGAAGACAAGAAATCATTTCAGCTCATAGGGCCTATCACGGTAATACGATGGGTTCTTTAAGTTTAATGGATTTTGAAGAACGCAAAAAGCCATTTTATCCTTTAATTCCAGATATTAATCACCTTCATTTTAACGCTGTCGCGGATATTTCTAAGATCACTACAAAAACAGCTGCCGTAATTTTAGAAACCATTCAGGGTGGCGCTGGGTTTATCGAGCCGCAAAATAATTACCTCCAAAAGGTAAAAGAACGCTGCAAAGAAGTGGGAGCTTTATTAATTTTAGATGAAATCCAGCCTGGTTTTGGAAGAACAGGACATTTATTTGCTTTCCAAAAATACAAGGTCACTCCAGATATTTTAGTTATTGGTAAAGGTATGGCTGGAGGAATGCCTGCTGGGGCTTTTGTCGCTAAAAATGAAATTATCAATAGCTTAAGTGATCACCCAAAAATGGGACATATAACCACTTTTGGCGGCAATGCAATTATAGCAGCGGCGGCTTTAGCGACTTTAAAAGAAATTACCTCTTCCACTTTAATGCAAGAAACCTTAGAAAAAGAGGCTTTATTTAGAAAATTATTACAACATTCGCTCATTGAAGAAATTCGAGGAACGGGTCTCATGTTGGCTTTAATTGTTTCTTCAGAAGAAGTTGCCAATGATTTGGTTTTAAAAGCACAAGAAGAAGGACTTATCCTCTTTTGGTTGCTGTTTGAAAAACGAGCAGTACGTATTACGCCGCCTTTAACTATTTCTGATCAAGAAATTAGAGAAGGATGTAAAAAAATTATACAGCTTTTAGACGAAATCGAAAAAAAACCTGTTAATTAATTTGTTAACAACAATCATTTACTACTGTAAGTTTTCTTAAAATAACTGACTAACTTTAGTAATGTAGATATAGTAAACATTCGTGTATGCAGTTAAGTCAAAACGAAGAACACCATTTTTCTCTTTCAAAGTTTGAGTCGATGCTCAAAACAAATGATATTTTGTTTTTTGATGCCGACGAATTTGGATCTATTATTTTTCATTACTTAGAAGTGGGGAAAATTGCATTGGCAAAAAAAGCAGTACGCTTAGGTTTAGAGCAACACCCTAACTCTATTCACTTACTTCTATTTAAGGTTGAAATTTATATTTTCGAAAACAAATTAGAAGAAGCCGATTTTATTTTAAATAGCTTACATAAAATTGAACCTTCTAACGAAGAGATTTATATACAAAAAGCCAATATTTTATCTAAAAAAGATGCGCATCAAGAGGCCATTCAAATGCTAGAAATAGCCTTAGAAAACACCACAGATGCCGCCGATGTATATTCGCTTTTAGCCATGGAATATATGTTTTTGGAAGATTACGAAAATGCCAAAAAGAATTTCATGGAGTGTTTAGCTATAGATCAAGAAGATTATAGCGCGCTATACAATATCATCTATTGTTTTGATATGCTAGAAGAAAGCAAGGAGTCTATTAAATACCTTCTTTCTTTTATTGAGCAAAATCCATATTGTGAAGTAGCTTGGCATCAAATAGGAAAACAATATTTCGATCTAAAAAAATACGAAAAAGCTTTAGATGCTTTTGAATACGCCATTATATCTGACGAGCTTTTTATTGGTGCTTACCTTGAGAAAGGTAAAGTTTTTGAAAAATTAGGAAAGTATAAGGAAGCCATACAAAACTATCAAATAACGCTAGAGTTGGATGACCCAACCGCCTTTGCTTATTTACGCATTGGTAAATGTTATGAGAAGTTAGAGGTGGAAGATTTGGCGATTCATTATTATAAAAAGGCAACGCATGAAGATCCGTTGTTAGATAAAGCTTGGATTGCGATCACCGATTTTCATTACCGCAAACTCAATTTCCAAAAAGCTTTATACTACATCAATAAAGCCATTCAAATCGATGAAGAAAATGTGCTTTACTGGAAGCGTTTTGCGAAGATCAATAAAAAACTCAACTTTATTGAAGAAGCAGAAAAAGGCCTAAAGAAAAGTTTAGAACTAGGAAACTACGAGTTAGAAACTTGGGTAACTCGCTGCGATCTACTTATTAATTTAGGAGAATATGAAACGGCGATAGAAACCATGTTTCAAGCCATAGAATTTTATCCAGATACCGCAGAAATTGAATACCGTTTATCGGGTTTACATTTTACCATTAATGAAGGTGAAAAAGGATACTATCACCTCAAAAACGGATTAGAAATCGACGAAGAATATGTGATGGTTATAGAATACCTATTTCCTAATATCTTTGACCGTCCTAGCATTCAAAGCCTTATTAATAAGTATAAAGCTTAATCAATTGTCGCATTAAAATTAGTCCCTTCTTTTCTATTTTAGTATTTTTACTTTTATAGAATCGAATCAATTTCATGGGTAGAAAAATTAAAGACTATTTCACTATAGGTCTAAAAGGCATGGCTATGGGAGCCGCAGATACTGTCCCAGGTGTTTCTGGAGGAACCATCGCCTTTATATCAGGTATTTACGAAGAGTTAATCACCACCATTGGTAATGTAGATTACGCTCTAGTAACGGAATGGAAAAACAAAGGTTTTGCTGCCTTTTGGGAAAAATTAAACGGTAGTTTTATCGTCGCGCTTTTAACAGGTGTATTAATTAGCGTATTTACCTTTATGCGCTTAGCGAGCTATCTATTAGAACATCATCCTATTCTTATTTGGTCTTTCTTTTTTGGCTTGGTAATCGCCAGTATTTGGTTTGTCGCCAAACAAATTACACAATGGAAAATCGCTAATTTCATAGGCTTAATATTAGGAGCTATACTTGCTTTTTATATCACCACCTTACCTGTTGGCGCCTCTAATGATAGCTATATGTATTTATTTATGTCGGGGGCTATTGCGGTTTGCGCTATGATTTTACCTGGTATTAGCGGAGCTTTTATTTTAGTGCTTTTAGGCGCTTACGAAACTATCACCAAAGCAGTTCACGACTTCGATTTAAAAAAAGTAGCTGTAGTTGGCTTGGGAGCGATTACAGGTTTGTTATTATTTTCTAAAGTCTTAAAGTGGCTTTTTCAGCATTATAAAAATTTAACCTTAGCGATCCTTACCGGATTTATTGCGGGTTCCTTAAATAAAATTTGGCCGTGGAAGCACGTATTAGAAACCAAAATGTTTGGTGATAAAGAAAAAGTGATCAACGAAGAGTCGGTTCTCCCTTGGAATTTCAATGGAGAATCTTATTTACTATATGCTGGATTATTAATGTTAGCAGGCTTTTTATTGATTATCATATTAGAAAAAGTAGCCGAAGAAAAACCAGAAGGGAATGCAGCAAACCCGAACGTTTAGCGATAAATTATTTTTAGTACTCAAAGGCCTTGCCATGGGAGCTGCCAACAAAGTTCCTGGGGTATCTGGGGGCGTGGTTGCTTTTGTCGCTGGTTTTTATGAAGAATTTATTCATTCGTTACAACGCATCAATTACCGCTCCTTTCAGTTCTTGATCAAAGGAAGATTTAAAGAATTTTATCATTACATCAACGGGAAATTCTTAGGTCTTTTGGTGCTGGGTATGGTTATTAGCTATTTTAGTGTTTCTAAAATTTTAGACTATCTAATTGTTCATTATGAACTCTATGTTTGGTCCACTTTCTTTGGGATGATTTTAGGTTCTATTTATTATATCGCTAAAGATTTTAACCTTAGGTCTTCTAAAAACCTTCTGTTTATTCTTGTCGGAATGCTGGCTGGGATTGGTATTAGCTTATTAGAACCTGCTACCGAAAATGACAACCTTTGGTTTGTATTTATTTGTGGCATTATTGGCGTTTCGGGGATGACGCTACCAGGACTCTCGGGATCTTTTATCCTTATCCTTATTGGTAATTATGTTTTGTTATTAGTAGACTCGGTCAATGCGCTTTTTGACACCTTAACCGATTTGATGAAATTAGATTTTTCATTTACTAATAATCAAGAAAGAGTAAGGTTATTGCAAGTACTCGCTAGCTTTACCGCAGGTTCTGTGGTAGGCTTAGTCACCCTATCTCACGTGTTGGGTTATGTACTCAATCATTACAAAAATATTACCTATGCCATTATTATTGGTTTTATTACAGGGTCTTTAGGAGTCGTTTGGCCTTGGAAAGAGAAAATTTTTAAAACTAATTATAGCGGTAAATTTTTAACCGATGCCAATGGCAATCGCATTCTCGATAATTACGACCGTTATTTGCCTAGTTTAACAGATACCCAAACCTATATCGCCTTCATTTTTATAGTAGTAGGCGTTTTAGTTGTGATTGGTTTAGAGCGTTACGGCAGAATTTCAAAAGAAAAACAAACATGAAAAAATTTGGCTTAATAGGTAAAAATATATCTTACTCCTTTTCTAGAAAATTCTTTCAGGAGAAATTCAATCAGCTTCAAATCGATGCTACGTACGAGAATTTTGATCTTCAACATATAGAAGAATTGAAGTTAGTGCTTCAGAAAAACAAAGGCTTAAACGGACTTAATGTTACTATTCCTTATAAAGAAAGTATTCTCCCTTTTTTAGATGAGTTATCTCCAGAAGCACAGCAAATACAAGCGGTAAATACCATTAAAATCAGCAACAACCAATTCGTAGGCTACAATACCGATGCTTTTGGCTTTATGAAATCTCTATTTCCTATACTAGAAAAGCAACATACCCACGCGCTTATTTTAGGCACGGGAGGCGCTTCTAAAGCGGTGGCAAACGCCTTAAAATCTATGGGTATTGAATATCGTTTCGTTTCTAGAAATCCGCAGCAGCAAGATCTTGCTTACGCGGATTTAGATGAAACTATCATTCAAGAACATCAATTAATTATTAATTGTACTCCTGTAGGCACACATCCTAAAGTAAAGGAATCTCCAGCTCTACCCTACCAATTTTTAGAAAGCAGTCATCTTCTTTATGATCTTGTTTACAATCCACCTATAACCGAATTTTTAGCCAAAGGCAAAATACGCGGATGTAGCATTTATAATGGAAAAAAAATGCTAGAATATCAAGCCGAAAGAGCTTGGCAAATCTGGAACGAATAACAAGAATTTGCTTCCCTTTATTTTTTCTTGCAGAAACAACTCCTAGTTACTATCTTTCAAACTTGTAATAATATGAACTTAAACATTGAAAGACATGTCTGACAAGGAAACCCGCAACGAAGAAAACGAAGAGCAAAAAATGCAAGCCTCCACCCCACAAGCTAAAGAAAGCGATGAAAAAAATGCCGATTTAGAAGGTGCAATGGTAGAAGAGGCCGATAGCGAAAAACTTGCGGAAACCCCTGTAACCTCTGAGGATGATGAACCTCAAGCAAACGACATGCATAAAGAAATGGATGACGCAATTGCCGAAGATAGTGAAGATGAAGATTCGGGGAAAAGACACGATATTGAAATGAAAGACTATCATGCTATGAGCATGAATGAGTTGATAGGCGAATTAAATTCATTGGTAAAAAATGAAAAAATTCAAGCCATAAAAGATCATGTAGAAGAAATCAAAACCGAATTTAATGCGAAATTTGAAGAAGAAATGGAGCAAAAGAAGGAAGATTTCTTAGAAGAAGGAGGTAATATTATAGATTTTCACTACTCTACTCCTGTAAAAAAAGAATTCAATTCTGCTTACTTCGATTATAAAGAAAAACGCAATCATCACTACCAAGAGTTAAAGCAAAATTTAAACGAGAATTTAAAGCGTAGACTTGCCATCATTGAAGAGTTAAAAGGAATGGTGGGCGCTGGAGCCGACATGAATGCTAACTTTAAAGAATTTAAAGAACTGCAAGACCGTTGGAAAAAAGCAGGTCCTATTCCTAGAGATCAATACAATACAGTTTGGAACAATTACCACCACCACGTAGAGCATTTTTATGATTTCTTACACCTAGATAGAGAGTTTAGAGACATGGACTTTAAGCACAATCTAGAACAAAAGTTGAAAATGATCGCTAGAGCGGAAGAGTTGGCACAAGAAACCAACATTAATAGAGCATTTAGAGAACTACAAATGCTCCATAAAATGTGGAAAGAAGATGTAGGCCCTGTTGAAAAACAATACAGAGAAGACATTTGGGAGAAATTTAGCGAAGCGACCAAAAAAATACACGAAAATAGACAAGCACATTTCGCAGAACTAGATCAAGAAAAAGAAAAAAATCTAGAAGTAAAGAAAGAGCTGATCAGCCAGATTAAAGAAATTGCAGATTTAGAAATTGAATCTCACAACCACGCGCAGCAACGTATTAAGAAAATAGAAGCTTTACGTGAGCAATTTTTTAAGGCAGGAAAAGTGCCTAGAAATGTGAATGAAGAAACTTGGTCGAGTTTTAAGCAAACGGTAAGAGAATTTAACCGTAAAAAGAATGCTTACTATAAAGACCTTAAAAAAGAGCAATATCAAAATTTAGAAAAGAAGTTGAACCTTGTTGAAATTGCGGAAGATAATAAGGACAATAATGATATGGAGGCTACTACGCCTATCATGAAAAAGGTTCAAAGCGAATGGAGAAAAATAGGTCACGTTCCTAGAAAAGACAGCGATAAGATTTGGAAACGCTTTAAAAAAGCTTGTAACCATTATTTTGATCGTTTGCATACCAAACAAGACGAAGAAAACAAAGAAGGTATCGAAGCATTTGAGAAGAAAAAACAAATGCTAGAAGAGGTAAAAGAACTTCAATTACCAAAAGACCACAAAGAAGCTTTAGCTATTATTAAAACGAAGATATCTGAGTGGAAAGAATTAGGTCGAGTACCTTATAAGATGAAGTATATTGAAGGGAAGTTTAATAAAACATTAGACCATTTATTCAATGACCTCGATATGAGTAAAAAGGAATCTGAAATGCTGAAATACGAAAATCGTTTACAAGCTTTAGATGATGCCGATGATACCGAGAAAATAAGAAAAGAACAGTTTTTTATTCGCAAGAGAATAGATGAAACTAAGGCAGAAATAAGACAGCTAGAAAACAACATGCAGTTTTTCTCTAATGCCGATGAGTCTAATCCTTTATTTAAAGAAGTATTAAAGAATATAGAACGTCATAAGCAAGATTTGGAGACTTGGAAAGCGAAATTAAAAAAGTTAAAAGCTCTATAATTTCTTTCTTTTAAACTTCAATTTTCAACCCTAATTTATGGCTTCAGGAATTTTTGCAATTTTAGATGATATCGCTGCACTCATGGATGATGTAGCGGTGATGAGTAAAGTAGCTGCCAAAAAAACAGCAGGAATTTTAGGAGATGACCTAGCGGTAAATGCCGAAAAAGCATCGGGATTTGTTTCTTCTAGAGAAATTCCTGTACTCTGGGCGATTACTAAAGGTTCTCTATTAAATAAGCTTATCATTCTGCCCATTGCCTTTTTGTTGAGTGCCTTCCTTCCCGTGGCCATTACGATTATTCTGTTATTAGGTGGTTTGTATTTAGGTTTTGAAGGAGCCGAGAAAATTTATCATTTTTTTGTTCCGCATCACCAATCTAAAAAAGAAGAATTAAAAGAAGCTAAAACTGAAGAAGAGATCCTTGCTGTTGAAAAAGAACGCGTAAAATCGGCTATCGTTACTGATTTTATTCTTTCAGTAGAGATTGTGATCATCGCCTTAGGAACGGTAGTGCAAGAAGAAATTACGACACAAATCTTAGTGGTTAGTATTATCGCCCTTATCGCAACGGTGGGCGTTTACGGTATTGTAGCTCTAATTATTAGAATGGATGAAGCAGGTTATTACCTTATCAAGAAAAGTGAAGGTGAAAAGAGCTTTAAAAAGAAACTCGGAGAAATTTTAGTCGCTGCATTACCTAAGGTCATCAAAAGCCTTAGCGTTATTGGCACCATAGCTCTTATTTTGGTAGCAGGAGGAATTTTTGTACATAATGTAGAGTATATACATCACCTTATTCCAGAAGCTATTCCCTCTATATTAGGAGAGTTTATCGTGGGTTTAATCGCTGGTTTTGCTTGCTTATTAGTGGTAAAATTATTTATGAAAATAAAAAAGAGTTTTTAGAGTATTACTTAATTCAGATATAGTTATATAATCTCCACAAAAATCTACCTTTCTTTCTAGAAGCAAAACATCAAGACCATAAATAGGTTCGTATTTGGATTAGTCGCAAGAGCATTTCGGTGTCTTCTTGTTGTTGCTCCTCGTCTTCAAGATCTTGATGCGCTAGCTTTCGCTGATTCCACCAAGCTGATAAATCATCAATCTCTTTCTTTATCTGTTGTTGCCTCGCAGAAATCTCCCAATCAGTAAGGTGCATTTCCTCTTGCACAAAGCGCTCCAATAAGTTAAAACAAGCATAAAGCATCATCGTATCTATTTCTTCCCAATCGGCGCTTAAACCTGTAAGCTCTATTAAATTTCCTGGACGCATTATATTAAATTTTTCATATAAGTGATGACGTCATTCCAATGATCAAATCCCGCTCCGTTTTTTGTGAAATGAATGTGTTTTCCTTTAAATTGATCTACTCCCCTAGCGGTACGATCATCAATAATAAAATCGCCTTTCAATAAGTTTTTATGATGACTTAAAATTAAACGTTTCCAAGCTACTTCTGGCAAATAGCGTTGTACCCAAAGCAACTTATCTTGCCAAGCAGAAGGATTTTTCCACGGTGCGGTAGAGAGAATATACACATCAAAATGTTTACTTAGCCACTCAAAACCTTCAACTGCGCCTTCGTTAGGTTTCATCAAAGCAAAAATTCCTGGTACCTCATCCAAATCATCAGGACCATAGGTTTTTATATCTTCAGCTGAAATTTTATCGATACCCGATTGAAAATTGACCAAAACATTATCCATATCTACATACACAATCTGTTTACCTCCATTTCGCTTTAAATCAATGAGCTCCTTATAATTTTTGGTCTGTCGCACCACCTCTTCGCAGAATTTTTGAGACGAATTATCCGTCGTATAGCCCGCTTCGCTTAATACACTTACTCCAAATGTTTTCCTTTTAAGGTTAATACGTTCTGTATACTCTACTCTCATAGGGTTTTTCCCTTTAGCACGATCTTTAGCATCAGCTCCAGAATCTAACATAAAATCTGTTTCTTCTGCAAATAATACATTTTTTAAAGCTTTAGCCTGCTCCACAAATAAACTAGGTTTTCTTTGGATCTCCTTTAACTCTTTTATTTCATTTTCCGTCAAGTGATCAGAATACGTATTTAAAATTTTTCCGATAGTTAAGTATTTCATTCTGAATATTTAAGTTAATGCTCGCTGTTAATAGTCCTACAAATCTAAAATTTATGTCCGTCAAATCATGTCGAACTAGAATTATTCTTTTATTTTTAAGCATCGTCACTATATGGCGGACTTACTTTCTAATTTTGAACCTATGTCTAATTATTCCATTTCAAGAAGAATTCAATTTGTGATCCAGTATATTCACGACCAACATTATGCGTCTAAAGATCAGATTTTATCCTTTTTAGAGCAAAAAGAATTTTATATCTCGTCACGGACATTAGAGCGGGATTTTGAAAAAATTAAAGCCGATTTCGGAATCGAACTCAGTTATAGCAAATCGCATAGAGGCTACTTTATCGATAAAGACAAAAGTGTAAAAGTAGAGTCTTTTTTTAAATTTCTAGAACTGGTTACTTTAGCAGATGTATTTAGCGATGGCTTACAAAACAATCATAAAATTTTAGAATATGTAATTTTCGATGATTCTAGTCAATTAAAAGGCGTTGAAAATCTACACCCCATTTTATTAGCCATCAAACAAGAGCGAGATTTAGAGTTTACACATTATAATTTCCATAAAGACACATATAAAACAAAGCTAATTACTCCTATTATTCTAAAAGAATACCTCAATCGGTGGTATGTGATTGGCGTCCCTAAAGGGGAAGAAGAAATTAGGACCTATGGGATTGAACGCATTACACATATTAAATTGGGAGAACTCAGTACGCTTAACAAAGAAAGATACTATCACCAAACCCAGCAATTTGAGAATATTATAGGATTGATGTATACCGATCAGCAACCTGAAAAAATTCAACTCAAAGTCACCAATTTGCACACCAAATATTTGGAGAGTTTACCCTTGCATTCTTCACAGGAAATCGAAACCAGTGAAGAACCCGGGTATTCTTTAGTCAGTTACCAACTTATTCCCAATTATGAGTTCAGTATACAAATATTAAAAATGAGTATTCATGCCGAAGTACTCTCCCCAATTTGGTATCGAAAATACATCAAGGAAGAAATAGATAAAATTCAATTAAAATATCAAAACGATTAAGTTATCATCTATGAACATTTTATACTTACACGGTCTTTTAGGATCACTCAACCCAGAAAAAAGAGAGGTATTAGAAAAATACGGGACTGTATATGCGCCCACGATTCCGTATAAAAGTAACTCAACTTGTATTGATTGGCTTTACCAAACTTATAAGGAAAAGCAGATAGAAGTCGTCATAGGCAGCAGCATGGGCGGTTTTACGGGCTATTACCTAAGTCGGCTTTTACAAACTCCTGCCTTATTATTTAATCCTGCTTTAGCACATCGTACGGTTCGTCAAGAAATTCCGTCTCCCCTCCCTACCCATCAACATCCTGTACATTTTACTCTAGGAGCTCAAGATGATGTAGTAAACCCTAAAGAAACATTGGGGTTTATCGCCACGCATTTTCCGGTCACGCAAAATTACCAGCTTCACCTTCAGCAAGATTTAGCCCACCGTATTCCGTTACCTACATTTAAGTCGGCCACCACACATTTTTTTGCGTCGCTATCCAAAGCTCCCTCTTCTCCAAAAAAGCATTTATTTCTAGACGATATTAGAACTGTAGATATGGTATACGAACCTATCTTTACGAAACATTTTGATGTGGTAAGAAGCTATAAAAAGTTTGTAGAATACATCAAACGAAACGGACTCCCAGATTTTATTAGTTTTGACAATGACCTGGGATTAGACAACAATGGTACTGTAGCCCCAGATGGTTATGCGGCAGCCAAATGGTTGGTGTATGAATCGGGTTTGGATTTAAAGAATCTACAATTTGCGGTTCATTCTGCCAATCCCGTCGCTGCGGAACAGATTAGAGGGCTGCTTCATAATTATATTAAATTTTTAAAAAGTAAGGAATAATCAAAATACTTGGTAGAGGGTCGTTACTAATTTACCTTTAAAACCTGGGGAGGGAATAGATAACAACTCTTGTTCTTCTTTCACTTTAAAGTGAAAAGGTGCCGCTAACAATTGAACTCCACTCTTCTTTTTAAGTCGGATACCCTGTCCAGAAATAATAGTGGCATTAGGCTCAAAATCTTGATCAGGCAAATGCTCCGTGAGAATCACATATTTAAACTGATATAGTTTTTCAACGATTGCTAGAATTTCGGCATTCGATAAATGCTGTAACACCTGCCTTAAAATGGCGCAATCGCCAGAAGGCAATTCATCTTTAGCGATATCTAGCGTATAAAATTCTAGATGTTTCTGCTGAAATGTCTTTTGATGATGAGCGATCAAATCGGGGACAATATCGATAGCCTTATAGGTTTTTGCAAAGGCTAGCAGTTGCTTTCCGATATTAAAATCCCCACAGCCCAAATCACAGACTACGGGAGGCGATGCCAGAGTTTTAAAAAACTGAGACACAACGCTAATATAAGGCTTGACCACTTTAGGATGATGCGATCCTAAACCAGAATAAAATTCTGTTTCCCCTCCACCCCAAAGGTTCTCTTCATAAACTTGTATCATCGCCTTTTTGGTAGGCCAAGGTGTTTTTGATTGCTTCTTCATTCTTTTCTCCACTGAAGCGGTAAAGATAAAAGGAATTTTATTACAGTCTTTTTATTTACATATATCAAGTATTGTGTTTTTTTTATTGATATTCTTTTCTTTTCCATCGCTGAAAAGAAGCAAAAATCTAGGCTGATTTTAGCCCTTCTTGAAAACCACATAAAAGCTTTATCCTGCGTATAGCAATCGCTCCGCTAGGCTATACTCCTCTGACCAATGCTGCAGCTTTTACTCGTTTTGCTACGAAAACTAAAAGTAGGCCACATAAACTATACTTGAATATTTGGAAGTAAATTGAGCATCCCAAATAGTTCAATTCAACTCTCAACATTTGCTGTCATGCTGAACTTGTTTCAGCATCCCATCCAGTTTAATCCAATAAACAATGTCAGTTCGAGCCCGCCTGAATGACTAGTCGGGCAGGTGATCATCGAAATGCAATTGAGGGGATTGTATCGAGAACCAATCTTGTATTCCTATCCACTTCTCATCCTTGTCATTTCGAGCCGAGTCGAGAAATCTTGTTATTAATTCGTTATACATCATAAGCATTCGTTTATTACTTAGTAAATGTCTTCTTTTTTGCATTGCCCAAAAAAGAACCAAACCCGCCTGACGCTTTTACTCGTTTTGCTACATAAACTAAAAATAGGCCATATCAAACTATATTTGAATGCTTAGAATCAAATTGAGTATTTACACAGCTTAGCGTCATGCTGAACCTGTTTCAGCATCTCACCTTATTAAACCTAAGGTGTAATATATAATTTTTTTTTATTCTTTTTTGAAGGTTTTCGCATACATATACTAAGCTAAAACCCTAGTGTAAAAGCATACCTACTGTTTATCTTAGTATTCTAAACCCGTAACTTATGAATACACAACATGTAAATCACTTATTAGCTTCATTTTCTCGTTTGGAAAATATATTAACCTAAAAATACCTGACAGACAACCCTTTATCCCTTATGAATAAATAATATGGCTGATCTTTATACTGTATTTCAAAGAAAGAAAAAATAAGTGTTGCGCAACACGCCAGGGGTAGCCGAAAACCTGTAAAAAAGAGTAGGCATTTTATTTAATTTAAATTTAGAAATTATGAAAAATAAATTTTTAATTCCCGTGTTAGCGATGATATTCGCAACTGGACTCTCCTTTGCCACGGCAGAGAAGAATAAACAGGCCGTAGATTATATTCATAACGGCAGCTCTTGGATGGCTATTCCTGAAATTGATTGTGGTACTCCAGGAGCTAGAGAATGTCAAGTAAGACTTCAAGACGGTACAGTGTACAGCGTCTATGACCTTAATAACTTCGGTTCTCTTAAGAAAACCATAAGTAAAGTTCCGTTTCAATTGTAAAATTAACCCTTAAAAAAGAAGAAGCACACGCTAATTCCGTGTGCTTCTGTTTTTTATTACGGACTTATATTACCTGCAATAAATTCAAATTGATTTTCTTTTTTTAAATAACGTTGAGCTGCCTGTTGAATTGCTTTGGCTTTAAGTCCATTTAAATAACTAAGGTACTCTTGTGAAGAAACCCAGGGTCGTTGGTTACCAATTACATCGTAAAGACGCTGTTGCATCTTATCATGGGTTTGTAAATAGGTTTCAGTATATTTTAGTTTTATACGCTCCACCGCAGCTTCCAAGTATTTTTCAGAGATATCTCCTTCTTTCAGTTCTTCCACGATTTGCTGACACTCCTTTCGAATAGCCTCGATTTCCTTTGGAATACCACTGATCTCTATTTTTATTTGCACACGATTTTCTTCCAGATCATAATACCCGTCCGACCAAAGGTCATATACACTCAACCCCAACTCTTGTCTTAATCGTTGTAGCTTTGTTTCTATCAACTCTCCTAAAGTCTGTACCAATACCTCTTCTTGCCAAGGTAGAACTTGCTTAATCGGTTGGATATATTGCAAGTAATATTTTTCATTAGACATCAATTTTTGTGTTTTGATTCTTTGCACCAAGGGTCCTTTTAAAAGGGGCTTAGAAGAAGAAGCTGTAGGTCGACTTGTAGTTAAAACTGATTCCTCGGGGAGGTTTCCTAAGTATTTCTGTAATAATGGCATTATTTCTTCAGCATTAAAATCACCACTCAAAATAAACGTCCACTGACTCGCATCATTAAACAAGCGATTATAAATCTCTATGCTCTTTTCTGCTTGATGCTGCCGTAAGAATTTAGCGTTTTGCCAAGAATTTACATTTCTATACCCATAAAAACGAGGTATCACCGTATCTTCATAAAATTCTCGTATAGAAGATTTTATTTCTTCTTCTGAAGAAGGAACATAAGGTTCTCTTTCTTTATATAAAATCTCCCATGCCTTTACTTTTTTAGCCGAATAAGGAACTGCTTGAAAAAGGCTATAAATCCACTCCAATACCGCTTCGGTGGAGGCTAAAGGTGCTCTGGCAGCCATTCCAGTTTCCCGATAATCGATAAATGACTCACTGAGATGTATACCATAGCTTTCTTTAAAACTATTCAACGCTTTGGTAGTATAGTCTCTTAAATCTGTTTCCTGTATCCAACGAGGAGCCACAACAGCACTGGCATAATCCGACATAGAAAAAGCAGAAGCACCCTGTGGTCTAAATCCTTGCACGTATAAGTCTTTAGCGCCTATGCCTGAGGTGGGTTGAAAAGGCTTTAATATAATCTTTACTCCATTCTCTAAAACGAAAGCTCGACTGCCTTGTACTGGTGGCTCCACTTCAATACAACTAACAGGCTTCAAATCATTTTTTATAGCAGCGGGTATGAGCTCCTTTGTCACCACAGGCATTACATACGGCTGGAGTTGATTGGTGGATACCTCTGAAAGCTGTTTTCTTACCCAGTCTTCTTTTTTATAATACGATGGAAGCTTGCTTCCAGTTATCACCCCAACATCCTGAGGTTGCGTCTGTACAAATTCTTGTAAATGCTCATTAAAAGCGCTTAAGGATATATCTCTAAGCTTCGTTTCTAAGGTCTTCGGAGAAGCAAACAAGGGGTGTCCCTCTAAAAAATGCCTCTCTAATTGTTTGATCCAAAAATTATGAGCTCTTGGTAAACCTTGAGTTACATATTGTGCTACCACCTCCTTATACTCTTCGGGATAGACCCCATAGACTTTTAAAACCTGAAGCGCGTTGGTGATCCCAGCCAATACCTCTTGGCTATTTTGTGGTTGACCACTAAGTTGAATGGAATAAGACATGGGTTTAGAGGCGTATTGATATTCATTTTTAACCAAGATTTGGTCCGCATAGACATGCTCTAATCGCTTACGCAGAATATCAAGGAAAAGGTTAAATTCAATACTGCTTAGAAATCCTTTTGGCGTTTGTATACGCTCTGCCAGTTGCGTTCGGTAATAGAGCTGATACCTTAAAAGATGAGATGCTTCTGCTAGTTCTTCTACATAAAATTGTGGAGGTTTATTTTGATAAACTTCCTCACAATCCGTCATCTTATCCATCTGCTGAGCAGGTGGGATATCTCCGAAAAGCTTTTGTATATGTTGTTCTAGGTTCTTCATTTCTTTTAAATCTCCCACGATAAGAATAGCCATACGATCGGGACGGTACCATTTTTTATAAAAATGTTCTAATTCTTGAGGCGTTAAAGCCTCTATGCCTTCTAATAGTTGATCGGTAAAACGGGTACAAGGGTAAATCTTTGCCTCTAAAGCCTCTACAGCAGCGAGTATTAAAGGTTCATCACTTTCTCGAAATAACATCTCTTGCTTTACCGATGCTTTTTCCTTTTCAACCTCCCGGGCATTAAATTTTACATCTGCCGCTATATCCCTCAACCAATACAGTGCTTTTTCAACCCCTTGGGGATGCTCAGGCACCCGCAGGTAATAACTCGTACTCTTCATCCCTGTGCCTCCATTGATATCACCCCTTACCATCCCTAAACTGCGCATACTTTCGGGATGCATTATTCCCTTAGGAAAATGAGGACTGGGACCAAATGCTACATGCTCTAAGAGGTGTGCTAATTCTACTTGTCCTTCCTGTTCTTGCTCTACTCCTGCTTTGACCAAAAGACGCATATGTATCTTATTCCCCGCATTAGGGAGGTGTTTGAAGTAGTACTTTAATCCGTTGTTGAGTTGTCCTTCCACTACATCTGTCGATGGTCTTGAGTGTTGGGCAGATTGACCATAGCTTAAAAATACCATCATATACACCCCCAAGCCTATTATTATTCTACAAAATTGTTTGTTCATAGCTTCAAATTAATAGCCTGCGTTTTGTATGAGCTGGGGGTTACTTAATAATTCCGTAGCAGGAAGGGGGTATAGTACATCGGTACTTTCCCAGTCAGGGCTATAAGGAGCAAATACCTGATCGGTGGTATCCCATCGCTTCACATCCAACCAACGGTGGCCCCATTCGGTAAAAAGTTCTTTGCGACGTTCTTTTACCACTTCCTCTAATAAGGCAGACTGACTTATTCCTGGGTTGTTTTCTGACAATAGTTCTAACCCCGCTCGTTGTTTAATATGATCTAGATCTGCGATAGCCCCTGAAAGATCATTCTGTTGAGCACGAGCCTCTGCCCGTATCAAATACTGTTCGGCTAATCTTAAGATCATAGAATACTCGGTAGCTTCTCCTGTAGCATTATGGATTTTGTATTTGTACGCGTGATATACATCAAGTCCTTCGTGATAGCCTATCCAATCTATTTTGCGTTGATCTTCCTCGTCTAAATAATTCACCAAATCTGCTGTTAGTTTTACATAGGAAAAAGAAGGGATATAGGGATTAATGATGAATACCGAACCTTCATTGGTGTGTGTTAAACCTGTTCCGTTTCCTATAGGGGAAAGCTGCCAAATGGCCTCCGGACTGTTGGCTAGGAACACCTCATTTAAATCGGTAGGCAAACTGTAAGTTCCGCTGGCGGCGATCACTTCACTGCTGTAAATTTCGGCTAATTCCCAATTCTCTAAATAAAGGTGTACCCTCGCCAATAAAGCTTTTGCGGTATAGGCATTGATTTGTGTACGCTCTCCCGAGGAGTAGCTATTTCCCAGCGCATTGGCCGCAATTCCTAAATCCGCTAAGATGTTTTCATAAATCGCTTGTTTAGAACTTCTAGGTTCTACAGCATTTTCTTGGTAATCGGTTCCTAATACTAAGGGCACTTCTCCGTACAAATTCACCAAATAGAAATAGGTAAAAGCACGAACAAAACGAGCTTCTCCTTCCAATCGCTGTGCTGTTTCTGGCGATACTTTGGTGGAGACCTCTAGTCCTTCCAATAGAGAATTGACCATATAGATCATATTATAGGCGCTTCCCCACAAACCTTCATTATAAGAGTTCTCGGGATGCAACTGGTGATTTTGAAAACCTAATAGGTCGAAGGTATTGGTATTGATCAGCTCTAAATTATCTGCCGATAATCCTGCCAATACGGTGGTACTCCCCAACCAACCTGCACTAAAACTAGCTTGGTAGAGTTGATTGTAAATCCCTTGCATGGCGGCTTCTGCAGTTTCTTCGGTGTCGAACACTTTACTGCTCACCAGTTTATAATCGGGTTCTTCAATATCTAGCCATTCTTGGCAAGAAGTAAGTAGCATCCCTATAAGTAGGGTGCTCATTAGGATAAGGTATGTATTATTTTTCATCGGTATGTGTTTAAAAGTTAAGTTGCACCCCTGCGGTAAGGGTACGCAGGCTAGAAAAATCTGTTCCGCCCACGGGAGAATCAGGATCCATGCCTTTATAATCGGTCAGCGTCCATAAATTTTGTCCTGTTAGAAAGAATTTAGCCTGACTTAAACTCAGCTCCTCTATCCAGCTTAGGGGAAATTCATAACTTAAATTCAAGGTTTTTAAACGGATAAAAGAGGCGTTCTCTATCGTAAGATCAGATTGCACCGCCCGAGAATAAGCCTGTGAAGCTTCGTAGGTTTGTGATACCTGTTGATACGCACTAGAATTTTGATCGACTTCTGCTGTGAGGGCTTGCGGAAAACCAGCATTAAAGATATCCGCAAAGCTCCCTTCCTGTTTGACAAACTCAAATAAAAATTGCAAGGAAATTCCTTTATAGCTGAGGCTATTTTGAATGCCCCCAAAATACTCCCGGGTGCGGTCTTGAATCACCACCTTATCCTCTTGATCATAGACACCATCCCCATTTTGATCTATGACTTGATAATACCCCGTTTCTGGATCTATACCCTCATATTCATACAAGAGTGCTATATTTAATGGATGTCCCTCTCGGTAGGTATGGGCATAAGGAGATTGCTCTAGACCAGGGTAACTGATCAGTTCATTTTTTGGGAAGCTCATGTTCAAGGATGTCTGCCAACGAAAGTTTCCTTTACGGATATTATCGCTAGAAAATTCTACTTCCCACCCCCTATTTTCTACAGTCGCCGGTAAGTTGGCTTGTACGTTATTAAATCCTGTAGTGGCTGGTAATGGATAAGCTACCAATTGATTGGAAGAACGGTTGCGGTAGGCGCTCACCCCCAAATGGATTCTATCATTTAAGAACCCTAACTGCATCCCCACCTCTGCTTTTTTATTGACCTCCCAAGAATAAGCAGGGTTAGCCAAAGCCGTGGGGTAAAGTCCACCCGGACCAGGGGTAGCTTCATAAGCATCTAAATATCCATAATCTGGAATCTGATCGCTCCCCGTAGTTCCATAACTCCCACGCAGTTTCCCGAAAGATAACCATGCGAGGTGCTGTTTAAAAAATGCCTCATCGGTAAAAATCCATCCCGCTCCAATAGCTCCGAAATTAGCAAAGCGATTCCCTTGGGCAAAACGAGAAGAACCATCCCTTCTCCCAGTAAGGTTCAGGTAGTATTTTTTATCCCAGTTGATTCCGAGTCTGGCAAATGCTGCTTGGTAACGGTATTGGGTGTTTCTGGCTTGTGCGTGGAGCAAACTTTCTGCGGCTCCAAGATTTCCAATCAAAGCTTCTGCTACATAATTTTCCCCTTGTACAATAAAGGTATCGTACTGATTTTCTTGAAGCGTACTCCCCAGTAGCGCATGAAGACTTAACTTTCCCCATTGGTGTTGATAATTAAGTTGGGGTTCTATGATCCAAGACTGACGCTGACTTTGGGTATTTAAAGAGCGGTGCAGCGGTATAGAAGATGGATTATAAGAACGCTTGGGCATTTTTACCACTTCATCACTATTAAAATGGGTAAAACCCACATTGGTTTTCAAGGCTAGGCCTGGGATAATTTCATAAGACAGGTTAAGGCTGGTCACTAGATTGTGAGATTTTATTTCCGCCTTATTATAAAGTCCAGCTAAAGGGTGTTCAAGCCCTGCTTCTCCCCAAGTCTCCCAATTTAGGCTATTATCTTCGTTATAAAGTTCGGGCGCATTAGGTGGTAATAAAAAAGCATTGGCCTTAAAATCGGTTCCATTGCCCATCAGTTCATTTTGATCTACTCCATAGTTGAGTGCCAGCCCCAGTTGAAATTTTTCATCTTTAGATCGATGGTCTAGGTGTGCCCCACCCGTAAATTTTTGGTATTGTAAATCTACCGGGTAAATTGTCCCTTGTTGGTGAAATGCTCCATTTAATCTAAAATGCGTCTGGTCACTTCCGCCTTGAGCGGAAATATTCACATCGGTAATATCGGCCGTACCTCCCAAAAACTCTTCCTGCCAATCGGTTTCTCGATTTTGATCCCAAAGCAACAAGTCGTAGGCATTATATTCATCGGGTTCTACCCCATCATTTACAAAAGCTTGTTGTCGTATTTCAAGGTATTGTTGGGTATTTAATAGATCTAGTTTATTGGCAACGGTCGATACTCCTTTATAAATTCTGGCTTGAATCCCTTTTTGCCTCTTCCCCTTTTTAGTGCTAATCAAAATCACCCCATTGGCTCCTCGAGAGCCGTAAATCGCCGTAGCATCCGCATCTTTAAGCACCTCAATACTTTCTATATTACTCAGGTTCATTGTACTCAGGGGGTCTATTCCAGAAAAACTCAGACTAGTCTTACTCTCTACAGGAGTGGAGTTGATAGGAACCCCATCAATGATATATAAGGGGTAATTCCCTTCACTGCGCAGACTATTTTGTCCGCGAATTCGAATAGTGGGCGCTGCCCCCGGAGTATCAGTTCCCGTACTGATCTCCACCCCTGCCATTCTTCCTTGTAGGGCTTGTAACGGACTTACCACGGGCTGCAATTCTATCTCTTTGGCTGTGACCTTGGCGATATTACCTGTGCGTTCCCTCTCGGTAGTGGTGTAATAACCCGCATTGATCACCAGATCGCCCAGTGAGTTCTCGTTTTCTTTTAGCTGTATATTAATTTGCGTCTGCTCTCCCACTGCTACTTTTTGGGAGACATAGCCCATATAGGTATAGACCAAGGTGTCTTGCGGACTAGCCACCAATTGGTACTCCCCTTCAAAATTAGAGGTGGTTCCTCGGTTAGTACCTTGGACTTGAATGTTCACCCCTGGGATAGGGAGATCTTGGGGACCGGTAACCTGTCCCTCGATGATTTGTTGGCAGAACCCGCTTAAGGGAATAACTCCTATCAATAAAAGAGTTATCCTTAACAGGTGCTGCCTGTAAGAAAATTTCATAGATTTGTTGTGTTATTAGTTAATTCGATTTAGTTAATAATCGCCTTCTCCTTGACCGTCCAAAGTTGGGAGGGGGCTTTTTTGTTTTAATTTTTAGTTTTTAGCTTCTAGCCTTTAGCTATTAGCTTTCAACGTTTGCTGTCATGCTGAACCTGTACGTACGTCATGCTGAACTCGTTTCAGCATCTCATCCAGTTTATCGTCATGCTGAGCCTGACTCAGCATCTCATCCTCTTTAATTTTCTCGTCTTTGTCATTTCAAGCGGAGTCGAGAAATCTCATGATTTTTTTTAATTCATAGGCATTTAGTTTATATCCTTTACTTTTTCCCATCGCCGGAAAAAGACCTCTTCGATAGAAGATGCACGAACTCCCTTAAAATAGTAATGGGTGAGCTAAACAAACCCGCCTGACGGATAGGAAGGTCTAGCCTCATTGATACTCTTTTCTTTTGCATTGCCCAAAAGAAACAAACCCGCCCGACCGGTACGGGCAGGAGTCTAGGCTGACGAAACTATTCTTAAATTTATCAACCGAGGTCTAAATTTTAGGAACTCCCTGCGGTCAAACAGCCTAAAATTTTACAACCATCGATTTTCAAATTTCACAGAATACTTTCGATATGCCACATCAAAATATACTTGAATATTTAGAAGTAAATTCAGCATCCCAGATAATTCTATTCAATTCTTAGCTTTCAACGTTTACTGTCATGTTAAACTTGCACGAACGTCATGCTGAACCTGCCCGAATTAAATAATTCATTTAGGCGGGCTTGTTTCAGCATCTCATCCTGTTAAGCATCTCATCCTCTTTAATCTTCTCCTCTTTGTCATTTCGAGTCGAGAAATCTCATGATTCGTTTTATTTCATAAGCATTCATTTATTGATTGATTGTTCTCTTCTTTTCCATCGCTGAAAAGAAGCAAAAATCTAGGCTGACGAATCTTACTCTAAATTTATCGTTCGAGGTCTAAATTTTAAGAACTCACTTCGTTCAAACAGCTTTAAATTTTACGCCCTTTTCACTTCAAACCTGCCAGACGCACAGGCTGGTTTTACGAGCAATTTTCGATAGGCCATCTCAAATTATACTTGAATGCTTAAAATTAAATTCAGCAGCTCATCCTATTCGACGTCATGCTGAACTCGTTTCAGCATCTCATCCTGTTAAGCATCTCATCATGTTTAATTTTCTCGTCTTTATCATTTCGAGCCGAGTCGAGAAATCTTATTATTAATTCGTTTTATTTCATAAGCATTCATTCATTGATTGTTCTCTTCTTTTTTGCATTGCCCAAAAAAGAACCAAAAAAGTCTAGACTGATTTTTATTTCCTTGAATTGCTACGAGAATTTCTTATCCTGCGCAAGGGAAACCGTTTCACTAGTCCCTTGCTCCACAGCCATCGCTGCTAAATTCTCTGCAATTGCTACAGAATTAAAAAGAGGTCGTATTTTTCCCTACAAACGTCATGCTGAGCTTGACTCAGCATCTCACCCTCTTTAATTTTCTCCTCCTTGTCATTTCGAGCGGAGTCGAGAAATCTTCCAATTCAAAATCCAATTCTCTTGTCATTTCGAGCGTTATCAAGAAATCTTATTATTATTTTTTTTTATTTCATAGGCATACAAATTATTAAGTCCAACCCTAAACCATAGCGGTACTCTTAAAAAAGGAAGAAGGAAATGCTTTGAAAATGTAGAAGAGAAAAGCGAAATACAAAAAAGGCGCAGACCTCAATTTACCGACTTGAGGTACTGGTATACCTGACAACGATAAGAGAGGTTGCGCCCGGGTCGCAAGCCAATCTGCTTATCATCTCGTTGTCCAAAAATTACCAGTTTTCAAGTCGAGATTCAAAGCGAAAGCTTCTAATGTTTTTACTTAAAGAAGTATCGCAAATATAATATTATGATTCAAATATAGTGAAATTTATTTAAATATGTACTATAGAACATAATATTACATAGCTTTTTTATTTCAATTTGGCATATGCATGAATCCTTAGAAGAAATAGAAAAATATATTATTTCAAAAGTCCGAGAAATTAGAGAAAGTAAAGGCATCAAACAAGAAGCCCTCTCATTGGCTATTGGAAAAAATATAAGTTTTATATCTCAAATTGAAGCTCCTTCCAAGAAGTCTAAATATAACGTTATTCATTTAAATCTTATTGCAAAAGCTTTAGACTGCTCGCCAAAAGATTTTTGGCCAGAGAAACCATTGTAATTTTTTTGTACGAAAATTGAATATTAAATCTTAATTAGGAAATAAATAGAAATAGTAGTTTCTAGCTAGCTTGGGCACACCATAATTTAGTGAACTATGATATATCTATTTATACCGTTAAATTGTTAAAGTTTCATTCCTAACATACGTTCATCAAGGTTTTTCCAATTGGGAAGATGTTTTGAAAGCTCTGCCCAAAATTCTTTAGAATGGTTTTTGACTTTAGTATGGGTGAGTTCATGAACAATTAAGTAATCAATTAATGACCAAGATAGTTTGACCGCATCCACATTAATAATAATTGTATTACTAGGTGTACAACTGCCCCAAGTTTTTTCTAATTTTCTAAATTTCAATTCATTAAAACTCAACCCAGTTTCTTTAGACCATTTTTTTACTCGCGGGCTTAACTTTTCCTCTGCCTTTCTTTTAAAAAAACTGTTTAATGCTTCACTTATATCTAATTGCTTATAATTTTCTGGAACAGTAATTTTAAACTTAGACTCCGTAAATTCAATTATAACAGAAGATACTTTACTGTTCTTAAAAAGTTGTACGTAGTATTTTCTCCCTAAATATTGAATTCGTGAACCTGTAACAATTTCCTCATCTTCAATGGTTTTAACCAAGTCTAACTTATCTAAAATCCATTTGGCTTTTTTTAGAATGAGCTGCTGTGCTTTTTCTTCTGTAACCCGTTCACCTTTTAGCACAACCCCACTATTACGCTCTACTGTAATGTAATGAGACTTTAAACCATTAGTTTCCTTAATAGAATAAGCTATAGTCCTATTTCCGTAAGCTACACTAGGCATCTTTATTCTTCTTTAAAATTTCTAGCATATCCTTTGCCTTTAGCTTAGCTTCTATATTAGTAAGTTTGCTACGTAAGAAACGTTTAATCTTGTTCTCTATGTCTTTTTGAACTCTAGTTTTATCTACCCAACCTACAATACTCAACTCACCTGCTATTAAATCATATAAAGTATGGGTAGCATCTTCAGCACCTTCTTCAAAAATAATTTTCATTGAATTATAAACTGCTTTCTTTTGGTTAGTGACAAAACCTTTTTCATTACTTTCTTTGTCTTCTACTGCTATTTCTTCACCCAAGCCAGCATAAGCTAATAACAACTGTGTTTCTGTAATTCTCTGTTCTTTTTTCTGCTTTAAAAGCTCTTCTAAACGTTGTGCTAAGGGTTTAAAAAAATCTGGATTTTTATCTAAACCAACTTTAATAGTATGCTTTAGGTTGTTACGCATTTTTAATTCTTTAGTAGATGGAGAAGCGTTCATCATTTCTTCTTTAAACCTTTCCTTATCAATTATAGAAATAGGTTCTTCTAATAAGTTTTCTATCCCTTTAGATTGCAAGTGCCTATCTATCATATTTTGCAACATTGTACTCTCCTCTCTACTTACTTTTAAATCTTCATCATCAGGATAAAAATTTCTAGCTTGGAGTTTTATTTCATTATATAACTTAAAATCTTTTTCATATTTCATTGCTTTAATATTAGGCAAAACAATGTGTATAGATTTATTAAATTCTTTAAGCAATACTTTAAACTCGTCTCGCTTATCTAATGGTTCTATAAAGCGTATCGCTGCATCTATATATCTTTCACGTTCATATAGACGATCAATTTCCATAGGTTTAAAAAATGAGACTAATTTTGTATGATTTAATGCTAAACGTGGTAACTCTTCTGCCAAATTTTTTAAAATATCATCTGGTCTTAAATCACCACTAAAAATTTCCATTGCTTGAATGAGGTAAGACGAGATACCACAATAATCTACAATATACCCCGCATCTTTTCCTTTCTTAGAACGGTTTACTCGTGCAATTGCTTGTAGTAAATTATGCTCTTTTAAGGCTTTATCTAAATATAAAACACTGGCTATAGGTGCGTCATACCCCGTAAGCAACATATCACTCACAATTAAAAATGCAGTATTATCATATTTCTTTTTACCAGATTTTTCCTTTTCATTTTCATTACCAAACGGAAGTTTATAATCTTCTGTAACCGTTTTCACCGCTTCGGGTGCCGTTAGCCAAATAGGCATAGGGTTGTCGGGGTTTTCTTTATTATGTTCTACCGCAGTATAATATTCTTTAGCGATTTCATCAGTTTTTGGCGAACCTAAACTAATAACCACTTTCGATGTGAATTGATGAAAACCTTCGTTTTCTAACTCCTTAAAAATCTTTTGATATTTTATGGCTGCTTCCCGTCCCGACGTAACCAACATCGCTTTATGCTTGTCGGTATAAATCTTATCTCTGTAGTGAGTAATAATGTGTTTCGCTACATCTCGCATTCTGCTGTAGGATAACTGATATTTACGCAAAGCAGCTCTCTTTAGTACGTCCTTTTTTTCTTCGGAAGTGTCTTTAAACTGCTCATCAAATTCTTTATCCAGCTCTTTCTTTTTAACATCTAGTTGAGCTATGCCTTCATCATAGAATAATTCTTTGGTAGCCCCATCGGCAACCGATTCTTTAATAGTGTATACATCTATATATTGCCCACCATAAAATTCACCTAAAGTGCTTTTATCTTCCTTGCTAATAGGTGTTCCTGTAAATGCTACAAATTTGGCATGCGGGAGTATAGAACGCATAAAAGCTGCTAAGAAGCCATAATGACTTCTATGTGCCTCATCTACCAATACATATAAGTTCTTTTTATCAGAAAGGTGTTTTAATTCTATTTCTTCTGTATCTACCTCTACCCATCTTCCTTGCTGAAGTTCTTTGGTGATTTTAATAAGCTTATTTTTATCTAGATCTACTTTTTTTTCGATTCTGAAATTTTCATTTTCTTCTAATTCAGTTTGGTCTTGAATTGAATTATCTTCGGTATCGGTTTCTTGAAACTTTTGTAATGTAGTGGTTATAATTTTACCATAATTATTAGATAGTAACGTATTTAAATGCGCTACCGATGATGCTTGGGTAACATTTTTAAATCCTATGTTTTGAAAAGTGGTGGTGATTTGCCTATCTAAATCTTTACGGTCGGTCATGACCATTACCGTTGGGTTGTCAAAACCGTATTCTGGTGCCATCAATTTTCTTGTTACATAGGCCATGGTTATAGATTTACCTGAACCTTGTGTATGCCAAACCACCCCACCACGACCTTCTTGCAAACGTGTAATGGTTTTATTAGTAGCACGTAACTGCTGGTAACGTGGTAGTTTTTTTATGAGTTGCCCGTTTTCATTTTCAAAGATTACAAAATGACGAATTAGATCTAGCAACTGTTCTTTACGAAAAATAGAGTGCAGTAAAATATCTTGATGTGTAGGCTCTTCGCCTAGAAAACTAAGCTCTTCTTCTTGATGTGGTTTATATACCGAATAAAACTGTTTGGGTGCTTGTATAGCTCCATACTTACCTCCTACTTTCCAGATACCAACCAATAACTGATTAAAGTGAAATAACTTTTCTGAATTTTCTTGGTAATGCTTTAGATCTCCAAAAGCAGACTCCCAAGCGTTTTGGGCTTTTGGCGATTTACACTCAATAACTGCTATGGGTAACCCATTTATATAAATAGTAATATCTGGAGAAGAATTCCACGTTTTACCTTTGTATTTTAACTGACTTATAGCCTGAAAGTCATTGTTGTCTATACATTCATAATCTATAAAATAAACAGGAATAAAAACTTCTTCTCCTGCAATTTTTTGTTTTAAACTCAACTTAGAACCGCGTAAATGCTCCCAGATTTCTTTATTAATCTCTATTAATGAAGTACCTGTAATAGAAGTGATGCTGTGAAATGCTTTTTGCACATTGTTCTCATCAAGCTGCGGATTGATACGTTTAATAGCTTCCAGCAATTGATCTTTAAAAATAACCTCGCTAATGTCTTGACGTGTATCTAAGTTTTTAGCAGTACCACTGGTATAGCCCATACGCTCAAAAAGTTGTAATGCTGGTAATTCACTATATAGATATTCTGGTTGGCTAGTATCACTCATTCTATTATTGTTATTGTACAGTTATCGACCAATTATTGATTATTTATTGATTTTTGGTCGATAAAATATTTTGTGATTCTCCTTCTCCTAAAATCTGCATAAGATGTAGAAATCAAATCGTAAATTTTATTTCTTATTTTATCTTAAAACCCTCACAGTCTATTTATTACACAGAAAGCTATTGTTTTTTCGGTTATATTACCGCTAACATTCGTTGATTATTTATTACTTTTTGTTCGATAAATATAATTGGTAAACTCACTACTATACTTCTTTTTATCAGACATTTTATCGGACACTTTATCGGACATTGATGGATTATTTATTGCTTTTTGTCCGATAACTTATATTGCGTACCTCGTTTTTCTCCAATTTTTATAACTTTTTCATCTTCTATTAATTTATCTATAGAACGTTTTAATTTCTTTTCGTGAATCTCTAAACCTATTCTTGTATGAATATCGGCCTTAGCAGCTGGAGCATATATCTTTAAATCTTCTAAAATTAAATGTTCTAAACGGTGTGGTTCAATCTTTTTTAAATCTGTTTTTCCTTTAAAATCGACACTCTTTAATAACTTTGGGTTTACATAGTACTCGGTAGCTTTTGTTTTACCCTTACTTAATACAATATCATTTTTAAGTAAGTTCCCCAACCAATATTTAATAGAATCTTTATTTCTTAACGAGAGTTTACTAGACAGGTTAATTGCAGATAAAACACCACTTTGTGCAATTAAGCCTAACGTAATAATTTCTTTTTGGTTTAAATTGAATTCATCATTTACGTTAGACATTAGCCTAACTACCTCTTTACTTATAATTTGTTTTTTTAAAGTAACAATTACTCTATCATCCCATTCTTCTACAACAGGTTCTGGTTTACCGTTAAACAACTGTATTTCAAAAACCTTATCATAACCGCTACCTTCTTTCTCGATCAGTTTTAAATCGTGAAATATTTTAGATAAATGTTGATTACGCTGTACAGATTTAGATATAATATTAGAAGGCGTTACCCCTAAAGGTAATCTTCCCGGGGAATGCACCTCTAATCTATCGTGATATAAATTGATAAAAATATCACCACGCATGGTATAAACTTTATGCACTAGCGCATTGGCGATAATCTCCCGTATTACTTCAATATCATAATTAGGGATTGTTTTTCTAAAAATACCATCTGAAATTTCAACAGACTCTTTCCAATCTGGTAGAGCTATAATTTCATTTAATAATTCTTTTGGGTTTTTTGTAAAATCGTCCCAAAGTAATTTATTTATTTTATTACCTGTTTCATCATATTTAATAAACTGAATGGTAGGTGCATAATGAAGTAAGGCTCTGTCTTTTCTGCTACCAAACCATAAAACACCTAAGTTGGTTAAATACTCTTCTGCGGTTAATAAATAATATTCTAGTAGCTCCTCCCTAGACATTTCTTTTACAAAACCACTTACCCGTTCTGAATTTATAATATCTGATAATAAAGTATCTCTTTTTTGATAATCTGCAGCTGCTAACTTTACTTTACGCACTACTTTTTCTTCCCAAATAAAGGCTTGTTTGTCTGCAGCAACCCTAGACATATCTTCTGGCATTAATGGTCTGCATTCATCTGCTACACGCATATAATATTTACCGTTAGAAGTGCAAGCTATGGTCTGTTTACTTTGTAATACTTTTAAATTAATAAACTCTCCCCCGTTTTCTGCTGTTGCTATGGTAGGAATAATCCCCACATTTAAAGTAAGCTGCGGTATTTTTTTATTTATTTTATCTACTAAAGAAGAGGTGATCTTTTGTGAAGCTTCTGGAAGTTTTTTATCATCTTCTATCCCAATATGTATTTCACCACCCACGCCATTGGCAAAGCAAACACAATCTTTGGCAAGTTCCTGCCAGTTGGCAGTCTTGCCTTGTATAAGTTTTAAGGATTTTTTATCGAAATGACTGTTTTCTTCCATAACTATTTAAGCTTCTAACAATTGGTTTACCCTAATTTTACCCGTAAGCAATTGCTGCATCAAACCTTTTTTAAGTTGTTGATACGCTTGTTTTTTATCTTTTTGGGTTTGAAGTTTATCGTCAACTTTACTAAGAATTTCCGCAATATCTTTTTGTTCTGAAATTGGAGGCAAAGCCACTTTTAAGTCTTTTAATACTTCTAATCGAATACCTTTTACAGTACTTCCAGATGCTAAATTTAGAATCTTTTCAGAATTACAATTGAACCAATGAAACAAGAAAAATTTATTAAGATTGTCTTTTAAAAACAGTGCTTTTAAATCCTGATTAATTGTCACATCTTTGGTAACAAAGACAGCTTTCCCTACAGCCATTCTTGTTGAAATAATCAGTGTCCAAGCAGGTATTAAATTTGCTGCACTATTATTTAAGCCTGCTTTTGAGATATAGTCAATAGAATCATCAATAATTGAATTTTTCAAATCTTTTACAGTAATCCAAGGGATTTCGGGTTTCCAATATTCTGAATTTTCTTTACTTGGAGTACCACCGCCTTTAATCCTATCCAATAAAACACCTAAATTCTTCACCTCCCAACTTTTAGGGATTTTACCAAGGGGGGAATCTTTAAACTCGGTATGTCCAATGCCTTTGGTGAGCAGACGTTGCATTAAACCTTTTTTCAACTCTTCGCTAGCCGTAATTTGCTGGTCAATCACCGCTATTTTCTTATCTACCGTACTTAAAATATCAGCTATTTTTTGTTGTTCTGGTAATGGTGGGATTGGCAATTCTATACTTTCTAAAGCCGATTTGTTTAATTTGGTTCTTGTTGAACCAATTATATATTTTGTTATATCTCGATGCACTAGGTTATAATGGAGAAAATAGTGATTACCATTTTTTGCCTGCAAAATATGTGCGTGATTATTTACCCAAAACTTACCTTTCATCATATAGGTAATTGGTTTTATTCTATAATCGTGAAAATTACCACCGTCTTCTGCTAATAGCACATAAGTACCATCAAATTTATAATCATTAATGTAATCAACAATTCCGTTAGCACCACAGTAAGGATACTTTCCTTTCATTTTAAAGCGGATTGATGAGCTTAGAGGTTTTCGCTGATTGTTTAAAATATGGCAATACTCTTCAATTTTTTGTATATCCCATTCAGAAGGTATTAAACCTATTGTAGTTCTTCTCCACTTATCCTTCATATCCCCAATTCCTTTAAAAATTCACTTAATTTTTGGTCAATTTCAGCTTCTTGCTGTTCTAAGTCGGCTATCATTTGTTTTACCGCAGCAATATCTACTTCTGGTTCTGGCTCTGTGGTATCTATATAACGAGAGATGTTAAGGTTATAATCGTTTTCTGCAATTTCAGCTAAATCTACCACTCGCATATATTTATCTACTTCCGCGTAAGCGTGATAGGCATTTACAATATTAGCCACGTGCTCTTCTTCTAAACTATTTTGGTTTTTCCCATCTTTAAAAGCTTGGCTAGCATCTATAATGGCTACCTTATTTTTTTGCGCTTCGGTTTTATTTTTATTAATAATCCAGATAGAAGCAGGAATACCTGTATTATAAAACAACTTAGATGGTAAACCTACAATACCTTCTACCAAATCTGCCTGTAAAAAAGCTTTACGTATTTTACCCTCGCTAGAGCCTCTAAACAGTGTACCGTGTGGTAAAACCACACCTGCTTTACCGTCTTGTTTTAAAACGGCAATCATATGTTGTAAAAAAGCTAAATCTGCATACCCTCTTGGAGGGGTACCATATTGAAAACGCCCGTAAGGATCTGTTACCTGCGTGTTATATTTTGGAGTTACTTTTTTCTCTTTACCGTCTTTATCTAGTTTTACTTCTACATTGGTTTCGGCAGGAGTCCACCATTCACCTTGAGAAAATGGAGGGTTAGCAATTACCCTATCAAATAACATTAAATCGTTATTCTCTATATGTTTGGGAGTTACCAAGGTATCGCCTTTTT
This sequence comes from Mesonia sp. K4-1, assembly GCF_008017825.1. Taxonomy (NCBI): domain Bacteria; kingdom Pseudomonadati; phylum Bacteroidota; class Flavobacteriia; order Flavobacteriales; family Flavobacteriaceae; genus Mesonia; species Mesonia sp. K4-1. The sequence continues at coordinate 228,086 of NZ_VRLS01000057.1, forward strand.
CTAAACTAGCATCGGTAAAATTATGTAGTAACATATTTAGTTTACCTATTGCCCAAGTGCTTAGGTTTTTTTCTTGACCATAAAGCGAAACATTTATGTTTTTACCTACTTTACCTTCGGGTAATTGAGCAATATAATTGGCAGCTTCTATAAGCATACCACCGCTCCCCATTGTAGGGTCGTAAACCCGTTGCTTGGGTTGTGGTTTTATAAGTTGTACAATAAGCTGCACCACACCACGAGGGGTATAAAATTCGCCTCCTTTTTTACCTGCATCATCTGCAAATTGTTTAATAAGATACTCATAAGCATCTCCCAGAATATGCGGCGATGCTAAATCTGCATTACGCAACGAGTATTGATTAAAATGGCTAAGTAAACGTTTAATGACATCGTCTGATAGTTTGTCTTTATCACCAAACTTAGTAGTGGTTAACACGCCTTCTAAAGAGGTGTTTTCACGCTCAATGGCAGCAAAGGCTTTGTCTAGCTCTATCCCTATATTTTCAGTTACTGTTTTTAGATACTCCCAACGTGCCTCTGGAGGTAAGGCAAAATAAGCATCATCTTCTGCATCTTCACGGCTACTACCATCCTCTTCCATTAATTGCTCTACTTCTTCTTCAAAAGTATCGTTGGTTCTTTTTAAAAATAAAAGACCAAAAATGTAATTTTTAAAGTCCGACGAATCTATGGATCCACGTAATATATTAGCCGACTCCCATAACCAGGATTCGAGCGTATCTAGTTTTAAATTCATGTATTGTATATATGTTTTATATAGGCTGTTGTAAAAATAGAAAAAAGTAGTGAGATTAAGCGGTTACTAGCTCTGCTTCTAATTTTTTGAAGATAGAAATAAAACCTTTCTCTTCTAATTTTTCTGCAATATACTTTCCTAAATTTTCTATTTCAGATTCTTGTAAATGATAGGTTTTAATTGCGAAATGCGCGTAAGCTTTATTTGTAGAGGTATAAAAACTATCACTAATGAGTTCCTTTTCTTGATCGTTAAATTTAATTTTCCCGTAGACCTCTTTATTTTTTAAAGCTTTTCCTTTAAGCTCTACAATTAACCTGATAAAATGCTCTTCTTCTAGTAAGCCATGGTAACTTATGGTAAACATAAGGTCTTTATTTTCTTTATGTTCAAAATAGGTAATCCGCTTTCCTAAATTTCCTTTAGACTCATTGAGTTTTACATTTAATTTTTCTTTTTCTGTTAAGATAGAAAAGCTTTTCTTGATTTCTTCTTCAATATATTCTCTAACCTTATTTTTATAAGTGACTAATTCATTAATTTCTTGTTGAAATTGATAATAAAAATTTAAGTTTTTTGGGTTCATTACAGGTGCGCTTAAGTTGATAATATTTTGATGAAAATCATTTAAAAAAGTTATATATTTAGGTGTTGCCTCTACCAGATAACTTCCTATATTATTATAGATTTTAGTAAGTAACTCTACGTGAGTAAGGTTAATAAAGTGAGCATGATCTATGTATGGTTTGGGTTGTAAAGTTAAGACGATTCCTATTTTATTTTTACTTTGCTTTTGGGTTGAGCTCCAATAATCTTCCAAATCATTTGCTAAGAAATGATATACCTTGTTTTCAATAATAATGGCTGCATCGGTAGACTCTATTACTAAATCTATTCTGCCGTTCTTAAGTGTAGTTTTTTGAGTAAGACAAGTAAAACCCGTATCAAATCTTAGTTCTTTTTTTTGTTGTGTGTTTGATCCTATATTCCCAATTTTCTCTTGAATAAGTTCTAAAAGTGATTGTATAAAAAGATCATGTAAATTATGTTCTTCATTTTCATCTAAGAAAAAAGCATACCAATTAGTAAGAACATCTTCATAATGCGGTTGCTTAGCTATCCCAAAAAAAGTTTGTGGTTTTCCTCTTAGCTTAGGGATATCATTTTCAAGTAAAAACTTTTTTAAATCTTCAAGTGTTTTCTTTTTTTTATTTAATTTTTTCTTCATAAAACTTAGGGTTTATTTATTTGACTTAGTCCTAAAACTGTTGATATCATACTATACTTAAATGGTTTTTAATAAATAAGAAAGATCTTACAGGTATTGCTACACAACTTCAATACTAACTAAACTAATTGATTGCTGTTTACGGGAAACCATATTTAAATTTATAACCTCGACAGTATTATGCTGAATAGAGTTACAAACAGCCATTCAAAAATCAATGTTGTATTGGCCTAAAATAGTTTTATGATGAATCTCATATATCTATTGCTAAAAATTTAAACATAGATTTCTACCTCTCCTCTACTATCTTGTCAAAATTGATCATAGAGCTATTTTTATTTCTCATCAAAGATCGCTTCTCTCTACTCAAATTCAACACATTACGGTATTCCGTAAGGATTACTTCCTAATATTTTAAATTTTTACAAAAACAAATATTCATTAAATATTAGAAGCTCATGAAAAAAATTTTACTACTCTTCGTTATTAGCCTTATCGTTTCTTGCTCTGGTCCTTTAGATAGAGAATACAACGAAGATATGCTCGAAGAAGACGCGAAAGCACTAAAAGAATCAGGTTTAAGTGAGGAGGATACTCAAATGTTAGCAGGTTGGATGATTCGTGCAAAATTTAAAGATATCGACTTAAAAGGAAAAACGTATGGAGAAATTTTAGAGGAAGCTAAAGACTATAAAAAAGAAGAAGAAATTTTAGCTGAAAAAACTAAAAAAGAAGAAGAGGAAAAACGACAACGCTTAAATACAGCACTTACCTTAGCTATGTACGATAAAGGTTACGAAAAATATAATTATGAAGAGTATTTAACCTATAGTCTTGCTTTTGAAAATAAAGCAGCTCAGGATATAAGAGCTTTTACAGGTACATTATCTATTCAAAATCTTTTTGAAAAAGAAATTAAATCCATTAGTTTAACTATAGATGATCCTATTCCTGCTGGTGAAACTTACAAAGGAACTTACACCACTGATTATAATCAATTTAAAGATGAAGATAATATACTTAAATCTAAAGACTTAGATGATCTTATCATCGTATGGACTCCTGAAAAAATAATCTTCACAGATGGTACTAGCCTAGAATAAATGGGCTTAAATAAATGAGTTAATTACGGTTAACCGTAATTAACTCATTATCAAAACATTTAATTTTCCACCTCATTCTAAAACCATTTCTTATGAAAACTTATTATGTAAATAAAAATGCACAAACAAACGGAGATCACGAAGTACATATCGAATCGTGTAGCCAATTACCCAATGATAAAAATTTAATTCTTTTGGGAAAATACAGTAATTGTGATAGTGCTGTACAAAAATCTAAAGAATACTACAATCAAACTAACGGTTGTTATTACTGCTGCCTACCCTGCCATACTTCTTAAAAATCAAGAATCTAAATTTTGCATTTAAGAAAAATAAACTTGGTAAAAAAATTAGGTATAGAATTCAAAAAGACCTGTATAAAAACAGCCTTTCCTAACTTGTATAAATAAAGTGGGTTACTTTAATAAAGAGAAAGGCTACTTCAGGTTACATATATCTCTTCTAATAATTCAATATAACAACTAATATATAATGAAATCAACTATTTCTACCGAATTAAAAAGTCACTTTTTACGGCTATATCAAATGGCCCTTACCGATGATAAATTTGATATCTTGGAGCTTAAAACCTTATATAAATTTGCGGAAGATCGAAACGTACCTAAAGAAGAACTAGACCGTTTATTGTTAAATCCTGTAGATCACACTTCTACTATCCCTAAAGATATCAACACTCGTATAGAGTATTTATATGATTTAGCTTATATGATTCTAGTTGATGGAATCATCACGGAGGACGAAAAAAACACATTGATTAAATACTGTAAGAAATTTGAGTTTTTAGAAGAAAATGTAGAACAGCTATGTGAGTACCTCTTAGATTGTATAAAAAAAGGAATAAGTAAAGAAGATATTATTAAAACTCTAAATAGTTAACCTATGGACCTTAAAAAGCTATTTAAAACCAAACAGATTTCTGAAGATAATGAAACTATAGATACTTTAGAAGATCTTGAACAAATTAGAATTACATATTATCAAAGTGGTTTTGCTGCCTCTACCAAAGCCTCTGGTAAACCTATTGTTCTTCAAGCTTGCTTACAAAATTTATTTGCCAGTTTTGAAGATCAATGCCGTCGACAAGAAGTAGAGCAACAAAAACTAAAACAACCTTATAAAGAAGAACAAGAACGTTTAAAAACCGAATTAAAAAAGTTTGAAACGGGTCTATCTATCTTTGAAGAACAAGCAGTAGAAAATAAACAACAGGTAGAGCAACATCAAAAAGAAATCATTGATGTAAAAAATAATCCTACAAAATATGGCGTTGAAGCAGATAAACGTCCAAAAGCTCAATTTTATATTGGAATACTAGTTTTAATCCCTATTACCTTATACTTGTTAGTTTTCTATGTTTCAGCTTCTTATTCTGCATTTTTCAAAGAGTTTGAAGTAGATGCATTAGTAGCCGCAATTTTCGATAAAGACGCATTTAATAATGCTTTTAACGATAGCTTATTAGAGGGCATTCTTGTTACCACAATTCCATTCGTATTCATGGGCTTAGGTTATGTTATTCATATGATGCAAAAAGGAAAAGGTTGGTTAAACTCTTTAAAATTAGTAGCTCTTCTACTTATAACCTTTGCTTTTGATGCTCTTTTAGCTTATTCAATTGAACAAAAAATTTATGATTTTAATAAAACACTCAATTCTCCTGATTTTGACCTCAGCATTGCTTTACAAGAGGCCCAATTCTGGATGATTATTTTTGCAGGCTTTGTAGTGTATATTATATGGGGGCTCGTCTTTGATTATATTATGAAGGAGTATGAGAATCTAGATAAAATTAATTTGTTTATACAAAATAAGAAAGAAGAAATCAAAAACCTTAGGCAGGTTAAAATTGAACTCAATGATAAAATTTCAGATTTTAAAGGACTTATTTCCGAGGTTAAAGGAAAAATTGAAGAAGTTCAATCTAAGATTAATGGTTTCATATTTCCAATAAAAGAATATTTATTGTACCACAACCAGTATAAAGAAGGTTGGTTTCAAGCTATCAATACTGAAATTGCTCTCCCTACAAAACAAAAAATAGAACTCTTAGAGTCTTGTGACCAAACTACTCAACAACATTTAAAGGATTTAAAACTTGTTGATAATGACATCCAACAACTAATCTATTCAAAAAATTAATTTATGAAACCATATATTTTTATCTTTTTAGCATGCTTGATTATAAGTTGTAAAAGTGACCCTAAACAAGAAAATACTTCAAAAAAGATTACAGATTTTAATCCTACCAAAACAAAGAAAAAGACAAGTCAAAATCTTAATCTTAGTATTCTTTTAGACTTATCAGATCGAATAAATCCGGAGAAATATTCAAACCCCACTATGGAATATTATCAACGAGATATCGCTTATATTAAAATACTGGCAGATGTCTTTAAAAATCAACTTATGAATAAGAAAGTTATTCAGATTGATGATAAGATTCAACTTTACTTTGCTCCCGAACCTGCCAACGCTGAAATTAACTCTATTTCTAACCAACTTAAATTTCATTTTAATAAAGGTAATGTAACCAAAGAAGCTTTAGAAAATCTCAGTCAAAATTACAGCAAATTACCTAAAAGAATTTATGAGCTTGCCATTGAAGATAATCAATATGTTGGCTCCGACACCTGGGGGTTTTTTAAAAATAATATAGAAGATTATTGTTTAGATAATGATTATAGAAATGTTCTTGTCTTACTTACTGATGGTTATATTTATCACCAAAATAATCAGAGAAGAGAACAAAATAAAACAAGTTACCTTACTCCACAATTTATTAGAAAAGAAAAACTTACAAATTTAAATTGGGAAAATAAATTTAAAGAAGAAGGATATGGTTTTATAACCACACCACAAAATTTAAATAACTTAGAAGTTTTAGTATTAGGTATAAATCCAGATCCTAAAAATAATTTTGAGAATGATGTAATAAAAAAATACTGGAGTGAATGGTTAACAAACCTAGGTGTGAAAAAGTTTAAATTGTATAATGCAGACCTTCCTTCAAATTTAAATAAAGTAATTAATGAATTTTTAGAGTAATCCTTAAATAAATTTATATAACTGAAGGAATAAAAGAGAAGGTTTGAGATATCAAATCTTAAATTCAGTAATTATACTTTTCTTTGTTGATACTTATAGTAATATATGTCTATGAAATATAAAATTTCTTCAGTTTTCTTCCCGTTAAAAAAAATAATCCTTTACACCGTCGGAGTATTAATTATTGCTTGTGAGCCCTCTCTACGGCATGTAAATGAAATTCAAGAAAACGAAGATCAAATATATGCCTTAAATGGAAAAGTATTACGTGTGGTAGATGGCGATACTGCAGAAATGCTATATAATAATGAACTCCCCTTAATGATTCGTTTTGAACATATCGATGCTCCAGAGATTAGAGGAAATCAACCCTATGGAATAGAAGCAAAACAAGTATTGGAAGAATTGTGCTTAGGGCAAGAAGTTACTTTAATTACTCGTGCAGAATTTGATATGGGTGGTAGAATTATTGGGGAGATTATAAATGCAAATGGTATCAATGTAAATCAAGAAATGGTAAAAAAAGGTTATGCGTGGCATTTTAAGAAGTACTCTAAGAATACTACCTATGCAACCTTAGAAAAAGAAGCTTCCCAACATAACTTAGGTTTATGGAGACTCGAATCTCCTATGGCTCCTTGGGATTTTAGAAAGCGCTAGCGTAAATAAAAGTTTCGAAATGCTTAAATGTTTGGCTATTTCAGATCATCTGAATCTGAAGAACAAATATACTTATCAATCATATAATGGGTGATCTTTTTAAGAGTCTTCCCTGTTTTAGGATGTAAACCAGGGGCTGTAAAACATTCTACAGTACCCTCCTTACTTTTACCATACCATACCAATACATCACCTTCTGCCGAGAAAAAACGAGTATCGCAATTCACCTTTAATTTTTTAAAGTAGTTGAGATTTTCTTCGTGATAGATTTCTAGCATACCAGCCTTATAAATTTTCGGATCAAAATTTATTTCCTCGTAATGATCTTCATTCCAAATCATCCAGCGCTGCTCTGGATGTGTCCAATAAGCAACTATAAAAAAAGTAACACATAACAAGATAAGTGCCAAAACCCACGAATAATTTTGATGCGGCTTTAGTAATTGATTTTTAGATTTTTTTATTTGTGGTGGGGTCTCTTTTAAAAACTCCTGATAAGACTTATAATTTAAATAAGCACAAAGTCCAGCTACTACCTCTGAATTAATCTGGATATCATCCACTTCTTCTACTTTTTTTACAGCATCATTATAATAATTACGGTAGGTTTTTTCACCTAAATGAAAATCACTGACCTCTTTCACATAATCTGAAAGCAGTTCAGCTCTTTTTTGTTTGGAAGGCTTTTTTATGCCTTGTTGCTCCAATTCTACAAACGCCTTTTCAAAAGCTTTAATGATTAAGTATTTATGTGCCATATTCTGCCCTTCAATTTTTTATTACTGACTTGGAAATCTGAATTCCAAGTATTTTCCAAAACTCTTCCAGCTAATTTCCAGCTAGTTACATCATCATTTTTTTTATTTGTCTTGTCTATGATTAGTGCCTTATCGCAAAGGCTTGCGAAAATCATATACAACTGCGTGATTAACGTAAAAGGCAAAGTAGAGAAGTATTTGCTCTTTGCTTAATCACGCTACTTCTCAACAAGAATAGAGACGTCCTGTTCTTACCTACCATTCTAATAACCACCTAAAAAGGAGGAGGATGGTCCTATGTCTAATCTTTAATTTAAACAAAAATGAAAAAAATATATGTAATAGTAGTTACGGTTTTCCTCAATATCACTTTATTTTCATGTACACCCCAACAGATGGATGAACCACAAAATCCGAGAGCAACAAAATGTTGTGATGAAGAAGGAGATATTCCTCCTACAGTGATCGATAGTACTCAACAAGGAGGCTAAGATAAATACACTTATTTAAATTTAGAGGAATGGTAAAAATTTACTGTTCCTCTTTTTTTTTGCTGAAAGTAGTATATTTTAAAACATACACCTACAGTTAATAAAACATACCTTAAAACCATTACACCTATTGAAAATTATTCGTGAAATCAGCCTGCTCGTCTGGTGGGTTTAAAGTGAAAAGGGCGTAAAATTTTAGGCTGTTTGGGGCAAGTGAGTTCCTAAAATTTAGACTTTGAATAATAAATTAAACCGAGGTTCATAAGCCTCGACATTTATATTAGAGATGAGATATCAGATTTATATTTTCATGATCAAGATAGGTGGACACTCCTCACCATCGATTCATGTAAATGTTTTTTTTGATGAAAAATCTATGAATAAGAAACCCAACTCCTTTTTAAAGAGATTTCTCAGTCGTGCCTTCTTCGAAATGACAAGAATGAGATACTCAATGTAACTCTAAATATTCAAGTGTAGTCTATGTGGCATATCGAAAGTATTCTGTGAAATTTGAAAATCGATGGTCGTAAAATTTTAGGCTGTTTGACCGCAGGGAGTTCCTAAAATTTAGACCTCGGTTGATAAATTTAAGAATAGTTTCGTCAGCCTAGACTTTTTTGGTTCTTTTTTGGGCAATGCAAAAAAGATCAAATACCTATAATGTAAAACAAAATAATAATAAGATTTCTCAGTCGTGCCTTCTTCGAAATGACAGGGATAAGGAAAATCAATATAAAATGAGATGCTAAACAGGATGAGATGCTGAGTCAAGCTCAGCATGACAGTAAATGTCGAATGTCAAGAGTTGAATTGAACTATTTGAAATGCTCAATTTAATTCTAAGCATTCAAGTACGGTATGACGTGGCCTACTTTTAGTTTTCGTAGCAAAACGAGTAAAAGCTGCAGCATTGGGCAGAGGAGTATAGCCTAGCGCAGCGATTGCTATACGCAGGATAAAGTTTTTATGTGGTTTTCAAGAAGGGCTAAAATCAGCCTAGACCTTTTTGTTACTTTTTCCGGCGATGGGAAAAAGTAAAAATACGAATACAAACCATTACACATTTCGAAAATCACTCTTAAAAACAGCCCGTCCGTCAGGCGGGTTTGCTTCTTTTTAGCAATGAAAATTGACGTAGGAAATTCACAAGTACCAATTAAAAATAAAAATCAAGGAGCTAAAAAAGATCAAATACCAATGGAAGTTGAGCTTTCACTTGTTAGATAGAAATTACATTAATGATTCCTTCATTTTACTCATTCACTTTACTATTGCTTAAGTATTCGTGAATCTCTAAAATCGATTTATCTTGATACAAAACGAAGCAAAAGATCAAGACTGACTAAAAATCTATAAGAAAATACTACGAAACCCGCAACCACAAATGAAAAGAACTCAACCTCCTTCCAGTCGGTCTCAAACAGCTTTTCATTTTCTATCCACCGCTGCTTCCTTGATTTTCAATATATTTTTAGATAGGTCAACTTTTATGCAAGATGCAAGAATGTAAAATAAGAGGTAAGATTTAAGATTTCTCTCTATCAATAAATATAAAATAGTCTTAGAAAGCATTCGGCATATCGAAAATTACTCGTAAAATTGGCAGTGCAGTAAGCGCAAAATTTTAGGCTGTTTGAGACCGATGGCAATCGGGTGAGTTCCTAAAATTTAGCTTGCAAACCTACAATTTAGAGTAAGATTCGTAAGCCTAGACCTTTTTGTTACTTTTTCCGGCGATGGGAAAAAGTAAAGGATATAAATAAAAAGCAATACATTATTTGATCCATGCTTATAAAATAAAACAAAATAATAATAAGATTTCTCAGTCGTGCCTTCTTCGAAATGACAAGAGAGTTGAATTTTGAATTGCAAGATTTCTCGATTCCACTCCTTTATAATATCATCAACAGATCCTTACACCGTCATCGAAAATAGCTGAGTTTCGGGTTTCTTTCGCTTTAAGCGCAAATCAAAAGGCATACATACATTTCTTACATAAGCCTTCCCCTTATTTGTGATCAAAAGTTTTTGGGATTCAATGCTAATTAAGCCATCACGCTCGAGCTCTTTAATCTGTACCAAAACATTGGGTAGTTCTTGAAAAAACTGGTTATTGTTCTCCCAAGAGGTTTCAAAATTACACATAAGGTTAAGAATATGTCGACGAATAGTGAGGTCTTCTTCTGTCAAAATATGGCCACGCATTACGGGTAGCTCACCGTTTCGCAATAGCTCATAATACTCTTTTAAGGTCTTTACATTTTGTGCGAAGCCATACCAACTGTCACTTATAGCAGAAACACCCAAACCAATCATAACATCGGTTTTTGAGGAAGTATAACCCATAAAATTACGGTGAATGTTACCTGTTTGTTGTGCCTTGTAGAGCGCATCGGTTTTAAGTGCAAAATGGTCCATCCCTATTTCTACATAGCCTGCCTGCAACAATTTTTTCTTACCTATCTCATATTGCATTCGTTTTTGTTTTGGTGAGGGTAAATGTTCTTCGCTATAACCACGCTGACCGTTTCCTTTTATCCACGGTACGTGCGCATAGCTGTAAAATGCGATGCGGTCTGGCATCAATTCTATGGTCTTGTTAATGGTATTGATGACGTCTTCTTGTGTTTGAAACGGAAGTCCAAAAATAATATCGTGCCCTACAGATGTAAACCCCACTGCACGCGCATCTATTGTGGCACGTTGTACATTTTCAAAAGGCTGAATACGATGGATCGCTTTTTGTACCGTCTCGTTATAATCCTGCACCCCATAACAAACTCTTTTGAATCCATTACGGCTGAACATTTTAAGATGTTCCTGTGTTGTATTGTTAGGGTGACCCTCAAAACTAAATTCGACTGAATCAGCCATATCGGCCATCTCAAAAATGCCAATTAATAAGTCTTCCAGATTGTCAGCAGAAAAGAACGTAGGTGTTCCTCCTCCCAAATGAAGTTGCTGTATTAATGGTCGATGACCGATGATTTCGGCATACATTCCCAATTCTTTTAGTAAGGCTTGAATATAGGGTTTCTCGACCAAATGATTTTTTGTAATGCGCTTGGTGCAGCCGCAAAACGTACACATACTCTCGCAGAATGGCAAGTGAATGTATAAACTGATACTTGATCGTTTATCGCTTAATTGACTGCGTTCAGCACAGCTTCCGCGAAAGCCTAATCCCCGTATCAAACTCTCTTTCCACCCTGTAACCGAAAAACTATCCTCATCCCAATAAGGTACCGTGGGGTAGCTTGTATATCGCGGACCTGAAACATTGTATTTTGAAACTAAATAAGCATCACTTTTCATATCAACCCATATATGTTATTGAGTGGCAAATTTAGTCCGTAGGCGTAGGGTATTTTATGACTTTAGTCAGCTTTACCCACAAACATTACTGACCTAACAGACTCATACCTCTTACAACATGCATTCGAATTTATTATATTTTTTTAATTAAATAATTTGAAAATTCAGGAGTAAGACACGCTATAAATAACACATTTTAAACCTTAAGAATATAACTCTTATAATCAAAAATTTATACTAAAACAGGAATTGGTACAGCCTTGAGTTGCTCTTTATAGAATAGCAATTCTTCTTGAATATGTGTGTATTCTGAAGATATATGGGTTTGAAATACCTGTTGATAGTAGTCAATTCCATAACTCAGATTGTTTTTGAATGCTTGCCATTTCTTGATATGTCTAGCCGTAATGTCTTCGGAAGTATCTTTTATTTCGTTTTTCAGATAGCTTATATACATTTTTAATTCGTTGACAAACATATGAGAGCGATTCGTGGGTGCGAGCACAGAATCATTGCCATAAATATGTTGTATCATTTTCGCTAAGGATATCTTCTTATCAAAATAAGCAATATTAGGACCTGGACAAATCACTACCCCTTGTTGCTGTCCTTTTATATCCATCTCATGTTCCATATAAGAGGCGTTGGCTAGACCTACACACAAACATGCTTTTTCGTTGATGATAGCTTTTTCTTTCTCATACCAGCTTGAAGAGACCTTCCCATTCTTAGCTTCTAAATCTTTTAATTTTTCTGACTGATATTTTTTTGAAGCGGTACAAACCCCTTCAGGTCCGAACTCTTTACTTAAGGCAAGGTATTTTTTAGGGCACGAGCTTCCTGCTTTATTGGCGTCTATACGCTTTTGTTTGTGGTATTCGTTGGTGGTCCCTTTTATAGTATTAAATGGAACGCCTAAAGGTGAAATATTGCTTAAATACAAATCACGCTCCTTAGATTTGGCCAATAAATTACGGGTATATGGGTCTACCGAAGTCGCTTCTGGAACTAATAAAAACGGAGTTCCCCAGCCTACGGAATCTACTTGGTAGGTATCCTGTAAAAATGTATGTTCTGCAGCGGTTCCTACCCCTCCTTGCACGGTAATCTTTAAATCTAAATGATGTATTGGGGTTGGATATTCTTTTTGTCCTAAAGCTTTTACTAAAAGAGCGTGCGTTTCTTGTATTAATGCCTCCTTTTTGTTTTTAAATTCTTCTAGAATTGGTCCCAATAAAAAACCCTCTGTAGCAAAAGCATGACCTCCACAATTTAACCCAGATTCAATTCTGTATTCAGAAATCCAAAGTCCTTTTTTCGCCAAGAATTTACCCTGAATGATAGCCGAACGATAGTCACTCACTTTAAGGATAATTCTCTTTTTTAAACGTCCGTTACTATCTGGAAAAAAATCTCTAAACTTTTCAAAATAACTATATAACCTAGGATTCATACCTGCAGAAAGAACTACCGAAGAGCTTAGATTGCTATTAGCGAATCCACGTAGTGAAGCATGGGCATCATTAAACTCAACCGGTAATTGCTCCCGATTAGCAAAGTTATCTTTATCTACTTTGGTCATAATGTTGACATCGATCTCACCAGGTATAAGATGCTTTTCTAAATAGCTTGCAATAGTAGACTTTGATGCAGGGCTCTCTGCAAGTAAACTAGAAAGACCAGCTTTAAAATTAGACTGATTTGGTAGAATCGTGATCAACTTTTTCAAAGCCGAAGTGTTTTCTGAAAGCTCTGTTTTAAATTTTGAAAATTTAAAATTTACGATTTTCCCTACTAAATTGAGATAAGAAGTAATACGCTTGGCGCGATAATCCTGTTCTTTTTTTGATATTTCTTGATAAGGAAAGTTGAACTTTTTGGAGTATAATGCATTCATTTTTTCCATCAGCTCATCGTCAATAATGGAGATGACTGATGAAATTCCGTAATGAGCAACCCGAATCGGACTGTCTATCGTAAAGGCTAATCCCATGACTGGAATATGAAAGCTATGTATAGGTTGAGATAATTTCATCTTTTTATATTGAAAATTAAACAGCTACAAATATGACCTTTACTATGCTAACAAAAACTGACTTAAATCATAGTTGCTTTTATTAAATAGGAATAAATATCTATCATAAAAACTTGTCGGATGAAGTAGGACTTAGAGCTTATTGATACGATAGAGAGTTTAGATATAACAACACCAACTAGCCTAGCCTATTTTAATTCCTTTTCAATAAATATTTCACATAGACTTACTCCACTATGCTCGCACTATATCGTGGAATATTGTGGTTAGGTGGTAAGAGCGCTCTAGTCTTAGTGTGGACTGGATAGGGCTTATCTATGGGGCATCTATAGGGAAAAGGTGGAGATGAGGTATATTTTTATCCTTTTATGTATTTATTATTCCGTTATTAAATTAATAATCGAGCGTTGATTAGGGATGATTCTATTATAGAAATTTTATATTCTTATTTTAAGGGATCTGGATGTTTAACCCTTCATCCTCTCTTTAAGGAAGAAATTTGGTTATCGATTATAGGAAGTAAACCCTTTATTATTTACTGGAGTTTGTTCATCTTCCACCGAAGAGATTTTTTCCAGCGATTGGAAAAAGTAAAATGATATATTCAAAATAGAAATACTCTTACTTAATAAAACAGCTTCAAATAAAAAACCTCAACTCATTTTTAAACAGATTTCTCAGTCGTGCCTTCTTCGAAATGACAAATAACCTGAGCTAGAACAAAACGAAGGGCAGTAAAAATCTTTATTTTAAAACAATTATAACGGAATCAAAAAATTACTGTCATACTGAGCGTAGTAAAGCGGAGTCGAAGTATCTTTAACTTCAATAAAAAACCAACACCTCTTTAAACAGATTTCTCAGTCGTGCCTTCTTCGAAATGACAAATAACCTGAGCTAGAACAAAACGAAGGGCAGTAAAAATCTTTATTTTAAAACAATTATAACGGAATCAAAAAATTACTGTCATACTGAGCGTAGTAAAGCGGAGTCGAAGTATCTTTAACTTCAATAAAAACACCAACTCTCTTTAAACAAATTTTTCAGTCATGCCTTCTTCGAAATGACAAGTTTGAGATTTACAGTCCAACCCTTCCCCATTTAGATACAGAAACTTAAACTGCATACTCCCCCACTAAATTCTACATTACATTAAACCTATTTTACTTTTTGCATTACCCAAAAAGTAACAAAAAGTCTAGACTGATTTTCCTGAATTTGAAAATCAGCTAAAAAACTTTATCCTGCGGATAGCAAACCGCTTCGCTAGGCTATCCTCCACATCCCCCGCTAAGTTTTTTCTTGATTTTACTACGTTCATGAAAAGTAGGTCACTTCTCTTTCTAAGAAAAATTTACTTTATTTTAATAATAGAAAAAATATTTTTAGAAAGTATTCGGCCTATCGAAAGTATTCTGTGAAATTTGAAAATCGATGGTCGTAAAATTTTGGGCTGTTTGACCGCAGGGAGTTCCTAAAATTTAGATCTCGGTTGATAAATTTAAGAATAGTTTCGTCAGCCTAGATTCCTGCCCGGACCGGTCAGGCGGGTTTGCTTCTTTTCAGCAATGAAAATTGACGTAGGAAATTCACGAATACTTAAGCAATAGTAAAGTGAATGAGTAAAAGAAGAGAACATCAATAAATGTTTATAATATATAATGAAGTAATAAATATATTTCTCAGTCGTGCCTTTTTCGAAATAACAAAGGTGAGATGTTAAACTGGATGAGATGCTAAGTCAAGGTCAGCATGACTTTAGGAAGATTGAGATGTTGAATTTAACTTTAAACATTCAAATATAGCATGATGTGATCTATTGGAGGTATTCTGTAAAACCAGCTTGTTCGTCTGACAGGTTTGAAAATAAATGGACCTCAAATTTTAAATAGTTTGAGAAATCCATTTTTCTTTCTAACAGCATCTACCCTACTACTTAAAAAAAAAATGGTTTTACCTCAGCTTTAAGATTTACAACTTTGGACGATAAAGAATTTTCGTTTTTCTTTTTGAAATCACTAATACGCCTACCTCCTTAGATTGACAGGCTTGTAAAAATCGTTTACAATCTCGCGGCTTATAGAACGCTAATAAACCTAGTTTGTAAGGTAAGTTTAAACTTTCTTTTGAAATGGCTATCCATTTTTCATCTGTAGGGTATAAATGGATTTGAATGGCAAAGTCTAAAAACTTATAAGAACTTGAAGTGAAGACAGCGAGACCTCCCAATACTAACCCAAATATCAGGAGGACGCTAGTCCAAAAAAATAAGCCTCTATAATACCAAAGCATTTCTTGCGTAAAATAAAGCGATAATAGTCCCGCCATTAAAGCAATGGCAATAGCGAAGTTGGCAAACCTAGCTTCTTTCCAATAATTGCGGATGTTACTAAGAGGATGTGATGGTTTTGATTTAAGTCTCTCCTTATACTTTTTCTGAGACTGAAGAAAATCATCGGTTTGGTGATGCTGGCAGGTACTTTCCTCCAAATGCGTATAGATGTTATCTAAATTATAGTGTTCTTTATAAAACTCTTTTAAAAAACGTAAAGCTCTTTCTTGAATATATTTTTCTGCTACACTAGACATGTTAATTTGATGTATATTTTTTACCTCTCTTTGCTTTCATATTATCTAAGCCGAGATACTCAGCTAAAATATCATCCTGTCTTATAAGAATATTACGGAAACCCGTAAGAGCTGCTATAATTCTATTGTATTAGAAAGTTCTCTCGGTTTTACGATAATTAATGAAGTAAAATTATAGAGGTGAGATGTAAGTCTTTGGTTTAGATTAACGAGATAAGACGTATGACCTAGGATTCCTCTCTATCAATAAATATAAAATATTCTTAGAAAGCATTCGGTTTATCAAAAATCGCTCATAAAACCAGCCTGTCCGTCTGGCAGGTTTAAAGTGAAAAGGGCGTAAAATTTTAAGCTGTTTAAACGAAGTGAGTTCTTAAAATTTAGACCTCGAACGATAAATTTAGAGTAAGATTCGTCAGCCTAGACTTTTTTGGTTCTTTTTTGGGCAATGCAAAAAAGAAGAGAACAATCAATAAATGAATGCTTATGATATATAACGAATTAATAATAAGATTTCTCAGTCGTGCCTTCTTCGAAATGACAAATAACCTGAGCTAGAACAAAACGAAGGGCAGTAAAAATCGGTA
>NZ_VRLS01000067.1:0-1717 GCF_008017825.1 Mesonia sp. K4-1
CAGACGGGATTGAGGATTACCATCTCTAGGCATAATCAAAAAACAGATATTCTTCAATTGACCCAAACCTTAGCCCAATTATATCCTAAAGTAATGGAGAAAACAGGAAATACCTTACAAAGATTAAGCAAAGCCTTTAAAAAAGATTTTTCTTTTCAAGAGGAGACATCCGAAGGGCTGAAGTATAAACTCGTAGAGAAAAGCAGTATAGAACAGATCGATAAGAAGTTATGGAATACTTATTTTTTAGGAAAAGGAATTTTAGATTGGGAAGGTTTTAGGTTCATTGAAAATTGTTTTCTGGATCAGGTCGACAAAGAACACCAATGGAAGTTCTTTTACATCCAAATTTTTGATCTCCAAGAGAACTTATTGGTGATGGGTGTATTTACATTATGCCTATGGAAGGATGATCTCTTAGCAAAACCCTTGGTCTCAAAAGACATCGAATTAAAAAGAAAGGACAATAAATATGAATTTACCTCCAAGGTATTAAGTCTAGGCTCTTTATTTTCTGACGGACTTCCCTTGTATATCAATAAAGCTATTGTAAAAGATCATAAAGTACTCAACCTATTCTTTAGAACCATAGAAGATATAGCCTCTAAAAACAAAGCCTCTCAAATCGTATTAAGGGATTTTAATCTTTCATCACCTTATGATAAGGTTTTTCAATCTCAAGGTTTTGTACCAATATCTATGCCAGAGGTATGTCAAATAGAGGAGATGGACTGGAACAGCTTAGAAGGTTATTTAAATACTTTATCTAAAAGGTCTAAAAAACATTTTGAGAAAGACATTGCACCTTTTCGTTCTCGGGTAGAAGTAGAAATACTACAGCAGGTAACCGAAGAAGAGTTGGATCACTTTTATGAGTTGTATAAAAACGTAAAAGAAAGAAACCTTGGATTGAATATGTTTACCTACCCTAAATCGGTTTTTCAAGAAATGAACCGATCGAAATCTTGGGAGTTTATGAGCATCTCTATTAAAAATACTCCTACCAAAGATAGCAAAGCGATAGGCGTGATGTTTTGTTATAAAAATGGGGAAATTACGTATGTTCCTAGTTTGATAGGCTTGGATTATACTTACAATCAAGAATATCAAACCTATAGACAATTATTATTTGAAAGTATTTGGCGAGCAAATAAAAGCGGTTATCAAAAAATAGATTTTGGGGTAAGCGCCAACTTTGAGAAAAGAAAGTTAGGGGCAAGGGTAATCCCTAAACTTGCCTATATTCAAAGTAGTTCCAATTTTAAAATGGATTATTTAGAAGCTCAACAGTAATTAATTAAATGTTTGATGTGATGAAATTAGCCGAAGAAATTATTGAAAAGTTTACCAATCAAATGGATTCCCTAAATGAAAAGAATGACGAACCCTTAAAAAGTGCCAATCAAGGGATAGCCTTATGCAGTAAGACCCTATTCCAGTTAAAAAATACGGTTGAAAATCAAGAGTTTAAAAGTCTGGCATCGGAAATTCATTTTTTTAAAACCATTAAAAGTATTCCGATGAGTTATTTAATTTATTTTACAGAGTTACGGACTTGTGAATTACAAAAACCCAAAGCTGGTTTTCGATATCAAATCAATTTCCTTGAAAAAGAGTTAAAGAAAATCAATAAATTTTTCTATAGAAATTCTGATTTCGTTTATTATATGGAATTGGGACATACTTATTTAGATCATCAATTTTTTGCTCGAAAGAA
>NZ_VRLS01000097.1:0-1717 GCF_008017825.1 Mesonia sp. K4-1
CAGACGGGGTTAAGGATTACCATCTCTAGGCATAATCAAAAAACAGATATTCTTCAATTGACCCAAACCTTAGCCCAGTTATATCCTAAAGTAATGAAGGAAACAGGAAATACCTTAAAAAGATTAAGCAAAGCCTTTAAAAAAGATTTTTCTTTTCAAGAGGAGACATCCCAAGGGCTAAAGTATAAACTCATAGAAAAAAACAGTATAGAACAAATCGACAAGAACCTATGGAATACTTATTTTTTAGGAAAAGGAATTTTAGATTGGGAAGGATTTAGGTTCATTGAAAATTGTTTTCGGGATCAGGTCGATAAAGAACACCAGTGGAAGTTCTTTTACATCCAAATTTTTGATTTTGAAGATAATTTATTAGTGATGGGTGTATTTACGTTAAGTCTATGGAAGGATGATCTCTTAGCAAAACCCTCGGTCTCAAAGGACATCGAATTAAAGAGAAAGGACAATAAATATGAATTTACCTCCAAGGTATTAAGTCTAGGCTCTTTATTCTCTGACGGACTTCCTTTGTATATCAATAAAGCTATTATAAAAGATCATAAAGTATTCAACCTATTCTTTAGAACCATAGAAGATATAGCCTCTAAAAACAAAGCCTCTAAAATCGTATTGAGGGATCTTGATATTTCATCACCTTATGATAAGGTTTTTCAATCTCAGGGTTTTGTGCCGATATCTATGCCAGAGGTATGTCAAATAGAGGATATGGACTGGAACAGCTTAGATGGTTATGTAAATACTTTATCTAAAAGGTCTAAAAAACATTTTGAGAAAGACATTGCTCCTTTTCGTTCTCTGGTAGAAGTAGAAATATTACAGCAGGTAAGCGAAAGCGAGTTAGATCACTTTTATGAGTTATATAAAAATGTAAAAGGTAGAAACCTTGGATTGAATATGTTTACCTACCCTAAATCGGTTTTTCAAAAAATGAACGTATCTAAATTCTGGGAGTTTATTAGCATCTCTATTAAAAATACTCCTACCAAAGATAGAAAAGCGATAGGTGTGATGTTTTGTTATAAAAATGGGGATATTACGTATGTTCCTAGTTTGATAGGCTTGGATTATATTTACAATCAAGAATATCAAACCTATAGACAATTATTATTTGAAAGTATTTGGCGAGCAAATAAAAGCGGTTATCAAAAAATAGATTTTGGGGTAAGCGCCAACTTTGAGAAAAGAAAATTAGGGGCAAGGTTAATCCCTAAACTTGCCTATATTCAAAGTAGTTCCAATTTTAAAATGGATTATTTAGAGGCTCAACAGTAAACAATTAAATGCCTGATGTTATGAAACATGCCGAAGAGATCATTGAAAAGTTCACAACTCAAATGGATTCCTTAAAAGATGAAAATGAGAAGCCTTTAAGAAAGGCCAATCAAGGAATATCCCTATGTAGTAAAGCGCTATCGCAATTAAAAACAATTGTTGAAAAGCAAGAATTTAAAACCATTGCTGCTGAAATTCATTTTTTTAAAACCATTAAAAGTATTCCGATGAGTTATCTAATATATTTTACAGAGTTACGGACTTGTGAATTACAAAAACCCAAAGCTGGTGTTCGATATCAAATCAATTTCCTTGAAAAAGAGTTAAAGAAAATCAATAAATTTTTTTATAGAAATTCTGATTTCGTTTATTATATGGAATTGGGACATACTTATTTAGATCATCAATTTTTTGCTCGAAAGCA
>NZ_VRLS01000065.1:0-1699 GCF_008017825.1 Mesonia sp. K4-1
CTTGTTTAGCAGGAGCAGTGGCAGGTCCTAGTGATGATGATTTTGGAATAGAAGATTTTTCAGTAACGGCAGGTGAAGATTACTACATTGTAGTATCTAGTTGGTTAAATCCAACTGTTGGTTACACCTTAGATATTATTCCATTTGATTGTGCTAATTTAGCTACTCCAGTGGGACCATCTCCTCAAATATTCAATACGAATGACACTTTAGCAGATTTAGAGGTAGACCCTACTAAAGCTGGGGCAACACTTACTTGGTATAGTGATGTGAATGCTACAAACCAAATACCAGATACTACAGTGTTAGTAGATGGAACAACTTATTATGTTACTCAAACTTTTAATGGATGTGAAAGCGATCCGTTAGCGATAAGCGTAGATGAGAGAGATTGTACTTCTTTAGGTATATCTTCAACCACTACAGGAAGTGTTAACTGTCAAGGTGAAATTACAATGACGGCTACAGCGAGTGGTACAGGAGATGATATTTATTGGTATGAAAATCAAACAGGAGGAAACCCTATTGAGTTTGGAAATACGTATACCAGTCCCATGTTAACTAATACGACCTCTTATTGGGTGAGTGAGGCTTCTGTAGATGGAGCTTTGTTAGCAGGTGTAGGAGAGGTTACTCCAGCAGGTACACTTTCAACTACAACCAATGGAGGATTGCTTTTTAATGTAACTACAGGTTTTACTTTAATAGATGTAGAGGTGTTTAGTACTTCAACAGCAGGTGGAACTTTAGATATAGAGCTTCGTGATATTAATAATGGTAATGTGGCTATAGCTAGTACGTCTGTAGCTATTCCAGCAGGGGGAAGCTCTGCGAGTCCAATAGCGGTTACAGTGCCATTAAACTTTGTAGTTCCAGCAGGGGATTATAGATTAGTGAAAGTTTCTGGTCCAACATTTAGGTATCAGTCAGGAAACTTTCCACTTCCATTAGGTAGTTCAGGAACTATTGCTAGTGGAGCAACAGGTACGGGAACTTCTACTTTAAACTATATATTTTATAACCTAACAATTTTCGAAGGAGAAGTAGTTTGTGAATCTCCAAGAACAGAGGTTGTAGCAACAGTTAATCAAACAGGAGATGTTCAAGTAGACTTTACAGATCTTCCTTATAATACAAGTGACTCAACTTCAGTTTACGGAGATAATTTTGATGGTGATCCAGGATCAAGTTGTCCAGGTTCAGATTACTTAGGAGGAAATGAAGTAGTTTATCAATATACTGCCGATGCTAACAATGATGATATCTTGCAGATAGAATTGACGAATGTGACTAATCCTTCTACAGGGATGTATATATATATGAGCTGTGGAGATGTAGGGTCTAATTGTTTAGAAGGAGCTACCAATGAAGGAACATCTTCTATGGTAACGATATCAGATTATTATATAAATGCAGGAGAGACGATCTTTATAGTGATCTCTTCAGAGTCAAGCACTGTAAATTATACATTAGATATTTACGGATTTGATTGTAATAATGTTGCTGGTCCTATCGTAGACGATACTACTCCATATTTTGTACAACCCGATACTTTAGATGATATAGATTTAGAAGAAAATGAAAATAGTAGTGGAATAGTTTGGTACAGTGATGCAGGAGCAACCATGCCAATTCCAGGGAATACTCCATTGGTGGATGGAACTACTTATTACGTTACCCAGACGATATTAGGATGTGA
>NZ_VRLS01000088.1:0-1673 GCF_008017825.1 Mesonia sp. K4-1
ATTTCTAATAAAACTATTTTTTTAAGCCGCTTTTAAGCGGTTTTTTTAGTTTTAGACCGTTGATAAACTTGATAAATTTAGGTCGGTTATTATGGATTCAATTGCCTTTTTCAGCTTCGTTTTTAGTCTTAAATATAAGCTGAACATTCCTGCTCCGCTTTTCACTCGTTTTTGAGTAAACTTGAGGTATTTTTTGAGGTTGTAGGCAATGGCGGATAGCTGCATACATTTGTTAGCTTGTCTTAATCCAATAGTATTTACTTTTCTAAGCCCCATAAACTGTGTTAAAGTCCCAAAGACAGGTTCTACTGTGCTTTGCCGTTTGCCTTTCATATACCTACCCTGTGTGCTTTCTACCCGGGCGATGTTGCGTTGATATTCTGCTCGGTAATAGGTAACGCTGAACTTCTTTTCCTGTGCGCTTTTTCCCAGACAGCTGCTGCGTATAGGACAATCAATACAAACGTGCTTGCGACAACGGTACTCCTTCTTTCGGGTACCGGTTCTGTAATCGTTAAACTCTTTAGTGAATGGAATAATCTTACCCTGTGGGCACAGGTAATGATCTTGATCTTCAACATATCTAAATCCATCGGGCCCGCCTTTAAAAGTGCCGTGAGCAGGTATAAAACTTTTAAGACCCTGTGCTTCTAAAAATGCGTAGTTCTCTCCAGAGCTATATCCGGTGTCGGCTACACAATTCTCCCAAACTAATCCCTGCTGCCACAGGCGGCGCTTTACGCGCTTAACTATATCAGGCAATTGCTGATTGTCTTTACCATCAGCGTGGTAAGCCCTAATGTCAGTAATCACGTGATGACCGGTATCTACACTTAGCTGACTCAGGTAATTGAGCTTTCTGGCCTTACCGGGCTTGACACTGATGCGGGCATCAGGATCGGTCGGACTGTAATGCGTTTTATTACTAGTATACTTACTGCCTTTATTTCCTGATCCAGGTCGCTGGTCTTGATCTTTGCTCCAACGCTTGTTGCGGCTAGAGATCGCCTGTAGTTCCTGTTCATTAGCCGTTATACTGCGTTGCCCTTTGTCTGATTTATCGCCTTTACTTTTACGAAATGGCTGATCTTTATCCATCGCACTAATATGACGAACTCTGCGCAAATGAGATTCTAACTCCTCTTCAGGTACTTTTAGTTCCAGAGTGTCCATCGAAGCGTTGGCCTTTACCGGTGCACTATCAATAGCTTGAGTATGGCCACTCACCATCCCCGCTTCTACACAAAGGCTGAAGACTTTGGTAAATACTGACTCAAAGACTTCTTCTGGAAATAATTGTCGTGTACGACTGATAGTGGAGTGCCAAGGTAGCTCCTCATCAATATCATAACCAATGAAATAGAGAATATCCAATCGCATACTGCAATGTTCAATAAGCTTGCGGTCGCTAATGATGTTCTCCATATACCCAATCAGACATAGTTTAAAAAAAACCACAGGGTCTATACTCTTTTGACCACTGCTGCCATAAAAACCTCGAGTAAGATCATAGAGAAAATCTAAGTTTAAGGCTTCTTTCAATCGACGGTAGAAATTTTCTTGGGGAACCCTGTCGCTCAACTGAAAACTGTTGAAGAGTTTTTCTTGATAATTCTTTTTTCCTTGCATTCCATGAAATTAAGGCTTTTTTGTAACTTGTGCAACAGACACAA
>NZ_VRLS01000089.1:0-1466 GCF_008017825.1 Mesonia sp. K4-1
ACGCTGCAAAAGAAGGCTATGAAGCCTACAATAAAGCTAAAAATATCAATTATAACACCGCACAAAATGACTGAAATTGAAAAAACATTAAATGACCATAACGTGCGTCCCACCGCAATGCGCATCTTGATTTATAAGTATATGGCCGATAGGGATGCCGCCATCGCCCTGACTGATATTGAGAATGCTTTCGCAAAAGCGGATAGAACCACATTGTACCGAACCCTAAAAACGTTTGAAGAAAAAAACGTGGTGCATCACATAGATGACGGAACTGGAATCTCTAAATACGCACTTTGTGAAGAAGGCTGTAATTGTGAAATAGAACAGGATTTGCATTTACATTTTCATTGCACTAACTGTGACGAAACAGTTTGTTTAACGGAACAAAAAATCCCGCATATCAATTTGCCAGATGGATATTTGGCAGAGGATGTTAATCTCGTGGTTACGGGAATATGCGAAAAATGCAGCAGTAATTTACTTTAATAAACAAACGAACAAATTAGATTGATTTTGAAAAAAAGCACTTTTATAATAACTAAAATGGACTGCCCTTCAGAAGAGCAGATGATTCGGATGAAGTTAGAGTCTTATGCTCAAGTAAAACACTTGGATTTTGATATTCCAAACAGAAAATTGGAAGTATATCACGTGGACGACGTCAAGGCGATAAAAACGTCTATAGCCAGCTTAAAACTTGGGGATTCCTTAGAAGGAACCACAGAAGCCGAACCACCCGTAATGGAAGACCAATCCAAACAAAAAAGAATCCTATGGTGGGTCTTGGGCATCAACTTTGGCTTTTTCGTTATCGAAATGACCACCGGTTGGATTTCTTCTTCGATGGGTCTTGTGGCAGACTCATTAGATATGCTGGCAGATTCCATCGTATATGCATTAAGCCTATTTGCGGTAGGCGGTGCCATTTCAAGAAAAAAGAAGGTTGCGAAATACAGCGGATACTTTCAGATGGCATTGGCAACACTTGGGTTTGCAGAGGTCTTGAGAAGGTTTTTTAGCAATACCGAAACACCCTTGTTTCAATGGATGATTATCGTTTCAATTTTCGCATTGGCAGGTAATTTGATATCGCTCTGGCTCATCAACAAGGCAAAGAGTCAAGAGGCTCATATGCAGGCAAGTGCCATTTTTACATCCAATGATATTATTGTTAATGGTGGTGTTATAGTAGCTGGGGTGCTGGTTTATTTTCTGAATAGTAAATGGCCCGATTTAGTGATTGGCGGCATCGTTTTCACTTTTGTAATGCGCGGTGCATTGAGAATATTGAAATTATCGAAGTAGTTTTTAAAATGATATCAAACTTGATTAGAACATATGAAAAAGAAAAAAATAAACTTACGTGACTTAGAACCAAAAAAACAACAAGGCGAGCACAGTCACGACGATGGCCATAACCATAGCAGCCCTGAAGAAATTTCAAATTTTAGAACCTATCTACC
>NZ_VRLS01000078.1:0-1442 GCF_008017825.1 Mesonia sp. K4-1
GATCAACAAAAGCAAAACTTAAAAAGAATAGCTTCCAAGATCAAAACAGAATTTAAAGAGCTGGATATCATTCCATACTACCCCAAGGGAGAAGAACGCAAGAATTATATTTTGAATAGTTACTGTTGTTTTTCTCCTAATTTTTCCAATTATGATTTATATGTAACAGATCTTAAACATGCGCTTTGTCTGTTTATTAACAATACCAATTATCAATCAGACGACACCGGGATAATTTTCAATGATCGAGAGCATAATATTCCCGTTTTAAAAGATGTTTGGGATGAAAAAAAGAAACGCATCAAAGCGAGGAACTTTGCCATATTTGCTCCTACGGGAGAGGGTAAATCTTTTTTAGCCAATAATATTTTACGTCAGTATTTTGAAAATGGCGTTCGCCTTGTCATCATAGATTTGGGAGGCTCCTATACCAAATTTGCCAAGCTCTACCCTGAGAAATATACGGTGCTACGATATGAAAGCGGAAAGAACTTAGGGATCAACCCGTTTTATATTAACGATGCTACGGATATTACACCAGAGCGTTTAGAGGATTTATCTATTTTCTTGTTCGAATTATTCGCTTCCGATATAAAAGTAAGCAAAGCACAATCAGTATCTGTAAAGAAAATACTACGTTATTACTATCTACAAACAGCTGAAAACCATACACTGGACGGGTTTTACCATTTTATTGAGAAGAACCAAGAAAGCTTGTTAGAGGATCTTAAAATTCACCCCGATTACTTTAATACGACCAGTTTTTTACATGTGATGTCAGAATATGTAGGGGAGGGCTTATATAGTTTTCTTTTTGAGGTCAGCGAAGATCAGACCTATAAAATTGAAGATAAGCGATTGATTGTTTTTGAACTAGATGAAGTCAAGGACAATAAGGAAATTCTGTCTGTCATGTTGAAGCTGATAAAATCAGCTATACAACGAACGATTTGGAAGAATAAAGCTGAAAAGGGTATTATTCTTTTCGATGAGTTTGCCAAGCAACTCAAGTTTGAAAACGTACTTGAAAGTGTTGAATTCTATTATCAAGCCATTCGTAAACAAAACGGAGCCATTGGTATTATTCTACAATCTATTAATCAACTTCCTAACAACTCTACATCAGCTAGTATTCTAGAAAACACCCAAGTTATTTATAGCCTTAATAATGAGAAAGGATATGATGAACTCATAAAAAGGCTTCATCTCTCCAGTCACGATCTAAACCAGTTAAAATCCATCAAAAACAACCTGTCGGGAACCTTTAAGTACACCGAAATGTTCATTAAAATCGGAAAGGAAAGCAACATTTTTAGGTTAGAGGTACCCAGAGAAGTATATGCTGCTTACCTCACCGATGGGGAGGAAAATGAAGAAATCATGAAACTGTATGAGCAATACGGAAATATGGAAAAAGCAATTTTAAAATTTATTAATTAAAA
>NZ_VRLS01000076.1:0-1442 GCF_008017825.1 Mesonia sp. K4-1
GATCAACAAAAGCAAAACTTAAAAAGAATAGCTTCCAAGATCAAAACAGAATTTAAAGAGCTGGATATCATTCCATATTACCCCAAGGGAGAAGAACGCAAAAATTATATTTTGAATAGTTACTGTTGTTTTTCCCCTAATTATTCCAATTATGATTTATATGTAACAGATCTTAAACATGCACTTTGTCTCTTTATTAACAATACCAATTATCAATCAGACGACACCGGGATCATTTTCAATGACCGAGAACATAATATTCCCGTTTTAAAAGATGTTTGGGATGAAAAAAAGAAACGCATCAAAGCTAGGAACTTTGCCATATTTGCTCCTACGGGAGAGGGTAAATCTTTTTTAGCTAATAATATTTTACGTCAGTATTTTGAAAATGGCGTTCGCCTAGTCATCATAGATTTGGGAGGCTCCTACACCAAATTTGCCAAGCTTTATCCTGAAAAATATACGGTATTACGATATGAAAGTGGAAAGAACTTAGGGATTAACCCATTTTATATTAGCGACACTACAGATATTACACCAGAGCGTTTAGAGGACTTATCCATTTTCTTGTTCGAATTATTCGCTTCGGATATGAAAGTAAGCAAAGCACAATCGGTATCCGTAAAGAAAATCCTCCGTTATTACTATCTAAAAACCGCTGAAAACCATTCACTGGACGGCTTTTATCATTTTATTGAAAAGAACCAAGAAAGTTTGCTAGAGGATCTTAAAATTCACCCCGATTACTTTAACACGACCAGTTTTTTACATGTGATGTCAGAATATGTTGGGGAGGGCTTATATAGTTTTCTTTTTGAAGTTAGCGAAGATCAGACCTATAAAATTGAAGATAAGCGATTGATTGTTTTTGAACTGGATGAAGTCAAGGACAATAAAGAAATTCTGTCTGTTATGTTGAAGCTGATAAAATCAGCCATACAACGAACGATTTGGAAGAACAAAGCTGAAAAGGGTATTATTCTTTTCGATGAGTTTGCCAAACAACTCAAGTTTGAAAACGTACTTGAAAGTGTTGAATTCTATTATCAAGCCATTCGTAAACAAAACGGAGCTATTGGTATTATTCTACAATCTATTAATCAACTTCCTAACAACTCTACATCGGCTAGTATTCTAGAAAACACCCAAGTTATTTATAGCCTTAATAATGAGAAAGGATATGATGAACTCATAAAAAGACTTCATTTATCCAGTCACGACTTGAACCAGTTAAAATCCATCAAAAACAATTTGTCGGGAACCTTTAAGTACACCGAAATGTTCATTAAAATCGGTAAGGAAAGTAACATTTTTAGATTAGAGGTACCCAGAGAAGTATATGCTGCTTACCTCACCGATGGGGAAGAAAATGAAGAAATCATGAAACTGTATGAGCAATACGGAAATATGGAAAAAGCAATTTTAAAATTTATTAATTAAAT
>NZ_VRLS01000023.1:0-1423 GCF_008017825.1 Mesonia sp. K4-1
ATAATCGGGATAAAGAGCAATATTTAGGTTTACTTCAAGCCAAACGTGGGGAAGAGAGTAACTTGCTTGTGGTAAATACCGACGGATCCGTGTATTCCTTTATTTTAAAATACAAGGAAAAGTTAGATCAACTCAATTATTTTATATCCAAAACCCAAAGTATAGGAAACCAGATACCTAGCATAAAGCAAGCTCCGTTTCAAGAGAAAAGTGTACAAAAATTTACGGATGCTTTGTATTACCCACGTTTTTGTGCCTATTTGATGAAGCAAGAACGAAGAACCATAGGAGTGAGGAACCGATCTTACGGAATAAAACTTCAAGTAAAGAACATTATTTTTGAAAACAATGAGCTATACTTTGTAATAGAAATTGAAAACAAGTCTTCATTGGACTATGACGTGAATTTCCTAGATTTTTACGTTGAGACACGAAAAAAAGGAAAAAAGAAGTCTCTGCAGAAACTTCTAAAATCACCAATATACACGTATCATATGCCCCAAAAAATTAGAAAAGGTCAAACCCATCAATTAGTGTACGTATTGCCCAAATTTTCCTTAGCCAATGACAAAAGGCTAAAGGTTGAACTTCATGAAAAATATGGAGAACGGAATGTTCAACTTAAAATCAAAAACAAACATATCAACAACCCAGACTAAATATTATAACAGAGAAACTTAATTTAATTACTAGAATAAACAACCTTGATCAATTACGTCAAGGTTGTTTCTTTTTTACGACCCAATTTATTTTTTAAGGCTTCCATGTCATTTGCAATCTTTTTGTCCACTACACGTGCATATATCTGTGTGGTTGCAATTTTGTGGTGCCCCAATAGCTTTGACACGGTCTCTATGGGTACCCCATTTTCTAGGGTTACACTTGTGGCGAAGGTATGTCGTGCCGTATGAAAACTTAATTTTTTACGGATCTTTAGTTTCTTTGCAATTACTTTTAGATATTGATTGGTTTTTTGATTGGAATAAATAGGCAATAGATTTTCAGTAATACTATTTTTAGCACCTTGTTGATACTTAAGAATAATGGCTTCTGCTTCTGGCAATAAAGGGATTCTTACGCTGGTATTTGTTTTTTGCCGTTTGGTGTAGATCCATTGTTGCTTTTGATCTGGAGAGTGAATATGGTTCCAAGTAAGTTTTTTGACATCCATATAGGATAGTCCCGTATAACAGGCGAAAACAAAAATATCCTTGGTCAGCTCAATTCCTTTTTTTTCAAAGGTTGACAGTTGAATTTTTTCCAATTCTCCTTGGGTAAGGTAGACCATATCCACAGGTTCAAACCTTAACTTGAACCTACTGGTTGGGTTTTTGTCTATCCATTCCAGATCCATGGCCAAGCGCATAACTTTCTTGAACCTTTCAATATGTTTCATTACCCCATTGTTGTGAAGGTCGGGTTG
>NZ_VRLS01000050.1:0-1422 GCF_008017825.1 Mesonia sp. K4-1
ATAATCGGGATAAAGAGCAATATTTAGGTTTACTTCAAGCCAAACGTGGGGAAGAGAGTAACTTGCTTGTGGTAAATGCCGACGGATCAGTGTATTCCTTTATTTTAAAATACAAGGAAAAGTTAGATCAACTCAATTATTTTATATCTAAAACCCAAAGTATAGGAAGCCAGATACCTGGCATAAAGCAAGCTCCGTTTCAAGAGAAAAGTGTACAAAAATTTACAGATGCTTTATATTACCCACGTTTTTGTGCCTATTTAATGAAGCAAG
This sequence comes from Mesonia sp. K4-1, assembly GCF_008017825.1. Lineage (NCBI taxonomy): Bacteria > Pseudomonadati > Bacteroidota > Flavobacteriia > Flavobacteriales > Flavobacteriaceae > Mesonia > Mesonia sp. K4-1. The sequence continues at coordinate 274 of NZ_VRLS01000050.1, forward strand.
AACGAAGAACAATAGGAGTGAGGAACCGATCTTACGGAATAAAACTTCAAGTACAGAACATTATTTTTGAAAACAATGAGCTCTACATTGTAATAGAAATTGAAAACAAGTCGTCCTTGGACTATGACGTGAATTTCCTAGATTTTTACGTTGAGACACGAAAAAAAGGGAAAAAAAAGTCTCTGCAGAAACTTCTAAAATCACCAATATACACGTATCATATGCCCAAAAAAATTAGAGAAGGTCAAACCCATCAATTGGTGTACGTATTGCCCAAATTTTCCTTAGCCAATGACAAAAGGCTAAAGATTGAACTTCATGAAAAATATGGAGAACGGAATATTCAACTTAAAATCAAAAACAAAAATATCAACAATCCGAACTAATATTATAACAGAGAAACTTAATTTAATTATTAGAATAAACAACCTTGATCAATTACCTCAAGGTTGTTTCTTGTTTACGACTCATTTTATTTTTTAAAGCCTCCATGTCATTTGCAATCTTTTTGTCCACTACACGCGCATATATCTGTGTGGTTGCAATTTTGTGGTGCCCCAATAGCTTTGACACGGTCTCTATGGGTACCCCGTTTTCTAGGGTTACACTTGTGGCGAAGGTATGTCGTGCCGTATGAAAACTTAATTTTTTGCGGATCCTGAGTTTCTTAGCGATTACTTTTAGGTATTGATTGGTTTTTTGATTGGAATAAATAGGCAATAGGTTATCACTTATATTATTTTTAGTTCCTTTTTGATACTTAAGAATGATGGCTTCTGCTTCAGGCAATAGAGGGATTCTTACGCTGGTATTTGTTTTTTGCCGTTTGGTGTAGATCCATTGTTGCTTTTGATCTGGAGAGTGAATATGGTCCCAAGTAAGTTTCTTGACATCCATATAAGATAGTCCCGTATAACAGGCGAAAACAAAAATATCTTTGGTCAGCTCAATTCCTTTTTTTTCAAAAGTTGAAAATTGAATTTTTTCCAATTCTCCTTGAGTAAGATAGACCATATCCACAGGTTCAAACCTTAACTTGAACCTACTGGTCGGGTTTTTCTCAATCCATTCTAGATCCATGGCCAAGCGCATAACTTTCTTGAACCTTTCAATATGTTTCATTACCCCATTGTTGTGAAGGTCGGGTTG
>NZ_VRLS01000013.1:0-1400 GCF_008017825.1 Mesonia sp. K4-1
ACGCTGCAAAAGAAGGCTATGAAGCCTACAATAAAGCTAAAAATATCAATTATAACACCGCACAAAATGACTGAAATAGAAAAAACACTAAATGACCATAACGTGCGTCCCACCGCAATGCGCATCTTGATTTATAAATATCTGGCACAACAGGAAATCGCAAAGGCATTGCTTGATGTTGAGAATGCTTTCGCAAAAGCAGAACGTTCAACCATCTTTAGAACACTGAAAACCTTTGAAGAAAATGGTATTGTACACCAGATAGAAGACGGCTCAGGTATCACAAAATATGCGCTCTGTGAGCCAGGCTGTAATTGTGAAATTGAACAAGACCTGCACCTCCATTTTCGTTGTAGCAACTGTAATGAAACTGTTTGCTTGACAGAACATAAAATACCACACATCAACCTTCCAGATGGCTACGTAGCCGAAGATGTAAATCTTGTTGTGACAGGTGTTTGTGAAAAGTGCAGTAGTTGACATTGCACAACAGTTGCGCAACTATTTCACTAAATTGTAAGAATTAAAATGTAAAAAATGATACAGCTATTAAATTCAGAGAAAGTCAATTTGATTTCAGTGAAAATCAGCGGTAAAATTTCAAAAGATGAAGTTGAAAAAATCCATTCACAAATTCACGAAATCTTGAAGCAGAACAGCAAGGTTGATTTCTATTTTATATTGGAAGATTTTGACGGCTATACACTAAAAGGTTTTTGGGAAGACTTAAAAGTGGACAGGGCTCATATTTCAGATTATGGAAAAATGGCGTTTGTGGGCGAAAAGAAATGGCAGGAATGGGCTGCAAAGTCAACCGATTTTTTTACAAGCTCGGAAGTGAAATATTTTGATTTAGAAAATAAGGAACTGGCAAAGACTTGGATTATCTCTTAATTAGCGATAAATGAAATTCAACACTAAAATACCAAAAGGCTTAAAGGAACATTATGAAAATGAACTACGGTTTTACCGTTTGTCATTACTCAAAGGAAATTTGTCTCAAGCTTGGAATCATCTTGAGCGCTCACACATAATTGGTCAATCCTATCCTTTTGAGCATACATATTCGCATTGGCTAATGCTCAAATTTGGATTCAGACAAAAGAATATGATAGAAGTTTTAGGTCAAGTTGTTCGCTTACTAATGGGTGGGTGGAAATCGTTTATCGACCACGTACCAACTGGAAATACTGGTGGTTCCAATGTTCCACCACTTAAAAAGATGGTGCTTCCGCACGATTTAAGTGTCATTTTAAACCAATACAAACCAACATAATGAAAAAGAAAAAAGTAAACTTACGTGACTTAGAACCAAAAGAACATCAAGGCGAGCACAGTCACGACGATGGCCATAACCATAGCAGCCCTGAAGAAATTTCAAATTTTAGAACCTATCTACC
>NZ_VRLS01000043.1:0-182132 GCF_008017825.1 Mesonia sp. K4-1
ACAGCTCCAGCAGTATATGAATTGTGTGATAGTGGAACAGGTCAAGCACAGTTTGATCTATCTACTTTAGATGCAGCGGTAAATAATGATCCTAATGTAACGATCACTTACCACGCCACTCAAACAGCAGCTGATGCAGGAACTCCGGTATTGCCAGTTTTATATAATTCAGCTACAGCAACTATTTATGCAAGAGTAGAGGACAATAATCCTCCTGGATGTTATAATACTATTGCAGTAGATTTACAGGTGAATCCTAATCCAGATGTACCTAATGCATTACCAACTTTAGAATTGTGTGATGATGATACAGATGGAATAGCAACTTTTAACCTAACGGATAATGAAGCAACGATCTTATCAAACGAGCCTAGTCCGGCAAACTTTGATGTGACGTATTATGCAAATGCTACAGATTTAGCTAATGCAAATGCAATTGCTACTGAAACTGCTTATGATAATACAACGCCAAATACGCAAACTATCTTTGTATTAGTAGAGAACTTGACAACAGGTTGTACTACCGAGGCACAGTTTGATATTACGGTGAACCCATTACCCAGTTACAATGCACCAGCGCCATTAATTATTTGTGATGATGCAAGTGCTAATGGTACAGCAACATTTACTTTAAGTAATGCTACCGCTCAGCTTACAGGAAGTAATCCTAACTTAAATGTGAGTTACTTCCCAAGTCAGGCTACGGCTCAAGCAGGAGACCCTAATGATGAATTGCCTAATAGTTATACAAATACTAATCCTTTCAATGAAACGATATGGGTAAGAATTTATAATATCAACACTCAGTGTTTCGTGGTAGACAGTTTAGATCTCCAAGTAGATCAAGCTCCACAAGCCAATAAACCACAAGATTTTATTTACTGTGATGACGATAATGATGGAGTGGGACAATTTATTTTAACTGATTTAGATGATGAGATCAATAACGATCCTAGTGTAACGATCACCTACCACCAGACTCAGGCCAATGCTGATAATAATGTATTGCCATTAAGCAGTCCATTTACCAATACGGTAAATACCACTCAAACCATTTATGTAAGAGTAGAGAGTCCTGGAGTAGACTGTTACAGTACGGTGACGGCAACCTTAATAGTAGAAGATAGTCCGCAGCCAGTTTTAGCAGCCGACTTAGATCCATTAGAGGCTTGTGATGATGACAATAGTGGAAATGCGGTGTTCGATCTTACACAGATGGAACCAGCGATTTTAGCTAACGAGACTACTCCATCAGACTTTACGGTAACTTATTACCAGACACAGAACGATGCAGATAATCAAACTAATCCTATTGGAGTACCAGCAGCTTACACTAGCAACGGATTGAACCAAACTATCTATGTAGTAGTAGAAGGGTTAAATGGTTGTTTAGGAGAAACTAGTTTTGAGCTTATCGTTAATCCATTACCAACGGTTAATCCGCCAAGTGCTTTAGAGCTTTGTGATTACAATAACCCAGGAGATGAACAAGAAGCATTTAATTTAAACGATGCCACTTTAGAAATCACTGGAGGAGATAATAGTATAGATGTAACTTACTATGCTTCACAAGCAGATGCAGATGCAGGGATTAATCCGTTAAGCAGTCCATATACCAATACGGTAAATAATGAGACTATCTACATAAGATCGGTAGATCAAGATACGGGTTGTAGTGTAACTCAAGGTTATACCTTAACCTTAGTAGTGAATCCATTACCTTCCCCACAAGTACCTGTAGATCCTCTATTAGTATGTGATGCCGATAACGATGGTTTTGCCGAATTTGATCTAGATGCTCAAATCCCGATCATCACCAATGGAGAAGTAAATGTGGTAGTTACTTACCATATTACCCAAGCCAATGCAGATGCAGGAAGTAACCCTATCGATACGACTCAACCTTACGGAATAGTAGCAGGGAATGGAGTTCAAACTATTTATGTAAGAGCTACCAATAGCGTTACTGGGTGTTATGTAGTAGAAGTGTTAGAGTTGGAAGTAGTTTCCACCCCAGAGATAGGAACTTTAGAAGACCTGTTTGTATGTGATGATGCTACAGCAGATGGTTTTGCGATATTTGATTTAACGGTAAACACTACCAATGTGATCGGAAACCAAAACCCAGCTGATGTAACAGTAACTTACTACGAGACTCAAGCTGATGCAGCTGCAGGAACCAACGCGATTGCGGTACCAAGTATGTATACCAATAATATGAATCCGCAGCGTATCTTCGTTCGAATAGAAAATAATGCTACAGGATGTATTGATACTTTTGATACTGCCAATGACAATAGTTTCTGGATAGAAGTAGAAGAAAATCCGGATGTAATGGATCCAACGAACCTGCAGTTATGTGATGATGATTATGCAACGAATCCAGTACCTCAAAACATCTTTAACTTAACGGTAAAAGAAGGAGAGATTTCAGGTCAAAACTTCCCGCCAAGTAGTTATGAGTTTACCTACTATGCAAATAATGCAGACTACCAAGCAGGAACAGCTATAGGAGATCCAACCGCTTATGAAAACCAAAGTAATCCTCAAACGATTATTGTAGAGGTGGTAGATACAACTACAGAAGGTATGTGTGCAAGCACGGTTAATTTAACTATAGAAGTATTGCCATTACCAAGTCCGTCAGAAGATGATCAAGATATCTTACGTTTAGAAGAATGTGATGATGACAATGATGGAATAGCGGCTACTGGTTTTGATTTAACGCAAAGCGGAGATCTAATTTCGGCAGGAGAGAATGTAATATTAACGTATTACACAACAGAGAATGCAGCAGAAGATGGAGATACAACAGCTCCAGAATACATTGCAGACCCTACTAACTATACCAATGATCCTAGTTTAAATATCACCAATGCAGATGGATTAAGTGTACAGGTGATCTATGTAAGAATAGATAGTAATGTAAACGGTAACTTCTGTTTTGTAGTAGTATCTTTTGAAATTGATGTAGTGCCAGCACCGGTGTTAAATGATATGGATCCTTTTGGATATATTTTATGTGAAGATGGTAATACAGGAACTGCAACCATTTTCTTAGATGATATTGCAGAGAATGTATACGATGCTACACTAGATTTTGATACCGATCCTAATACTACGGCAGATACTTCAATATTAGTACCGTTATTAGATCAAACAGAAAATGAAGATTTAGACATTACTAACTATACAGTGAGCTACCACTTTACACAAGTAGGAGCAGAAACAGATACGGCAGAAGTGCCTAACGGTTACCAAGCTACAGATGGAGAGCGTTTCTTTATCCGTATAGAATATAAAGATACAGGATGTTACAATACCAATGCTATAGGAGAAGTAGTGGTAACGGTAGAAGAGCGTCCAAGTATTGATGATGTAGATATCTTAGAGCAGTTATGTTCAGATGAGCAAGGAGGAGATAGTGTAACTATTGATCTAACCCAGTATAATGGACAGATCAACCCAGGATCTCCAGCTAATACTCAGGTGGTGTATTATGCAACGATGAATGATTATATGGCAGGAATAGCTATAGACCCATCACAGTTAAGTGCTTATACTACTGTTGAGAATCCACAGACGATCATAGCAGAAGTAATTGATACGGTAACCCTATGTGAGTCAGAGTTATTTGCGACTATAGAGATCGAAATAGGGGAAAGCCCAATTATAGACATCTCTAGCTATGATGGAACAGTGCTTTGTGAAGATCTAGATCCAAACACTCCTGTAGTAGGAGGAGATTACAGCTCTGTAACGATAGAGACTGGATTAAGCACTACTCAATATGACTTTGAGTGGACTCAAAACGGAGCTACGTTAATGGAAACAGGATCAAGTTTAACCGTAAGTGAACCTGGGACCTATGAAGTAACAGTGACTGATCCTTTAACAGGATGTGCAAGTACAAGCAGTGCTACATTTGCTTCTGGGAACCCACCAGAATTTACAGTAGAGTCTACTACATTTGGTTTTAATGGAGAACACGCTTTATTGATCAGCAATGTGATTGGAGCAGGAGACTATGAGTTTAGTGTAGATAATGGACCTTGGATCGCTTTAGGAGCAGAAGGAACATTAACTCTAGATGGATTATCAGGAGGAGTTCACGAGGTAAGAGGAAGAGATAGAAACGGATGTGGAATTACACTAAATGAAGTATTCTTTATCGACTATCCTAAATTCTTTACCCCTAACCAAGATGGTTACAATGATACTTGGAATATCCAAGGAATCTCTAACCAGTTAGATGCTAAGATTTACATCTTTGATCGTTATGGAAAATTATTAAAACAATTAAGCCCTAGCAGTCCAGGATGGGATGGAACCTACAATGGAAAACTAATGCCATCTAATGATTATTGGTTCAGAGTAGAGTACACTGATATTGATGGAACCCGAAAAGAATTCAAAGCTAACTTTACTTTGAAGAGATAAAAGGTAATTCCGCGAAAGCAAAAGACCAACAAAAAAAGATCCCTCCAATATTGGAGGGATCTTTTTTTTATAAATAAACTTATAGGAGGGTTTTTATACTATTATAGAAAATTTTGTAAATGTAATAACTATGATTAGTCAGAGCGATTCTTAAAATATTATCAAAAATCACTAAAAATTTGTAAAACAAGTTAGTTGGAAGAGTTAAGAAAAGCTATTCAGTTTTGAATATGTGTGACTAATTAAGTTGATAACTTAATGGTGTAAAATAAAATTTTTAGTAGATTATAGATTGATGCCTACTGTGAGAAATACACTTTAATATTATCATTATTAATCCTTATAACAAACAGGTAGAATTTCGGTAGGATTAATGCGGTAACGCTCAATTTCTTCTTTACTGAGTTGATTAGCAAGAAGTATTTGTTTCACTATAAAACCTTTCTCTTCTAGTTTCTTAAAATAATCTCTTCCGTAAATTCTCACGTGGTCATATTGACCAAATATTTTAGCTCTTTCTTTAGGATCGGTAATACTATCGTCTTCAAAAGTAGTGTCTCTATTTAAATCTTGGGGGACTTGTAAAATTGCGAAACCTTTGGGTTTTAAAACCCGATAAAGTTCTTGCATTGCCAAGTCATCATCTGGAATATGTTCTAACACGTGATTGCAGAAAATTACATCGAAGCTATTATCTTTAAAAGGAAGTTTGCAAATATCAGCTTTAACATCAGCAAGAGGTGAATTTAAATCTGTAGTTGTATAATCCAGATGCTTCATATTCCTGAATCGCTTATAAAAGGCTTGCTCGGGAGCAAAATGAAGCATTTTTTTAGGTTGTGTAAAAAAATCGGTTTGCCCTTCTAAATATAACCACAATAACCTGTGTCTTTCTAGAGAAAGGGTAGAGGGAGATAAAACATTAGGGCGTTGAGTAACATATCCATAAGGAAGAAAAGTAGAGAAACTTTTTTTGTCTATAGGATCTGTATATTTTTTCCCTCGGAGTGCAGTAGCTAAAATAGGTCTGGCTACATAGCTCAATTTTATAAGTAAAGGTCTTGGTATGTGGTTAAGAATAAACCGGAATCCTTTTTTAATCATACTTTTATGTCGGCCCAGTTTTCTCCAGTTTTAATTCTATGAAGCTGCATTTCTGAAACTCCAAATTGTTTAGCTAAAACTTTTAATCTTGTTCGCCTATTAGGATCTAATAACTTTTTCTTTAAAATAGTAGCTTGGGCGTAACTTAATTTAGCAAAGCTTCTACTTTTATTCTTTCTTTTGGCAATAACCTTTGGGTTTTTATCTTGATGACGCTCCCATTCTTTTCGGTTAACCCATTGAAGATTATTTAGATTATTATCTGTCTTATCATAATTTTTATGAATGACAAAAAGAGCATCTTCAGGTTTTTCTTGAAATGCTTTTGCGATTAATTTATGGGTATAGAAATTATTTCTTTTGCCATTTTTTAATCGTGTATTGAAAATAGGGTAACCATTAATAGTACTCCCCTTTAAGATTTTTCCGTGTTTACTTTTTACAAAGTTCATTACACGACCTTTACTCGAAAGGGCTACTTCATAACCTTCTGCCCAGTTTTCTTCGTAGTAAAATTTCCACTCCTCTAATAAATTATTATTGAGATAAAAACTTTCTTTATTTTTTAAACTCTCTTTCTTCATCATTCTCAATTCCTAACGATTCATAAATATATTCAAACGTAGATAGTAGTTGTGGTTTACCATCTATTAAAGCTACATCGTGCTCAAAATGTGCACTAGGCTTTCCGTCGCGAGTAAGGATTGTCCAACCATCTTTAAGTTGTTTAATGTTTTTAGTGCCCATATTAATCATAGGTTCTATTGCGACAACCATACCTTCTACAAACTTTTTTCCTCTTCCTCTTTTTCCGTAGTTGGGCATTTCTGGATCTTCGTGCATCGTTCTACCTAAACCATGACCTACCAATTCTCTTACTACACCGTAACCGTGGTCCTCGGCGTGTTTTTGAATAGCATAACCTACATCACCAACACGGTTACCTATTTTAAATTCTTTTATTCCTTTATAGAGTGATTCTTTGGTCACTCTCAATAATTCTGCCGTTTCTTGGTCTACTTCTCCAACAGGAAACGTGTAAGCATGATCTCCATAAAAACCATTTTTTATAGCTCCGCAATCTATAGAAATAATATCTCCTTCTTGCAAAGGCTGATCATTAGGTATTCCATGCACAACTTGAGCATTGGGACTCATACATAATGAATTAGGAAAGTCGTAAAGACCCAAAAAACCAGGAATAGCACCTTCAGATCTTATAAAGTCTTCAGCAAGTTTATCTAGTTGTAAAGTGGTTACGCCAGGTTTAACTTCTTTAGCAATCATTCCTAAAGTTTTAGAAACTACTAAAGCACTTTCTCTCATTAATTCAATTTCTTCGCTATTTTTTGGTATAATCATATGCTTTTATTTGAGAAAGGAAAATAAACCTTTCTTTTTTGTAGGCTTTAAATGTTCTGGTTCTTCGTTTATTATTTGCTGATATATTTCTCCCCATCCTAAAAGACCACCAATATTTCTATCATCAATAAAAACATCAGCATTAATCTTTCTGCTTACTCTAGGGTCAAATTCTTCTTCAGGAAAACTTTGATTGATTGCGTAGAATTTAATTCCTCGCTCTTCGCAAAATGCAACGGCATCATCCAATTCTTTTCCGTAACGGTAGGTCCAGAGAATCAATCGATGTCCTATTTCTTCAAGCTTTTTTAAAGTTTCGAAAGCAAAAATCATAGGTTCCCCTATTTTAGGATATTTATTTTCTACAATAGTTCCGTCAAAATCTACGGCTATCAATAAAGATTTACTGTTTTTCATAAGTAATTAATCTGCGTAACTATTTTTATAAGGCTGATTAGTTACAATGTTTAAAATATCTTCTTCTAAAGTTTCTTGTGGAAACTCAACGAATCTATTTACTTCTTTTCCATTCTTATCTATAAATATAATGGTAGGTACAAACTGTATGTCGTAGTTTTTTTCGTAACCTTGCGCGGTAGTTTTACTTCTATCTACTGCAATTACTTCAAGTTGATCTTGGTTATAATCAATTTTATCAAGTAAACTATAAAGTTTTGGAATTTCTCTTCGACTATCTGAACACCAAGTACCCATAAAAACCTTAATTTTATACTCGTCGATGTTTTTATTGATTTTTTCTACGATTTCTTCTTCTGGCTCGTAGGCTTCATATCCAGGCATAAACCACTCTTTTAGATTTCCAGATTTAAAGTCTTCTTCTGTAATCTTTCCTGAATAATCATTGTCTTGCGGAGTTGATTCTGAGGTTGAAACAACTGTATTTTCGGTAGTGGTATTGGTTGATGTTTTTTCTTGAGCTTTACAAGAAGTTAGAGTTAACAGCGCAACTAAAAAGGTGAATGTTACTTTCATATTAAAAGGCTTTTTTGAGTCATTAACTCGGGTTTATCAATATTCATAAGATCTAGAATAGTAGGGGCGATGTCACCTAAAATACCATCTTTAATTTTTTTATTTTCAGAAGAAATCAAAATAACGGGAACAGGATTCGTAGTGTGTGCGGTATTCATCGATCCATCTTCATTTTTCATTTTCTCACTATTTCCATGATCAGCTAAAATAATAAAGTTGTAATTTTCTTTTCCGGCTTCAACTATTCGCTTTAAGCAGGCATCGACAGTTTCGCAAGCTTTAATTGCAGCTTCAAAAACTCCTGTATGACCTACCATATCTGGGTTTGCAAAATTAATACAAAAAAAGTCCTTATCGTTATCTTCAATTTTATCAACTAACTTATCTGTAAGTTCAATTGCACTCATCTCGGGTTGTAGATCATAAGTGGCAACTTTAGGAGAGTGAACAAGAATTCGTTCTTCTCCCTTAAATGGAACTTCTCTTCCGCCAGAGAAAAAGAAAGTAACATGAGGGTATTTCTCTGTTTCGGCAGCTCTTACTTGAGTTTTTCCGACATATTCTAGGGTTTCTCCTAATGTAGCATTAATGTTATTTTTATTGAAAACAACATTTATATTGGAGAAAGTATTGTCGTAATTCGTCATAGTAACAAAATACAACGGAAGTTTCTTTAAATTATATTCAGTAATATCTTCTTGTGATAAAACTTGAGTAAGTTGGCGTCCTCTATCTGTTCTAAAGTTAAAGAAAATTACGACATCTCCTTTTTCTATCGTATGCGTTTTACCCTGAGTATTCACCAAAATTGGTTCTAAAAACTCATCGGTAATTCCGTTATTATAACTTTTTTGAATATGATTTACTACAGAAGATGTTTCTTCTCCAACGCCATGGACTAATAAATCATAAGCTTTTTTTGTTCTTTCCCAGCGGTTATCACGATCCATCGCATAATATCTTCCCACAACCGATGCTAAAGTACTTTGAGTTTCTTCTAAAGAATTTTCGATTTCTTCTATAAAACCTAATCCAGATTTTGGATCTACATCTCTACCGTCTGTAAAAGCATGAATGTACTTATCTTTTACGCCAAATTCATTAGCAGCTTCTAATAAACCTTTTAGGTGATTAATGTGAGAATGTACACCACCGTCACTAACTAAACCAATAAAATGAATAGGTTTTTTATGATTTACAGCATAATCAAAAGCTTGTTCTAAAACAGGTTCTGTAGATAAAGACTTATGTTCTACAGCTCTATTTATTTTTGCTAGATCTTGATAAACTATTCTTCCAGCTCCTAAGTTAAGATGTCCAACTTCACTATTTCCCATTTGTCCATGAGGCAGCCCCACGTGTTCACCATCAGTTCTCAATAAAGCATGCGGATGGTTTTTATATAAAGAGTCTATAAATGGGGTGTTAGCTTGGTCTACAGCAGATACACTTTTATCTTTTGTCTCACCCCAGCCATCTAAAATGACTAAAATAGCTTTGTTCGACATGATATTGTTTTGCCGCAAAGTTAAAGAAGTTAGCTATCTTTTTTTTATAAAGTTATGCTAAATTTCCTTTACGGAAGTAATGCTGGATTAATATCAAAAATATTGTCGTTTTTATAACTGTCTATAAAAGCTGTACTTAAAAAATTTCTTCCTTTAAGATTGGTATCGTTGGTTATAATTTTATGAATATCAATTTTTTTATAAGCCTTTAACATAGGTAAAGCAATTTTTCGATAAGAAAAATGCCAAGGCTCTGGGTAAAAGCCTTTTCGGTTAGGGTTATTAGTATACACTATATAAAATCCAAATTTTTCACTATGTTCATTTAACCACATTTTCATTTTATAATATACACCTTCTAATTCATAATTTTCAGGAAGTAAAACGTTCTTCGGTTGAGTAGCGTTAGCATCGATAATATCGATATCGGTGCCCCAATGATGTCTAGAAGTTCCTGGAATAGTAGAGTATTCAATAATCTTATTAATGGCTTCTATTTCATTTAATCCTTGATGGGTATACCGAGTAAACTTAGCATTAAAAATTTGTTTTTGACGTTTGTAACCACGATAAGCAGATACAATTTGAATGTTGATATTTTCTTTCTTCGCAGCAGCTTGCATTTTTATAAATGCTTCATTTACTTCTTTCCTAACTAGATAACCGTTGCCATAAAATTTAGTATTGGCTTTACCGGTAAGTTCTTCAATGGTAAATTCTTCCGAATCTAATGAATTCCAAAAAGAAAGAGGAAGCAAACTTGCGCTTGCTGTAAGAACACTTTTATTTATAAAACTTCTTCTGTTCATAAACTTTTATACATAAGAAAATGTGGACCAACATCTTCAATCATAAATACATTTCCTTTTACTGAAAATCCGAATTTTTGGTAAAATCCAACAGCTATTTCTCTGGCGTTAAACCATAAGATTTTGTAGTTCTGTGATTTTGCAATTTCTATAGCTTTTTCTAGCAATAAGTTACCTAATTGTTTCTTTTGATAATCTGGTAATACTGCCATTCCGCGTAAGCGTAATTGAGAATTTTTAAATGAAAAATCTGGATGATCATCAATCATCAAAGTAGCAATGCCTGCTAAAACATTATTAAAATAGACACCCAAATGAATTGTAGAGTTGTCATCATCGCCAGGCATTTTACAAAATTCTAAAGCTTTACCATCTCTTAATACTTTTTGACGTATAGGAAGAACTGTATTGCTTTCTACTACTCTAATCTGAATATTCAACAAATTAAGCTTTTAGTTTTTGATACTCTTCGTTTTCATCAAATTTTACTTCGGCAAAAGGACAAAGCGGATCTATTTTAAAATTATTCTCTTTAGCATAATTTACCGTATGATCTAATAACTTTGAAGCTAAACCTTTACCTTCTTCTCCTTTTTTAGTTTCGGTATGATCAATTACTAAAATGTTATTATCTTTTTTTATATAGGTAAGTTCAGAGAGTATTCCATTATTATCTTCAAGATAAAACATACCGTTAGTTTGGTTTTCTTTATGTTTAATTGATTGGCTCATAGGGAGAAGCTGTTTTGTGGTTGAAAATAATTTCTAACTTTAAAATTAAAATTATTTTATGAATGTAACTTATTGTATTTAAAAATTAATTGAATTCTATAAAAAAAATAAATTTTTATTTGTTTAGAACTAAAGATATATACTATATTTGCCTCCGCAATGCGGGAGTAGCTCAGTTGGTAGAGCGTCAGCCTTCCAAGCTGAATGTCGCCAGTTCGAACCTGGTCTCCCGCTCAAGAGCCTCTTTTTTAAGAGGCTTTTTTTATTTTAAAATATTGAAAGCCCTGTAAGTGTAGTCAATTCTTCTAAAGCTCGCATTCCTTTTTCTGAATTCCCTTTTTCATTTAATAACGGGCTCCAAACTGCTACTGCGTACTGATGAGGGTGTATGGCTACAATGCCTCCACCAACACCACTTTTGCCTGGTAAACCTACTCTAAAGCTAAACTCTCCAGCTTCATCATAAAAACCACAAGTCTGCATAATAGCATTTATACGTTTTGTACTGTTAGACTTTATAGCTTTTTCTTCAGTTCCCATAATTCTTCCTTCGTTAGCAAAAATCATAAAAGCTTTTGCTAATTGGTGACAAGACATAGATATAGAACATTGGTAAAAATAAAAATCTAAAATATCATCTACATCGTTATTTATATTACCTAAGGCTTTCATGTAATTTACCAAAGCGATATTTCTATACCCGTGTTTTTTCTCCGAGCTCGCCACTTTTTCATCGTAATGAATGTCATCGTCTTGAGCAATTAACCTCACAAAATCTAATAAGTCTTTTTTGGGATTATCTAAGCAACTGACTAAAATATCGGCAATGACTAAAGCACCTGCATTAATAAAAGGGTTTCTAGGAATTCCTTTTTCTTTTTCTAACTGAGTTAAGGAGTTAAAAGGGTCACCTGAAGGTTCTACATCTACTCGCTTCCAAATTTTACTTCCGTATTTTTTAGCTAACGCAAGGCTAAAAACTTTAGAGATACTTTGTATAGAAAATTTTTCTTCACTGTCACCAAATGAATAATCCCCGCCATCGATACAGTGTAGGTGCATTCCAAACTTATCGGAAGGTACAAATGCAAGTTCAGGAATATAATCTGCTACTTTCCCTTCATCTTCAAAAGATTCCAGTTCTTTTTCTATAACATTAAGAATTGCTTGATAATCCATTATGATAAATCTTTAAAAGAATGATTAGGCTCAACTTCTATAGGATCTCTTTGCGGAATAAACACGCGAGCTTTTAAATCTCCTTTTAAAAGAATGTCATTGTTTTTTATTCGTAACCAACTTCCTTCTCTTAAACCAACGACTGGAGTTTTTTGAAGGTTTTGAAACTCTTTTATTCTAGTTTCTCGAGTTTCTCCCTTATGTGTTGAAGAAGGATCAGGATCTAAGTAATGCGGATTAATATTGAACGAAAATAGCCCTAGCGTTTTAAAAGAAGGAGGATGCACAATTGGCATGTCATTAGTGGTATTCATTGTTTTTCCGCAAATATTACTGCCCGCACTTGTGCCCAAATAAGCGCATCCCTTTTTTATTTTTTCACTTAGGAGTTGCATCACATCGTTTTGATAAAGTTGTGATACTAATAAAAATGTATTGCCGCCCCCTGTAAAAATAGCTTCAGCATTTTTAATGGCTGTTTTAGGATCTTCTTTTTGGTGAATTCCAACAACATTTATATTTAAAAAACGAAGTCCATCTTGAGCTTTCTGAGTATACTCATCATGAGTTATACCTCCTGGTCTTGCATAAGGAATAAAAATAATTTCATTTACTCCTTTAAATAATTCCGTTAAGGCATTGGGGAAATAACCCAGGTAATCACTTCCGTGAACGGTAGAAGTACTGGCGATAATACAATTCATATATGGTATTTTTTATGTAAATTTATAGTATTGAAAACCTACAAAAAAGAATTATACACTTTTTAAGTTTTCTATAAGATTTACCCTAATCAAAAAAGTTATGAAAAAAAGACTTCTTCTATTAATTGTTTTACTGAATTTAACTGCTTTACATGCACAAATAGAAAATAGAGTATTTATTAAAGGCCAAGTGAGTGTAGATAGCTATATGGATGCTGGTGATATAAATATATACAATATGAGTACAACTGAAGGCGCTGCGACTAACAAGTATGGGGAGTTTATATTAAAGGTAGGTTTAGATGACCGTCTTTTAGTTTCTTCTATTCAATACCAAGAATTTATCGTAGTCGTAGACGAAGGTGTGCTTAAAAATAAAACAATAAATATAAAAATTAGCGAGGCGGTTAATGAGCTTGAAGAAGTTACTGTAAGGCCCTATGACCTTTCAGGTAATGTACAGGCCGATGTTGCCAAAATAGAAACTGTAGACGCAGGAAGACCAGAATTATCTTCTTTAGAAATGGTCAACACGTATGACTATAAATTTAGAGATGATAAAAATTCTAAAGTCGAAAATATTTCTATTGATAAAGGATATTTAACCAATGGTCTAAATTTCGCAAATATGTTTAGAGCTATTTTTACTGATAAAAATGATAATGCCAATACAGAAGAAATAGATGTAGCAATAAGAAAAGTTTACAACGACGATTTTTTTAAACGTAATCTAGATATAAAAGAAGAAAATATAAACGAGTTTATCTACTATACTCAAGAGAATGGTTTAAATCAAAATATGTTAGAAAAGGGTAATGAATTAGATCTTATTGAGTTTTTAATTGAAAAAAGTAAAACCTACAAAATGCAACAACAACAGAAGTAGGCTGTCTTTAAAATAGAGCCAATTTCTTTTTATGCAAAAAAATTACTTCATTATTATATTTTTTCTTGTCGGGTTATTCTATAGCAATGCACAAGAATTTTCAGGGACTATTGTAGCCGATTCTATTGCAGAGATTCAAGTGAATATCGTGAATTATAATAATGGTCTGGGGACGGTAAACTCAAAATCTGGAAAATTTTCTATTCCCGCCAAAGTGGGAGATAAGGTAATTTTTTCTTCTGTAAAATATGAACCTTATACGGTAGAGATTACTCAAAAAATATTAGAAAAAGAGAACCACCAAATTATTCTTTTTTTGATGGTTAACGAGTTAGAAGAAGTCAATATATCATCTTTAACTTTAACAGGAGATTTACTCGCAGATGCTAATAATATGGATTTAGAACCTTCTTTAAGCGCTAGAGATTTAGGTTTGCCCGTACGAACAGCTCCAAGATTAACTGTGGAAGAAAGAAGACTCTATACGGCGGCTTCTGGAGGACCCGTTGGAGTTTTAATAGATGTGCTTAGCGGAAGAATGGAAATGCTAAAACGTCAAAAAGAATATGCCGACTTGGAGCAGCTCATCGCTAAAAGCGAAAGTTTAGTCCCTAATAATTTTTTTGAAGAAACCCTCAATATTAAACCCACTTGGATTGATGATTTTTTGTATTTCTGCTCCCAGCAAGAAAATTTTAAATCAACTGTAAATAAAAACGACGCATTTGTAATGATCGAGTTTTTTCAGCAACAAGTGACTGCTTACCATAAATTTAAAAATGAAAGTCCTTAAACTAATCGCTTATTGCATCTTATTCTCTAATGCAATGTGGTCTCAAGAAAAAAACCTGAAAGGACAAATAATAGCCGATTCCATTGCATTTAGAGAGGTAAATGTGGTCAATTTAAATTCAAAGCAAGGAACTGTCAATCTTAAAAACGGTAACTTTCAAATTTCCGCGAAAGCGGGGGATACTATATTTTTTTCTTCCTTACAATATGAGCCTCACCAAATAACCGTCGTAGCGGAAGACTTTACGGAAGTGAAAAATGTTTATTTACATCCCTTGATAAATGAGTTGGAGGGAGTTAATCTTTCTAATGTAGATTTAACTGGTTTTTTAAATAAAGATGTAGAAGTTATAGAGACTCAAAGGTATTATAATGCTTCTAGTTTAGGCTTTCCTGTAATTAAAAATAGATCTACTTTAGCTGAAAGGAGATTGTATACTTCGGGTAATCAATTAATTTGGTCAAAACCTACTACTGTGCCCAACCTTACAATATCTGTAGATAGGGTAATGAATGAAATTTCGGGTAAAATGGCTATGTTCCGTCGTCAACGAATTAATGAAATTGAAAAAATGTCTTTAGAAAAAGCCTATTCAATTTTCAATAGTAAATTTTATACTGATGAACTCGGCATCTCAGAAAATTTAATCGAGGATTTTTTATATTTCTGTGTTACTTTTAAAAGCTTTTCAAGACTTATTGAACAGGAAAAGAAAACTTTAGATTTAATTGAATTTTTAATTGGAAAATCGACAGCATATAAAGTATTCAAAGAATTGGATAATGAGCAGAATTGAGCTTTTTACAATCACGTTGATTTTTCTACTTATCTCAAGTTTTACTTGGGCACAAGAAGAGAACTTTTCTGGTGAAATTATAGCCGATTCAATTGCATATAGAGAAGTAAATGTGGTTAACCTTAACTCTAAACAAGGAACTGTTAATCAAAAAAACGGTTATTTTGAAATTTCCGCGAAAGCGGGAGATATTATATTTTTTTCTTCTTTACAATATGAACCTTACCAAATCACTGTCACCGCAGAAGATTTTAAGAGTGAGAAAAAGATTTACTTACTTCCATTAATTAACGAATTAAAAGAGGTAAAAGTTTCTAATATTAATTTAACGGGTTTATTAAGTAAAGATGTAGAAGCTATAGAAACTCAGCCTTATTTAGACGCTTCTAATTTTGGTTTGCCTGTGGTAAAAAATAGATCGACATTGGCACAGCGTAGAGTATACACCGCTACAACTTCGGGAGGAGGAATTGTTCCTTTAGACCCTATCATCAATTATTTTTCTGGAAGGTTAGCGATGGTTTATCGTCAACGGGATTATGAAATAGAAAAAAGTTTAATGGAAAAAGCTTATGATATATTTCCTTTAGATTTTTATACCCAAGAACTTCAGGTTCCAGAGAATTTAGTGAAAGATTTTCTATATTATTGTGCCACTTTTAAACCTTTTCCAGATTTAATAGTCAAAGAAATGCAAACCTTAGATTTAGTTCAGTTTTTACAGCAAAAGTCTGTAGACTATATAAAGCTCAAAGAAATTAATAATGAGTCACCTTAAAAAAATCATTTTTTTATTTTTAGTTTGTTCGTGTTTATCCTTTAAAGGAACACATAAATTTTATCTAAGCGTTACCGATGCAGCTTATGTAGAGAAATCTTCTTCGGTTCAAATTATTACTCGACTTTTTGTAGATGATTTTCAAAAATTGCTTCAAACTCGATATGACAAGAATGTTCAATTATTGAGAGGGCAAGATTTAGCTGAAAATAATGTGTATATTCAGCAATATTTTAATAAAAAATTAAAAATAAACATTCAAAATAAAGATCTTAATCTCAATTTTATAGGAAAACGCTATGAAGATGACCTTATAATTTGTTATTTTGAAATTGAGGGTGTAAAAAACTTCTCTTCCGTAGAAATCACCAATCTTTTGTTAACCGATTTATTTGAGGAACAAAAAAACTTGGTGCATTTTGAAAAAGGAGGAGAAACAGAATCTCTTATGTTGGTGAAAGAAAAACCAACAGGTACTATTAAATTTAATTAACCATCACTACTAATATAAACTTAATTTCATGAACATGAAAAATTTACACAGA
Source organism: Mesonia sp. K4-1 (assembly GCF_008017825.1). Lineage (NCBI taxonomy): Bacteria > Pseudomonadati > Bacteroidota > Flavobacteriia > Flavobacteriales > Flavobacteriaceae > Mesonia > Mesonia sp. K4-1. The sequence goes on from NZ_VRLS01000043.1 coordinate 16,630, forward strand.
GTAATGACCTTCATTTTTGCGATGGCAAGCGTTGTTGTCTTTGCTCAAGAAGAGCCTACAGAAAAAGAACCACAACAAGGTCATCAAAACACTAATAAGTTTAGACAACTATATCAAGAGTTTTCAACTCCTAACCAGTATAGAACTGCGTCTGGAGCTCCTGGTCCTGCATATTATCAAAATACGGCAGACTATGAGATGGATATCACTTTAGATGATAAAAATCAAAAACTATATGGGGAAGAGACTATTACATATACTAACAACTCTCCAGATCACTTAGAATACTTATGGGTTCAATTAGATCAAAATGTAAGAGCAAAAGATAGCAAATCTCAATTGCGCAATGGTAATGGTATTGCTGCAGTTAACCAAACAGGACGTTTTGTTTCTCAATTTGTAGATGAACCTTTTGATGGTGGTTTTAATATTGAAAAAGTAACTCAAAATGGTTCTCCTTTAAAATATACGATCAATCAAACCATGATGCGTGTAGATCTTCCTGAGGCTTTGGAGCCAGGAGACGATGTAGAGTTTTCTATAAAATGGTGGTATAATATTAACGATCACATAGTAAATAGAGGACGTTCTGGATATGAGTTTTTTGAAAAAGATGGAAACTACGCTTACGTAATAGCACAGTTTTTTCCACGAATGGCAGTATATAATGATGTAGAAGGTTGGCAGAATTATCAATTTTGGGGAAGCGGAGAGTTTGCTTTACCTTTTGGAGATTATAATGTAAAAATTACCGTTCCTGCAGATCATGTTTTAGATGCAACTGGAAAATTAGAAAATAGAAAAGAAGTGTTTTCTAAGAAAATGATGGATCGTTACGAACAAGCAAAAAAATCTTTTGATAAGCCTGTTCTTATTGTAACGCAAGAGGAAGCAGAAAAAGCAGAAAAAGGAGCTTCTAATAAAACTAAAACTTGGGAGTTTGAAGCTAAAATGGTAAGAGATTTTGCGTTTACAACTTCTAGAAAGTATATCTGGGATATGCAAAATGTAAAAGTAGGAAATCGTGAAGTAATGGCGGTTTCTTTATATCCTAAAGAAGGTAACCCTCTATGGGAAGAGTATTCTACCAAGGCTGTTGCTCATACTTTAACTAGTTATAGCGATATGACTTTTGATTATCCATACCATAAAGCAATTTCTGTACATGCTAAAAATCAAGGGATGGAATACCCTATGATTTGCTGGAATTATGGTCGTCCAAATGAAGATGGTACTTATAGTGACCGTACTAAATTTGGAATGATAAGTGTAATTATTCACGAAGTAGGTCACAACTTTTTCCCTATGATCGTAAATAGTGACGAACGCCAATGGGGTTGGATGGACGAAGGAATAAATACCTTTGTTCAGTTTGTTTCAGAGCAGCAATTTGGAAAAAAACATCCAGAAGCTGTTGCACCATTAGATAACTACCCTTCAAGAAGAGGAGACCCAGCAAAGATCACTAGTTATATGAAAGGTAACCAGGACTTTATTTCACCAATTATGAGTAATCCAGAGCAAGTTTACCAATTAGGGAATAACGCTTATGGTAAACCAGCGACCGCACTTAATATCTTAAGAGAAACGGTAATGGGGAAAGAATTGTTTGATCACGCTTTTAAAACTTATTCAAGAAGATGGATGTTTAAACACCCAACTCCAGAAGATTTCTTTAGAACTATGGAAGACGCTTCAGGCGTAGATTTAGATTGGTATTGGAGAGGTTGGTTTTATACTACAGACTTCGTAGACATAGGAATTGAAGAAGTAAACTCTTACTATGTTACTGATCAACCTACAAAAGCAGGAAAAGAAATGTTAAAGCGTTATGGGATTGAAGATGCCTCTCAAATAGACGCTTTGTATGTGGTAGAAGAGGGTAGTGAAGAGTATAAACCAGAAATGAAAAACAAATCTGCTTTAGAAAATGCGCCTAAACTTAAAACGTTTATGATGGATAACTTTACGGAACAAGAGCGTCAAAATATGAATGTTCCTAAGCACTTCTATCAAATTAAATTTAATAAACCAGGAGGTTTAGTAATGCCACTTATTGTAGAATATAAATATAAAGATGGTACTTCAGAAAGAATTAATTACCCAGCACAAATCTGGAGAAAGAATGATAAAGAAGTAACTCGAGTGTTGGCAACAAATAAAGAATTAGAATCTATTGTAGTAGATCCAGATATGGAAACTGCCGACGTTGATACTTCAAATAACTCTTGGCCACAAGAAGAGAAGCCAAATGAATTTGAAAAATTCAAAGAAGAAAAGACAAAAGGATAATATTCAACCTATTTAATTTTTAAGCTGACTTTAACGAGTCAGCTTTTTTTTTCATGTTATATTTGTGGTATGCAAATGATTCCATTATTTATTAGTGGCGCTGAGATAGCTTTTATCGTATTTATACTGGTAATGGTGTTTGGAGCCGATAAAATACCCGAAATCGCACGTGGATTAGGGAAAGGTATGCGTACTGTTAGAGATGCTACCAATGATATTAAATCAGAAATTACTTCTAGTACCGATAAACACCTTGGTGATATGGGAGGCAAGAATGTAAAAGAAGAGGTTGATAAGGTAAAAGATGAAATAGAGGAAATTACAGGTTCTGTGAGTAGAAAGCGATAAGCATTTATGATAGGACAAATTAAACAATGGGATCGAGATCTTTTTATATATCTTAACGGATTAGGAGTAGAGCGATTTGATGCTTTTTGGATATTTGTTACACAAGAAGAAACCTGGATTCCTTTATATATTTTGCTTGCTATCTTAATTATCCTTTCTCATAAAGGAAAAAACATTCTTATAGGCTTAATTTCTTTCTTAGCTAGTTTTGCTGTAACATTCGGTCTAACGCGAATTATTAAAGCTACTATAGCTAGAGCAAGACCTAATAATGTAGATGAATTTCAAGAAGTTATTCGAATATTACAAGAACCTACTTATTATAGCTTTGTTTCAGGACACACTTCAACTTCTGTAGCAATTACAACTTTCGTAGTATTAGCTTTAAGAAAAAAATGGAAATGGGTTTATATATTTTACTTATGGCCATTTTTATTTGCCACAAGTAGGGTCTACGTGGGAGTACATTATCCAAGCGATTTAATTGGTGGGGCAATTGTAGGCTTATTTTGTGCCTTTTTTGTCTATTATTTCTATAAAAAACTTATCGATAATAATTTAAAGAACCCTAGTAACAGTTAACCCATCTCTAATGGGGAGTAAAACAGTTTCTACGCGTGGGTCTTCATTGATTTTTTTGTTATAGAGAAGTAAAGCTTCAGTATCATTATCTCCTTTTTTTACGGATTCGACTATTTTTCCACTCCATAATACGTTATCAGATAAAATAACTCCTCCAGATTTTATTTTCGGCAAAATTATATCAAAATAATTAGGGTAGTTTTGTTTATCTGCATCAATAAAAACCAAGTCAAACTCTACATCTATTTGCGGTATAACCTCAAGAGCATTTCCTACATACTGGTGAATTTGCTTGCCCCAAGGTGATAAATCAAAATACTTACGTTGAAAATCCTCTAATTCCTCATTTTTATCGATAGTGTACAAATTACCATCGGGATCCATTCCTTCCGCTAAGCATAAAGCTGAATATCCTGTATAGGTACCTATTTCGAGAATGCTTTTAGGACGAATTAGTTTAGCCAACATGCTTAAAACTCTCCCCTGAAAGTGACCGCTTAACATTCGCGGTTGTAATATTTTTTGAAAAGTTTCTCTTTGTAGTTTTTGCAATAACTCTGGCTCTTGTTGAGAATGCTGCTCTACGTATTGATTAATATCTTCTGGTAAAAAATGCATTAGCTTAAAATACGTTTTACTAATTTATCTTTTGCTGCTTGATCGTCCCCACACAGCCACTGTATTACATTATCTTCCCAAATATCGTCGCATTGATCTTTCGTAAGAATTTTCCTTTCAACGGCTAAATCTAAAATCTTACCTGGATAAGATGATTGAGGAGCACTATCCATTTCCCCTAACGGATAAGGGTCATCTAAACCTGCAATAATTTGTTTAGGTTTTTGATTTTCTACTAATAATTTTAAAGAACCCGTATCATGAACCAAGGTGTCAAAAAAGATATTTTTATGCCCTACTGATTTACGAGGGTGAGTTTTCCCTTCAAACAAGTCAGATCTTCCATCAAAACCCTGTATTCTTCTACCTAAGTTAATTTGTGCTAATTGTCCGCCGTGAGCAAAACAGACACGCATATTTGGGTATTTATCTGGATAACCATTCAATGTTAAAAAATGATAAGCATCTGCACATTGAGCTAGCATCCAAATTAAATGAAAACGCCACGAAGTGTTTTCTAATAAAATAAACTTCTCTCCGTCATACGGATGTATTTCTACGGCCAAATTATACTTAGAAGCCATTTCAAAAATAGGCTCATTTTCTTCATCAAAAATACAACGCCAAGTTCCAATACTATCCATATAATGCGTAGGGAGACACAGCAATTGTAAGCCTAGCTCTTCTACACAACGTTCAATTTCCCACAATGCTCCACGAACAAAGCCTGGGTGAACTACGAATCCGCATGTAAATTTAGAGGGATGATTATGCTGAACTTTTGCATTAAAATCGTTTTGAAAACGTAAAGCTTTTTTCATTTCCTCTACACGCAAACCATTTCCGTAAAGTTGTGATAGGTTAAGTACAACAGCGTGATCTATATCGTAGCGATCCATCCATTCTAACTTTTCATCTAAAAAGAAACTAGAATCGGTTACCGGTCTTTTCCAGTTTTTTTGAAGCATAAATTTACGCTCCTCATCTACCCAAAAAATCTCTTTTTCTTTCATAAAAGCAGGAATTTCATGTGGGTAAGGTAGTAAGTGGGAATGGCCGTTAATTCTAAGTCTTTTTTTCATAGGGATGGTTGGTTTTGGTAATTAGTGGTTATTCAGCTGCGTATTGAATGCATATATTTTTTGGTTCAGTAAAAAACTCTAGAGCTTCAAAGCCGCCTTCGCGACCAACACCACTGTCTTTTACTCCGCCAAATGGAGTTCTTAAATCTCGGTTAAGCCAAGTATTTACCCAGACGATTCCAGCTTCAAGTTGATTGCTAAGTCTCATCGTACGATTAAGATTATTAGTCCAAACCGTGGCCGATAGTCCATAACGAACATCATTGGCTAAAGCTAAGGCTTCTTTTTCAGAAGAGAAAGGCATGATGGTAACAACTGGACCAAAAATTTCTTGCTGGTTAAGTGCGCAGCGATTACTTTTTACCTCGATAACTGTAGGTTCTAAGTAATAGCCTTGCTCATGATCTTCTACCTCTACTTTATTTCCTCCACATAAAATTGTGGCATCTTGTTGAGGTGCGTCTTGAATGTATTTATATACTTTTTCCAAATGTTCTTCGGAAACTAAAGCGCCTAAATTGCTCGATGCCTCGGAAGGAGGACCAACTTTCAATTTTTTTACCTCAGCAACAAAATCAGTTTTAAATTGTTCGTAGATGCTTTCTTCAACAAAAATTCTGCTTCCGCAAAGACAAATTTGCCCTTGATTAGCAAAAGAAGATTTAATTGTGGTCTGAAGCATTTTATCATAATCACAATCGGCAAAAATGAGATTGGGATTTTTCCCGCCAAGTTCTAGAGATAATTTTTTGAACATAGGAGCTGCAGTTCTAGCAATCATCTCTCCAGTTTTTGTTCCGCCAGTAAAAGAAATGGCTTTAATTTGTGGATGCTCTACAATTGCTTGTCCTGTATCTGGTCCCGTACCATGTACAATATTTAAAACTCCTTCTGGTAAACTGGTTTCTTTGCAAATTTCACTTAATAGATAAGCAGTCATGGGTGTAACCTCACTTGGTTTAGCTACTACACAGTTTCCTGCAGCTAAGGCTGGAGCTATTTTCCACGAAAATAAATATAATGGAAGATTCCAAGGTGAAATACAGCCTACTATACCAAGAGGTTTTTTTAAGGTAAAGTTGATGCTGTTGGTGCCCACAGTTTCGTGAGATTTACTAGCGAATTGTGTGATCGCTTGCGCATAAAATCTAAAATTGCTTATAGCTCTAGGAATGTCAATAGCTAATGCTAAGCTTAGGGGTTTCCCGTTATCTAGAGATTCTGCTTCCGCGAAAGCGATAAGGTTTTCTTCAATTTTATCGGCAATTTCGTGTAATGCTTTACTGCGTTGTTCTATGGTGAATTCTGACCAAACAGGAAAAGCATTTTTTGCTGCTTCCACAGCTTGCTCTACATCTTTAGAGTTACTAGCGGGAATTCTAGAATAAACCTCACCTTTAGCAGGATTATAATTGTCTAGCCAGCTTCCATCTATAGGATTTTTTAATTTACCACCAATAAAATTTTTAATGTCCTGCATAAGCTTGTTTTTTATATGCCATGACTTTAATTTCTATCAATAAATGTGGATGTGGTAATTGATGAACGGCTACAGTAGTTCTAGTCGGACCTGTTGCAGGTTCAAAAAACTCACCATAGGTTTCGTTGTATCCCTTAAAATCATTCATGTTGACTAAAAAAGTGGTCACGTCTACTACATCTTTTAAACTAGCCCCTTCTTGTTGTAAAATATTATCAATATTTTCTAAAACGGCAGCGGTTTGTTTTTTTATATCTAAGTTGGTGGTTCCCATTTCATCTACCTCTACACCTTCAAAAGTATTATCTGCACGACGAGAGCTGGTGCCAGAAACAAAAATAAAATCGCCTACTCTTTTAACGTGTGGATACTTTCCTCTTGGTGTAGCTTTTCCTTCAATTACTTTCCCTTCCATGATATTATTTTGTTTTAAATGAAACTTTGCCAAGTTTTTCTACTTGAGTTTCTATATGCTGATTTTTTTCTAGGTATGATGCTGCAGTTGCTGCACCAGCTAAAACTACTTGACCTTTCTTTACTTTTATTCCCGCTTTTGAAGCTAACCTACTCAACTCTACTAGAGATTGAAGTGGATTATTAAGAATAGCAGATGTTTTTCCTTCCTGAATAACTTCATTATTGGTACGTAAATCAATATTAAGATCAGAGATCTCTGTATTAAGATCAATCCAATCGCCGATGACATATCCAGTTGAAGAACAATTATCTGCTACAACATCTTCTAACGAGAACTTGAAATTTTCGTATCTAGAATCTATAATTTCTAAAGCTGGCGCCATAGCATCCACATACTTATGAATGTCTTTTAAACCAATAGATTCTTCTATATCTTTAGAAATTCTAAAAGCGATCTCTGGTTCTGCTCTTGGATGAATCCAGCGGTCTAAATTAACTTCTTCTTGAGGTTGCAGTTCCATTTCATTGGTTAGGATTCCCCAAATTAGATCGTGAACTCCCATTTGTTCCATCTTAGCACGAGAGGTGAATCCTAATTTAAAACCAGTAATTTCCTCTCCGCGTGCTAAACGCTTATCAATAGATAGGCGCTGAATGTCATAAGCGTCCTCTAATGTAAATTCGTGCTTTTCGGCTAATTGCTGTGTTGCCGTTGCATTTTTAGCAGCTTGATCGAGTATTTCTGCAATTTCTTCGTTATTCATATTATATATGGATTTTGCTGATTTAGAAGTTATTTTACTTTTAAAACGGCATCTTCATTTAGTATTTCTAGTGTTTCTTGGTTGACGAGCACCAACTTTTCTTGTAAGGAAAGCTGAGCGTCGATTCTATTTTGAGCAAGTAAATTGAGTATTGCTTTGTCTTGAGCTCTTCCTTTTTCTAAAGCTTCAGCATAACCAATTTCTTCTTGAAAAGTAACAAGTCTGTACTTAGAAGCATATTCTTTAGGGAACTCTTGTTCAAAAGCAGTTTCTAATTTTCTTTTTTGCTGAAATATGGGGGCAGCCGTATGCTCTTTCATTTCATGAAAATTATCAATAGCTAGATCTGCAATAGCATCGGTGTCAATTTTTCTCTTTTTTTGATATTCTAAAAATGTTGTATTCCAATCTCCTTCATACTTTTCTATCATTTCATCTAAAACTACTACATCTTCAAAAGAAGCGTTCATTCCTTGTCCGTAAAAAGGTACAATGGCGTGTGCCGCATCTCCCATAAGCATCACTTTTCCAAAACTATTCCATGGTGAGCATTTTACAGTACCTAAAGCTCCTGTTGGATTATTGAAAAAATCTTCTGTTAAAGTAGGCATATGTGCAGCAGCTGAAGGGTAAGCTGTGTCAAAATATTCCTGCACCTTTTCTGGTGTGGTTAAATTCTTAAAATTATATTCTCCCTCCTCGTAAGATAAAAATAGAGTTACGGTAAAACTTCCGTCAAGGTTAGGTAAGGCAATCACCATATTTTCTCCCCTAGGCCAAATATGTAAAGCATTTTTTTCTATTCTAAAACTTCCATTTTCTCCAGGTGGAATGGTAAGTTCTTTATAGCCGTGAGTTAAATACTCTTGTGAGAAGCTAAAGAGAAACAAATGATCCTCTAACATGCTTTTTCTTACTACAGAACCGGCGCCGTCTGCTCCAAATATAATATCGGCTTTAATGGTTTGTGTTTCTTTGGTGTTGTAATCTTCAAAAGTTGCGTGAGCTTTTTGTAAGTCCACATCGGTACAAGATTGATTAAACTGAATGCTTACATTAGACATTTTTTCTGCTTCATCGAGTAAAAGAGCATTCAAATCTGTTCGAGAAATAGAGTTGATGTATTCAGATTCTAATCCGCTGTAGCGAGATAAAAATTCATCTTGACCTAAATTGTGAATCATTCTTCCTTGCATAGGAATACACAAGTCTTTAGCCTTTCCTTTTAAACCGACAAGATTCATCGCTTTTATACCACGATCTGAAAATGCCAGATTAATTGATCTTCCAGCAGCAATATCTGTGCATCTTAAATCGGGTCTTTTCTCTATTAAGCTTACTTGATAGCCTCGTTGCGCTAATCTTAAGGCAAGAAGACTTCCGCAAAGTCCGGCCCCAATAATTAGTATATGTTCTTCTTTTTTCATCTTACTTCAGCAATTTTTTTAGGATTTGAACCATTTGATATACATCTTGGTAAGAGTTGTATAATGAAATAGGAGCAAGCCTAATAACGTTGGGTTCTCTCCAGTCACTAATTACACCAGCTTTCATTAAATCATCGAACAATTGTTTAGTAGCGCCTTTCAATTTGATTGAAATTTGACTACCACGCTCTTGCGGATTTGTAGGCGTAATCATTTCTATACGTTCATCCTTAATTTCAAGTAAAAGATATTCTAAAAATCCAGTGAGTTTAATGGCTTTTTCTCTAATGTTATCAAACCCTGCTTCATCAAAAATATCTAAAGAAGCTCTAATCGCCGCCATAGATAAAATAGGAGGATTACTTAATTGCCAACCTTCTGCTCCTGGAATTGGATCGAACTCGTGGCGCATGTTGAATCTTGTTGATTTATTATGTCCCCACCAACCAGCAAATCTTTTTAAATTGGCGTCGTTGGCATGCTTTTCATGTACAAAACAGCCACCTACGCTTCCTGGTCCGCTATTTAAATATTTGTAGCTACACCACACAGCAAAATCAGCTTCGCTTTCATGAAGTTGAGGTTGAATGTTTCCTGCACCGTGGGCTAAATCAAATCCTACTTTACAGTTGTATTGATGACCTAATTGAGTTATTTTTTTAATAGGGAAAGATTGTCCCGTATAATAATTGGTAGTTCCTATCATTAAAAGAGCCACTTCATCTCCTTGCTCTTGCATTATTTTTTCTAAATCTTCGAAACGACAAAGCTCTTCGCCTTCTCTAGGTTTCCATAAAATAAGGCCATCTTTAGGATCTATGTCGTGTAACTTTAATTGTGATTCTACCGCATATTTATCTGAAGGAAAAGCATCACTCTCAATTACTATTTTATATTTTTTTGTAGTAGGACGATAAAAGCTCACCATCATTAGGTGAAGATTTACACTAAGAGTGTTCATCATTACCACTTCACTAGGTTTTGCACCTACGATTTTAGCCATTTTTTCGGTTAAAAATTCGTGGTAAGGCATCCAAGGATGTTTTGCTTCGGTGTGTCCTTCAACCCCTAAATTAGCCCAATCGTTTAATTCTTCTTGAAGATATTCTTTGGTTTTCTTAGGTTGTAGGCCTAGTGAATTTCCGCAAAGGTAAATTTGTTCTGTACCGTCTTGATTTTTTGGAATATGAAATTGGTTTCTAAAATCTGCTAAAGGATCTAGTTGATCTAATTCTTTCGCAAACTCTAGGGTGTTTTTGTAGTTGGTCATTATTTATTTTTCTAAATGGGTGTGTTTTTCACAAATTTAGCAATAATTAATGATTGTTCTACATAATAAAAACTCAATTATTGAATTGAAACGTTGGTAAAGTAAAGTTTAAAACTGCCAGTGCTATCTTGATGCATTTTAGCGAACTTTATACCTTTTTGGGATTCATAATCTTCCCATGTATTTATTAAGGCTGCTTTTTCTGCTCCTTGAGGGTGAAACGACCACTCTTTAATCATATACTCCTTGTCTATGTAAATTTTATACATATCACCTGGAGTATAACCATCTTCATTATTATAGGAGATGCTTATTTCGGTTAAAGTTTCTTTATGAAGGGGAGAGTTAACCTCTTCTTTTACAGTGTAGTCAAAACCTTTATCCCAAACCAATTGAAAAGGAAATAGTAACCAATACTTATCATTAATAAAAGCTTGATCTGTTTTGGTAAGGGTGCTATCTTTTTGATTGGTGTGATAGTTAATGGTGTCTTTAGAGCTTATTAAAGTTACTTTTTCTTCTTTAGGACTCCAGTGCCAAGTTCTTTGAAAGTGAGAAGAATCTCGGTCTACATTGAAGGTGTAAGTAATTTTATTTACATCTTTCCAATTTTCATATCCATTCGCATTGGCTATTTTTTCAAGTATAGAAAGTTCTTTAGTTTCTTTATTAGGAGAAGATTCGGTTTTCTTTTTTGTTGATTCTTGACAGCCTACAATAAAAAAGGTTGTGGTAACGAGGAGCGATATAAGTATTGATTTTTTCATAAGTAAAATTATGGTGTAATATACAATAAAAAAAGGCCTCTAAATTTTAGAGGCCTTTAAATTTAATCTACTGCATCTTCAATATCGTCTGCTACATCTTCTACAGCGTCTTCCGCTTTATCTCCTTCATCTCGACAGCTTACAAATGCCGTAGATAAAATTCCCATTGCAAATAATGCTAAAAATAATTTCTTAATATTCATAATATTGGTTTTTAATGATTAAAGTCTTCTTCCTGTAATAAGTTTATAAATAATCATAATTACAGCTAATATTAATAAGATATGTATGATGCTTCCTAAATCAGGAAAAGCAAAATAACCTACAAGCCATCCTATCACTAAAATTACTACGATTAGCCAAACTAAATCTCTCATAATATTTCTTTTTTGTTAGTTAGTATGTGATAAATGTATAATAATTATCATCTCGCGAAATTTCATTTAACGAGTAATTAACTATGTTTTAATATCAAATTTAGTTTTATGCTAACAAATTTAGAAAATTAATATTTATTTAATAATTAGAAGGTTGGCTTTTAAATGAGAGCTGTTATAGTTAGATTATTGTTTTGAAGTAATTGTTTTAATAGAAATTTACTCTGTCGTGAAACATAAAAGCCCCAAACTTAGTTGGGGCTTTTATGTTGTTTAAATTACTTAACGGAATAAAAATTATTTTGAAGCTTTAACCAAACGGATAAATTCTGCTTTATAACCTTCCTCATCTTTTGTTTTTCCTTCTTCAGCGAGTTGTATGATGTTTTGAAAGGAGCTTTCTTCTATATATTCTGATTTTCTTAGCTTCATTCCAAACATAGCTACAGCCGAGGCGAATTTAAAATCCGCGGAAGCATTATTATTCCTCAACTCCTTAGCGGAAATGATATGCTCTATAAGTTTGCTTTTATCACCATCTGGTTCTTTATAGCGGAACTTTACGGTAAGTAAATCTTTTTGATTGTTGGCTGATGGTTTATCACTATATTTTAAATCATCAATATCTTTTAACCATTTGCTTTTTACTCCTGTAGGGATAATTTCATAAAGCGCGGTAACTTTATGACCGCTCCCTAATTCTCCCGCATCTTTTTTATCATCGTTAAAGTCTTCGTCATTTAATAACCGATTCTCATAACCTATAAGTCGGTAGGCTTGTACAAATGCAGGATTGAATTCTACTTGAATTTTTACATCTTTAACGATGGTAAAAAGCGTTCCACCAAACTCGGTTCCTAAAATGCGTTGTGCTTCTTGCATGCTATCTATATAAGCGTGATTTCCGTTTCCTTTATCGGCAAGGGTTTCCATTTTACTATCTTGGTAATTTCCAGTTCCAAAGCCAAGACAAGTTAAGAATACACCACTTTTTCTTTTTTCTTCAATAAGTTCTTCCATGGCTTGGTCGCTACTAGCTCCTACATTAAAATCTCCATCGGTGGCAAGAATAACACGGTTATTTCCGTTTTTAATAAAGTTTTCTTCGGCAGTTTTATAGGCTAATTCAATTCCTTGACCACCTGCGGTAGAACCACCAGCATTTAAATTATTTAAAGCTTCTAAAATTTTATTTTTATTATCTCCAGAAGTAGGAGGTAAGACCAAACCAGCAGCACCCGCATAGGTCACAATGCTTATCTTGTCTTCATCTCTAAGCTGATTCACTAAAAGTTTAAAAGCCGATTTTAATAGAGGAAGTTTATTTTGAGAATTCATAGAACCCGAAACGTCGATTAAAAAAACCAAGTTAGATGGCGGAATATCGTCAAGCGGAACTGTTTTCCCTTGTAAACCTATTTTTATAAGCTTACTGCCTTTATTCCACGGAGTAGTGTTAACTTCGGTATGTATGGCAAAAGGATTTTTTCCTTTAGGTTGAGGATAGTTATAATCGAAATAATTAATCATTTCTTCAATCTTTACGGCATCTTTAGGAATTTCTTGTCCGTTGTTGATCATTCGTCTTACATTGCTGTATCCTGCTTTATCTACATCGATAGAGAACGTAGAAAGCGGTGAAGATTTTACCATTTTAAAAGTATTTTCCTCTATCTTCTTGTAAGATTCAGTATTAGTATGAACAGGTCTAATAGTATGTCTACTTATATGGATACCGTGGGCTTTTCTTTTTAAAGCCATGTCAGACTGAACCACAACTTCCTCCAATTGTGAGCTAGCAGTCATTTTAATATCTATAACACTTTGTTTTTTTACTTTAATAGTTTGTGTTGTAAAGCCTATATAGCTAAAAATAAGTACGTCTCCAGTTTTTGCTTCTAAGGTATATTTACCGTCAAAATCGGTTTGGGTACCAGTATTTGTGCCTTTAATAATTATTCTTGTGCCTGGTAGAGGCATTCCTTCGTTATCGGTTACTTTTCCGGTAATGGTTTTAGCAATGAGAGTGGAAATTGAAAGAATGGAGATGCTAAAAAATAAGACTAAGTTTTTCATAAGATTAAAGTTTTAGTATTTATTGGTAATCAATAAATCTGCCAAACAAAAAAAGCCACTCAATTTTGAGCGGCTTTAATATTAAAAAAGTAAGTAAATTACTTCTTATTTTGTTGATCTTTAATTGTCTTTTTATCGATATCTACTTCATTTGTTTTCTCATTTCTATTACCCAATTCTCCTAAAGGGTTATCAACATCTTTATTTTTTCTTTCTCTATGATTATCTTCTATACGTCCCATAATTTCTAGTTTTAAAGTGTTCTATAAAATTAAAAATTAGAAAGGATAAATTCTATTAATGCTTTTATAAACTCTTGTTAAGTGTTTGTGAATTGATTTTTTTCTTGCTCTAAACATTTGGTTATAGCTGCTTGCAATGAATTTGTTTGAAACATATTATTAACGAAAAAAAGTTTTTCAAACTGAAAATTTAAAAAGGATGATTTAGAACAACACACTACATAATAATTTTCAATTCCATTAATTTTTTTGAAAAATTTCAACCAGTCTACAGGGCTTACGGAGTAATCATGAACCCTATTAGATATATAATTAACTTTTGAATTGAATTGACAGGGTAATAGTCTAACGCTAAGTTTATAATTTGTTGACAGTTACCCCAATTCACATTCTCTCCCTCGTTGATTTCTGCTACAATAAATTTATTAAAAAAATAAAATGTACCAATTTGTAATTTATGTGTCTTTTTAACCTCGTTAAAGTATTTGGTATCTCCTAACTTTATTTTCATATTTTATCTCTAGCAGTGAATTGTTAAAATTACGTGCTAAAAATTTATGTAGTGTTAATTTTTTGTAAAATCTGAAATAAAATCTTCAAAATTATCTTTTTTATTCTTTAAAAATTTAATAAACGCTGAACCAATAATAGCTCCGTGAGCGTGTGATGTTGCTTGTTTAAACGTTTTTTTATTGCTAATTCCAAACCCTACAATTTGCGGAGTCTTTAATTGTAAATTATTTATTCGCTCAAAATACTTAAGTTGCTCATCACTAAAGTCATTTTTCCCTCCAGTAACACTTGCCGAACTTACCATATAAATAAAACCTTTAGAAACTTTATCTATTTTCTTTATGCGTTCTGTAGGGGTTTGGGGAGTTATTAAAAAAACGTTTATAAGACCATAAGACTCAAAAATGGTTTGATATTCATCTTGATAAACTTCTAAAGGAAGATCTGGTATTATTAATCCGTCAATGCCCGTTTCTTGACATTTCTTGCAAAACTCCTCTACACCATATTGAAATATCGGATTAAAATATCCCATAATTATTAAAGGAATATTCACGCTTTCGCGGATATTTTTTAGTTGTGTAAAAAGCAAATCTGTAGTCATTCCATTTTTAAGCGCCTGGGTAGAACTAGCCTGAATGGTAGGGCCGTCTGCTAAAGGATCGCTAAATGGCAATCCTATTTCGATCATATCTACACCACTATTTTCTAAGGATTTAATAATAGAGGTGGTGTCATTTAATTGAGGAAAGCCTGCGGTAAAATATAAAGAGAGAATTTTTTTATTCTCTTGTAAGCGTTTATTTATTCTATTCATAACTATTTTTTTTAGCGTTAGGGGTAGAAGCGGCATCCTTTTGAGTTGATAAACGAAAAAGATACAGCGAATAACCCGCCCGAACGCCCTTAATATTTAAAATAATCTATATAGGTTTGTAAATCTTTATCGCCTCGACCAGATAAATTAATTACTACAATATCATCTTTTTTAAATGTTTTTTGTTCTAAAAGTGCCAAGGCATGTGAGGTTTCGATAGCTGGTATTATCCCTTCTAATTTAGATAATTGTAATCCCGCTTTCATCGCATCCTCATCTGTAATAGCAACAAAATCGGCTCTTTTAGATTGAAACAAATGTGCGTGTAAAGGTCCCACACCTGGGTAATCTAAACCTGCTGAAATAGAATAAGGTTCAGTTATTTGTCCGTCTTTACTTTGCATAAGCAAGGTTTTACTCCCGTGAATAATTCCCGTTTTCCCCAAAATTGAGGTGGCTGCACTTTCTCCAGAATCTACACCTTTACCTGCGGCTTCTACAGCGATAAGTTTTACGTTTTCTTCCTCTAGGAAATGATAAAAAGCTCCTGCAGCATTACTTCCTCCGCCAACACAAGCGATGACATAATCTGGATTTTCTTTTCCCTCAACTTCCAAAAGTTGATTCTTTATTTCTTTAGAAATGATACTTTGCAGACGAGCAACTAAATCTGGATAGGGGTGGGGACCAACTACAGAGCCTATAATGTAATGCGTATCTGTAGGATTACTTATCCAATCTCTAATCGCTTCATTGGTAGCATCTTTTAATGTTTTACTCCCCGATTTTGCAGGTATAACTGTAGCACCTAACATTTTCATGCGGGCAACATTTGGTGCTTGTCGTTCTATATCTATGGCTCCCATATAGATAACACATGGTAAACCCATTAAGGCACAAACAGTGGCTGTGGCTACTCCGTGCTGACCTGCTCCAGTTTCGGCAATAATTCTTTTTTTTCCTAAACGTTTGGCTAATAATATTTGCCCCACCGTATTATTCACTTTATGGGCTCCAGTATGACAAAGATCCTCTCTTTTTAAATATACTTTAGTTCCATAAGTTTCGCTTAGACGTTTGGCATAATAAAGCGGAGTAGGGCGACCTACATATTGTTTCAACAAATCTTGAAACTCTTCTTGAAATTGATCGTCTTCAAGAATGTTTAAGTATTGTTCTTTTAATTCGGTTAGATTGGGTTGTAGCATTTCGGGGACAAAAGCTCCTCCAAATTCGCCATAATACCCTTTTTCGTCTATATGATAAGAATTTTTCATTGCATTAAATCTTTAAACTGTTTTAATAAATCAGTATTTTTAAATCCCGGAGCTATTTCAAATTTGCTATTTAAATCTACTCCCGCTAGAGGTAAAGAAGACTGTTTTATTTTTTTAATTTCTTGTATGTGCTTTATAGCAATTCCTCCACTTAAGAAAAATGGATGCTGGTAAGTATAATTCTGCAAAATACCCCAATTAAAAGTTACTCCATTACCACCATAGTTTTTCCCTTTAGTATCAAATAAAAAATATGTAGTAGCTTTTATATAAGGAGCTAAAGTTCCAAAATTGAATTCTTCATCTACAGAAAACGCCTTAATGACTTCTAAATTTTCATTTTTTAGTTTATCGCATAATTCAGCTGTTTCTTTTCCATGCAATTGAACCGCTTGTAAACCAAAAAGCTCAGCTTTTTCCATAATATGCTCATAATCTTCGTTTACAAAAACCCCTGTCTTTTTAATTTCTTGCGATAAATTTTCAGGAATCTGTGTAATGTAACGTGGAGAACTTTTATAAAAAATGAAGCCCATATAATCAGGAGAAAGTGCGGCAACTTCTTTGATGTTTTCTGATTCTCTCATTCCGCAAATTTTAATTTTCATAGCTATTTTTTTAGTGAATGAGTTGAGTAACTTCTTCTATAAATTTTTGTGTAGCATCTCCAGGAGTATTAGTTTTCATAAAATGTTCACCAATTAAAAAACCATTAAAGCCTGCTGCGTGTAATTTTTGTATCGCTTTCGCGGAATTAATACCGCTTTCTGAAATTTTTACTATGTCATTTGGGATGTGCTTAGCCAGTAAAAGACTATTGTCAATATCAACTTCAAAAGTTTTTAAGTTTCTATTATTTACTCCTATGAGTTGAACTGGAGCATCTAAATTCTGCTCTAATTCTTTTAAATTGTGTACCTCTAATAAAACTTCGAGGCCTAAATTCTTAGCTAAAGAACTAAGCGTAAACACCTGCTGTTGAGTTAATGCTGTAGCAATCAGTAAAATTGCATCGGCGCCATATGCTTTAGCTTCTAAAATTTGATATTTATCAATAATAAAATCCTTTCGTAAGAGAGGAAGCTGAGTGGTAGCTCTAGCAAGTAATAAATCCTCTAGAGAACCGCCAAAAAAACTATTATCTGTTAATATCGAACTTCCGCTAGCTCCTGCATTTTCATAACCTGCTAAAACGTCTTGAATTTGTAAAGATTGATTGATACTTGCCTTAGAAGGCGACCTTCTCTTATGTTCTGCGATGATGCCAAAACCTAACGAATTATTTTTTATACGTTCACTAAGAGAAAAAGGTGCTCTTTTAAAAAGCTCACTTTTTTCTAATTGATGATTAGAGACTATGCTAATTTTTAAAGCGACTTCTCGTTCTTTTTGTGCAATTATTTTTTCTAAAATAGTTTTCATTTAAAGACTAATTTTTTGAAGTTGCTTTAAGGTTTCAAGAGCTTTTCCTGAAAGTAAGGATTCTTCAGCTAGAGCTAAAGCTTCCTCTATGCTTATTTGTTTAGAAGTAGATATCGCTAAAGCGGAATTTGCAATAAGCACTGCATTTTGAGCAGATGAACCTTTTCCGTTAAGGATATTATAGAAAAGTTTTGTAGCTTCTTCTACCGAATTTCCTCCATATATTTCTTTAGCTTCAATTTTTTGAAACCCTAATTCTTGCGGACTTAAAACGGCTTCCCTTTGATTAGTGTAAATTTTGGTATCTCCTGTTAATGAAACTTCATCATAACCATTTAGTGCATGAACAATGGTATATTTTTTTGAGGTATTTTGATAAAGATAGTGATACATTCTTGCTAACTCTAGACTAAACACACCCACTACTTGCTTTGTAGGAAACGCAGGATTAACCATTGGGCCTAACATATTAAAGAAGGTTTTTACAGCTAAATCTTTTCTAACAGGAGCCACAGCTTTCATCGCTGGGTGAAATAATGGAGCGTGTAATACACATAAATTCGTTTCTTCTATACAACGTTGTAAAAAAGCCTCTTCATTAGAAAATTTGATCCCTAAAGATTCTAAAACATTACTGCTTCCGCTTACAGAGGATACACTGTAATTACCGTGTTTAGCTACAGGAATACCTGCTCCTGCAGTTATAAAAGAAGCAAGAGTAGAAATATTAAAAGTGTTTTTATGATCCCCGCCAGTACCACATAAATCTATGGGTTGGTAAGCAGATAAATCTATAGAAATACAGAGCTCTAACAACGCATCTCTAAAACCTTCTAATTCCTGAACTCTAATACTACGCATCATATAAGTAGTAAGAAATGCTGCAATTTGAGTAGTATTAAAATTGCCTTTAGAAATTTGAATAAGGCTTTCTTTGGCTTCTTCTTTACTTAAAATTTGATGATGTGTTAATTTATTTAAAGTGTTTTTCATGACATTTCTTTAAGCGTGGTTCACCCAGTTTTCTAATATTTTCTTTCCTAATGGAGTAAGTACAGATTCTGGATGAAATTGAACTGCAAAAACAGGAAAGTCCCTATGTTTTATAGACATAATTTGTCCGTTTTCATCATAAGAGGTTGGGATGAGAGCATCAGGAAGTTGCTCCACCACCCAAGAATGATAACGGCCTACATCTAATTTCTTTGGTAGATCTTTAAATAAAACAGAATTTTCTTCTATTACTTCTATAGAAGTTGCCACGCCGTGATAAACCTTGTTGAGGTTAATAAGTTTACCTCCAAAAACTTCGGCTATGGCTTGCTGTCCAAGACATACACCTAACATAGGTTTGGAGTGACCGTAAGTTTTTATAATTTCTTTTAATAAACCTGCTTCATCGGGAATGCCTGGTCCTGGAGATAATAAAATTTTGTCGTATTGTTCTACCTCTTCAAGATAGAGCTCGTCATTCCGTTTAACGGTAACTTGACAGTTGAGGTCTTCTAAATAATGGACTAAATTATATACAAAACTGTCGTAATTATCTATGACTAAAATCTTTTTCATATTAAAGTTGTGTTGCGATATTTAAAGCTTTGGTAAGCGCACCTAATTTATGATATACTTCTTGCAATTCATTTTCTGGAGTAGAATCGGTTACAATTCCTGCTCCTGCCTGCCAATGTAGTTGATGGTCTTTACTTAAAAAGGTTCTTATCATAATGGCGTGATTAAAGTTTCCTTTAAAATCCATTACTCCAATTGCCCCTGCGTAAAAGGTTCGGTTAACGGTTTCATATTTTTCTATAAGTTGGAGTGCTTTGTGTTTTGGTGCTCCACTTAGTGTCCCTGCAGGAAAAGTATCGGCTACTAATTGCAGACTAGGAATATCTTTTTTCTTTTTCCCTGTCACTTTACTCACCAAATGAATAACGTGAGAAAAAAACTGAATTTCTCTGTAGGTTTCTACTTTAACTTCAGAAGAGTTTCTACTTAAATCGTTTCTGGCTAAATCGACCAACATTACATGTTCGATATTTTCTTTAGGATCTTTTGCTAGTTGTTGTGCGGCGGCAGCATCCTTTTCATCATCTCCTGTACGTTTTATGGTTCCTGCGATAGGGTGAATTTCTGCCATATCATCTTGTATGACTATTTGTGCTTCTGGAGAGCTACCAAATATTTTAAAATTTCCATAATCAAAGTAGAATAAATAAGGAGAAGGATTAACGCTCCTCAAAGCTCGGTATACATTAAAGTCGTCTCCCTTATATTTTTGAGAAAAACGTTTAGAAAGTACAAGTTGAAAAACATCTCCGCGTGCACAATGTTCTTTAGCTTTTAAGACATTATTGCGGTAGGTTTCATCATCTATATTAGAGGTGATTTCTCCATCAAGTTCAAAGTTAAATTCGGCAAAATCTTGAACAGTGATTAAGTTATAGAGTTCTTCTAAATTATCTTCTTTTTGGTAAGTATGAGAAAATAAATAAGCTTCATTGTTAAAATGATTAATAGCGATAATGTTTTGATAAACTGCATAATACATGTCAGGAATATCGAGCTTGTTCTCTTTTTGCTGAATAGATACTTTCTCAAAATACCTCACTGCATCATAGCCTGTATAACCGAATAAGCCATTGTGAATAAAAGAGTAAGATTCATCTTGAGTTTGAAACATTTCCGCGAAAGCTTGAATCTCTTCCATCACATTTGTAGTCTCTGTAATAGATTTTTTCTCTATTTTACCGTCTGGGTATTGCATCACTATCATTTCATTTTTAACCTCTATAGATGCAATAGGATTACAACAGATGTATGAAAAACTATTATTATTGGCGTGGTAATCACTACTCTCTAATAGTAGACTGTGAGGGTATTTGTCTCTTAGTTTTAAGTAAATACTCACCGGAGTGATGGTGTCGGCAATAATTTTTTTTGAGGAAGTGGTTAGCGTATACATAGTAAATTTTAAATTTAAAGCATGAAAAAAGGCTTGTCGTGAATGACAAGCCTTTTTTATATAATAGATTATACAAACTAGTAGCTAGCTCACGACGTTTGACGTAAGTTATTCCACCACCAAGTATGTACAGTTTTTGTAAACATGACTGCAAAGATAGAAACGTTTTGTTTCTCTACAAGAATTTAATTAAAATTTAAGATTTACATCTAAGATAAAATCATCATAAATCATGTTGTCCCCCAAGTTATCAAAGAAACTTCCAGAACCATATTTTATACCGAATTTAGTTCTATCGATTGTTAGTTTAGCTGTAGCTGAATTTTCCATTACATTCATATCAAAACTAGTAAGTTCTGTTTTGCCTTTTATGGTCATCTTACCGGATACAGCATAAATGTTTCCTTTCTTAATCACATTTGTAATGTTAAACATTGCTTTGGTATGATCTTTTACACCAAAAAAATCATCAGATTTTAAGTGACCTTCTAATTTTTGTTTTCCTTCTCCTTTAAGATCGGTTACATTGATAGTTGTCATATCAATTATAAAACTTCCTCCAGTAAGTTCATTCTGTTCAAAATTTAGATAACCTTCTTGCAGTTCGATAGTTCCTGTATGAGAACCAGTTAATTTTTCTCCTGTCCAAGTGATTTTACTAGCTTGGGTATCAACTTTTTTGGTTTCTTTTTTTGTCGTTGTAAAAGCAACAGTAGCTAATACAATTACTGCAGCCGCTAGGCCTTTTAAGTTTTTTTTCATGATTTCTGTTATATATTAATAAATAAATTTTCTTTAGATTTTCTTACTTTTTTGTTGTGTTGAGTTTCGTCTTCATCACTTCTATATCCTATAGTAGCTATTACAGAGGCGGTTAAGCCTTTCTCTGTCAAGCCTAAAATTTCATTATAAGCTTTAGCATCAAAACCTTCCATAGGACAAGCGTCAATTTTCATTGTAGCACAAGCACTTAAAAGATTCCCTAAGCCAATATAAGTTTGTTTAGCAGCCCAAATAGCTTGCTGCTCTTCTGGTAATTGAAGAGTTGTTCCTTTAATGGTATCGCTATATCCTTTTAAGTTCTCCAAATCAATTTCTCTAACCACACTTATATTTTGCATAAATTCATCTACATCTTTTTCGGTTACTTTAGTGTAGCTAGCAAAAACAATTACTTGTGAAGCATCTGTAATTTGAGTCTGATTCCAAGAAGCAGCTTTTAATTTTTCTCTAACACCGGCATCTTCAATCACTAAAACTTTATAAGGTTGAAGTCCGTATGAAGAAGCAGTTAGGCGAATAGCTTCTTTAATTTTCTCTAGGTCGTCTTCTTTAATTTTTTTGGTGCTGTCAAATTTCTTTGTGGCATATCGCCAATTTAAATTCTCCAAGTATTTTTCCATAACTATTGTTTTGTTTTATTCTCTAAGTTTATTTAATAATTGATTTAAAGTTTCTACTTCTTTAACTGAAAGATTTTTAGTGCATCTTTCTTCAGCTTCGGTAATGATAGGATCTAATTCATCTAATAAAGACAAGCCTTTTTTTGTAATGGTGATTTCCACTTTTCTGCGATTATTTTCACATATAAAGCGTTCGGTTAATTTTTTTTCAATCAGTTTATCCACTAATCGGGTAGTGTTGCTCATTTTATGAACCATTCTTTCTTGAATGGTTTGTAAATTCGCAGGTTTACCTTTTTGACCTCTTAAAATTCGTAACACATTAAACTGTTGCATAGAGATACCAAAAGATTTAACGCTTTCGGCTACTTCCACATTAAGATTAGAACTTGTAACCCATAAATTAATAATCAATTCCTTTCTTGGACAAATAGGCTGATTTGATTTTATAAGTTCTTCTATATTCATAATTGTATTTACAATTGTTGTATGTACAAATGTATATTTTTAAATGTTTGTAAGTCTAAAATTAGTGTTAAACTTTTTTTTAAGTTCGTATACTAGTTCTGCGAGAATTAACTATAAAATAGTAAATTTGTCATCTAATAAATTAACATACCCATGAAAGACTTAACACAAGAAGAATGGCAAAAAGCTATTGATAATGAAGCTAATGTAGAGATTTTAGATGTAAGAACTCAAGAAGAGTGGGATGAAGGTTATATTCCTAGTGCAACTTTAATAGACATTCATCAACCCCAAGAATTTATGGATGCCGTAAATCAATTAGATAAGTCGAAAGAATACTATATTTATTGTCGCTCTGGCGGAAGAAGTGCGCAAGCGTGTCAAATTCTAGATCAAATGGGGTTTGAAAACACCTATAACTTGCAGGGAGGATTTTCCAATTGGGAAGGAGCCAAGAAAAAAGATTAAGTAGAATGCTTATAAGACTATTTCTTCTATTATTTACGTTTTCTATTCTTGCAGGATGTGAACCTAGTAGAGTCAAATCTATAACCCCAACGGAGTTAGAAGATATGGTTAATGATAGTGAAGAATTTCACTCAATAGACCTTAGAAATAAAACAAGTTTTGATAAAGAACACTTAAAAGGAGCGGTAAATGTTGTCTTTGATGATCAATTCCTAATAAATATGAAGGAGTTTGATAAAGATAAAACTGTAGTGCTTTACGCGGAAAATAATGATGAAAGTATGAATGCTTCTATGTTATTATTTGATGAAGACTTTAAGCTTGTATATTTTTTCCTAAATGAATACTCTAGTTGGAAAAATGATATTAATATAAATTAACTATGAAAAAAAGATTATTAGTTATTGCAACTATGGTTTTAGCTCTTTTGGTGTTTAACTCTTGTACCGAGGAGAAAACCTCTCAAATACAAATGGTGTCTAAAGAAGAGATGAAAGACATCATAAAGTCAGATCATACTCAATTAATAGACGTAAGAACTATTAAAGAGTTTGAAGCAGGACATATTAAAGGAGCTCAAAATATAGTCTATGATGAAGATTTTGCTAATAAGATCTCTCAATTAGATAAGCAACAACCTGTGGCAGTATATTGCCATACAGGAGGAAGAAGTGCAAAATGTGCCACCATTTTAAAAGAAGCAGGATTTGAAAAGATTTATGATCTAGAAGGTGGTTTTGAAGCTTGGACCTATAAAGATAATCTAGAGTAAGTTACTCTAGCTAATCAAAATAAAAAAAGCGGAATTTATTTAATTCCGCTTTTTTTTATTTCTATAAGTAACGTTCATTTAATATTTGTAAATGATGTAACTCGTGACCAGAAATCACTAAACCTATAGCACCTACCGATACCATTAAGTTATTTGCATTTCCAATTTTTTTAAGTATGGGTTGAGAAAATGATTTAAATAATAGGCGAGAACTTTTTCTTTGTGCAACATATTCTTCTAGTAGATTTTCCAACATACGATCATTAGCATCCGATTCTTTTACAAAATCTTCGTGGTCATAACCAGGTAAAACGGTTTTATCATTCCGAGCAAATCGTAACGCACGACCACAAAAAATTCTTTCAGTATCGATTAAATGCAATAAAATTTCTTTAGGAGTCCATTTTCCTTCAGCATAACGATATACTTCTTTATCACTAGGCAGATCCTTATAAAACTGAATTACTTTATTTTTAGAATAATCTAAGCTTTCAAGTAAAGAGAGATCAGGTACTTTTTCTAAATAATTTTTGAGGTAATGATCAAAATCTGATGATGGTAAATTGGAAACTTTCATGTTTTTTTTACTAAAATACACATTGTAGTTTAATTATTAATCGTAATATTGCAATATATAAATGATTAAATGGGAATTACCAAGTCAGAAATATTTACACCGCAACAAAATAGACTCGCTAGTCTTGCCAAAGTATTGGGACACCCTGCGCGTATTGCTATTTTAGAACAGTTATTTAAAATAAAAACCTGTGTTTGTGGAGATTTAGTAGAAGAGATTGGTTTGGCACAGCCAACTATATCTCAGCATCTTAAAGAACTCAAAAATATAGGTTTAATTAAGGGTGAAATTACTGGTACAAGAGTTTGTTATTGTATAGATGTAGAGAATTGGGAAGAGATGAAAAATACTTTAAGTAGTTTTTTCGACTTATCATTACCAGAGAATCATTGCTGTTAAAAAAATTTAATTATAATCATCGTAATATTACGATTAAAAAATCAAATTATGAATTTAGAAGAATTTAAAAATCAGTTGTCAGCATTAGAAAAGATATATTTTCAGTTGCCTTCTGGTGCGTTAGTCCCTTCGCATTTTCACGTTACGGAAGTAGCTAAAGTAGAGAAAGAGTTTGTGGATTGCGGAGGAGAATTCCGTAAAGAAGAAAAAATAAGCCTACAACTATGGGAAGCAGATGATTATGACCATAGGTTACATCCTGAAAAACTAATCGCTATTTTAAAAACTGCCGAAAGTACTTTAAGCTTAAAGAATGTAGATATAGAAGTAGAATACCAAGGAAATACTATTGAAACTTATGATTTAAATTTCAGCAAAGGAGAATTTTTATTGGTATCTAAAAAAACAGATTGTTTAGCAAAAGACCAATGTGGCATACCAGAAAAGAAACTAAAAGTAGAATTAAGTGGAATGAGCAATAATACATGTACGCCAAATTCTGGTTGCTGTTAATTTATAAGTTATGAAAAATTTACTGTATTCAAATTTAGTGGATTATATCGATCAATTATCGATTGAAAACTTATCTCAAGAAAGAAAAGAGATCTTAGATACTTTAGCTGAATTTATTCAGGGAAAAATAGATAATAATGAAGTTTGCAACCTTAATTTTATCTGTACTCATAATTCCCGTAGAAGCCATCTAGGTCAAGTTTGGGCACAAAGTATGGCTAGTTATTTTAATGTTTTTCCTTTTTATGCTTATTCTGGAGGAACAGTGGCTACAGCGATGCATAATAATATTGGTTTAGCATTAAAGGAAGTAGGTTTTTCAATCGAAAACTTAGCTGAAATGGAAAATAGTGTTTACGCTATTTCATTAGGAGAAAATTTACCTAAGGTAATTGGTTTTTCTAAAGTGTACGATCATTCATTTAACCCGAAGACTCAGTTTGGTGCCATTATGACTTGTTCTCAAGCAGATGAAGGTTGTCCTTTTATCGCTGGAGCGGAAAAACGAGTAGCATTAACCTATGACGACCCCAAAGAGTTTGATGGTATACCCAATGCACTTGAAAAATACAAAGAAAGAAGTGAGCAAATAGCTACCGAAATGAAATATGTTTTTACTAAAATTAAAAATTAAGAAATGAGTAGTAAGAAACGTTTAGGTTTTTTAGACCGTTATTTAACTTTATGGATTTTTGTAGCCATGTTGATAGGTGTAGGCTTAGGATATTTTTTTCCAAGCTTCCCAGAAATAGTAAATTCTTTTCAAAAAGGGGCTACAAATATTCCCATTGCCATTGGTCTAATCTTAATGATGTATCCGCCATTAGCGAAAGTTAATTATGCTTTATTACCAAAAGTTTTTAAAGATGTAAAAGTACTCTCGGTATCTTTAGTGCTCAATTGGATTATTGGACCTGTGTTAATGTTTGTATTGGCTATTATCTTTTTACAAGATCATCCAGAATATATGGTCGGGTTAATTTTAATAGGATTAGCACGATGTATTGCCATGGTTTTGGTGTGGAATGATTTAGCTGAAGGAAGCAGTGAATATGGAGCAGGTTTAGTTGCTCTAAATAGTATATTTCAAGTTTTTGGATATAGTTTTTATGCGTGGTTATTTATTACAGTATTGCCTCCTTATTTTGGTTTTGAAGGTGCTATTGTAGATATTTCTATCGCTACTATTGCCGAAAGTGTTGCTATTTATTTAGGAATTCCTTTCTTACTAGGGATGTTAAGTAGGTTTTTTCTAGCAAAACTAAAGGGAGAAGCTTGGTATAATAATACTTTCTTACCTGCTATTTCACCACTAACCTTAATAGCTCTTTTATTCACTATTGTAGTGATGTTTTCACTTAAGGGAGAATATATAGTGAAACTACCAGGAGACGTATTGCTTATTGCTATTCCATTACTTATTTATTTTGCGCTTATGTTTTTAATAGGTTTCTTTATAAGTAAAGCGATGGGAGCAACTTACGATAAAAATGCAGCCATTGCATTTACAGCTGCGGGAAATAATTTTGAATTAGCCATTGCCGTAGCTATAGCAGTTTTCGGTTTAAATTCTGGACAAGCTTTTACAGGAGTAATAGGTCCGCTTGTTGAGGTTCCTGCTCTTATTTTATTAGTCAGGGTTTCCTTTTGGTTGAAGAAAAAGTATTATAAGTAATCAATATTCTATATAAAAAATCCCATAAAATTTAAGTTTTATGGGATTTTTTTTGATTAATTATTTGCTTAACGGCCTATTTGATAAAGTAGTATAGCGGTACCAAAACGGCTTTTCTAATTAAGAATCTCTTTGTTTAGATTATGCTCAAAAAAATTAAATAATATCTTTTTTAAAGTTCTTACTTGATTAATATGAGTGATTAGTTTTTGTTTAAAATTAAAGTGTTCATTTAGAAAAAAAGTTTCACATTGAACGTCTTCGCATTCTACAATATCTTCAGACTTATTTTTAAACTCTATTAGCTTTAGTTTAAAATGAGCATTCTTATCAGTAATATGTTTTATTGATTTTAAAATATAGGAACCATCTTCTTCATTTGCATTGGCTTTTCTAATTAGATTAGAATCCAAAAGTTTAGAAAAGAATACAAGTTCTTGTTCTACAAACTTTATTTCTTTCGTCCATTCATTAATATCTTTTTCAAGATTCAGTTTTTGAATATCATCATCATCATGATGTTCTTGTATAGGATTGTCCATGGTATTTATGAGGTCTGGGTTACATCAATAATTTTAATGGTACTTTCACCAGATGGGAAGTGCCAAGTAATTTCATCATCTTTAGCATATCCAAATAAAGCAAGCCCCATAGGTGCTAAAAAAGAAATTTTATTGTTTTTAAGATCGCTATGTTCTGGAGTTACTAGTTGGTATGTTTTTTCTAAAAAAGGAGTTTTTATAGTTACATAAGAATTGAATCTTATTACATCATTTGGTAATTTATCCTTTTTTACAATTTGAGCTTTTGTAAGCTCTTCCTTTAATTTTGATATAGAGGTTTTATAAGTATCATCTTTTTGGTATTTTCCCATAGAGATAATTCTTTTGATTAAATCATACTCTTTCTTTTCTATGATTAAAGTGTTGTATTTCATATCTATAACATTAATTAAAAAAGTACTTGCAGTGGCCTACTACATTTATTACTAAATGCAGTTGTTTAGTTTAAAATTAAATTTTCCAAAATTTATTATATAATTGACGAGACACCACAAGCACTTTTAATCATACTTCTTATGGGAAAATTCCGCGTTGAGTATAGGCTAATTCTATACGATGAATGGCAATAATATATGCTGCCGTTCTCCAATCTACTTTATTTTCTTCTACTGCTTTTTCTACGCGTTTAAAGTTTTCAGTAAGTTTTTTCTCAATTTTTTGCATCACTTCATCCAATTGCCAAATCTCACCGTGTCTGTTTTGTAACCACTCAAAGTAGCTGCCAATAACGCCGCCAGAATTACACAAGATATCTGGAATAATTGTAATGCCTCGTTTTAATAAAACTTCTTCACCTTCTGTTGTAATTGGACCATTTGCTCCTTCTGCAATTAAATTTGCTTTCACGCTAAGAGCATTATCTTGATTGATTTGATTTCCTAATGCAGCAGGAATAAGCACATCACACTCTAATCCAAAAAAGTCATCTGGCGCAATTTCTTCTGCTTCCGTAAAGCCTGCTATAGAACCTTTTCTTGGTTGTATATGTTCTGTTAAAGTAATTGGATCTATTCCTTCTTCTTTATATAAAGTTGCGTGGGCGTCTTGTACAGCTATCAACTTAGCGCCTTCATCTACCATAAATTGTGAAGCCCATTGACCTACATTCCCAAAACCTTGGACAATAAATGTTTTACCTTCTAAAGTTTTTCCCTGAGAAGCTAAATAAAGCTTGATGGTAAGAAAAACTCCAAAGCCTGTAGCGCGATCTCTTCCTTCCAAACCGCCAGAACCTACAGGTTTACCTGTTACGATATGATTATTATGAGAACGTGATGAAGGAGATTTCGTAGACATGTAAGTGTCTAAAATCCAAGCCATAGTCTGTGGATTCGTGTTAACATCTGGTGCAGGAATATCTTGGTCTGGGCCAATATTATCTCCTAAAGCATAAGTAAACCTTCTAGTGATTCTTTCTAACTCTGCTAAAGAATGTTCTCTAGGATCTAATTGAATTCCTCCCTTTGCACCTCCAAATGGAAGACCTGCCAAAGAAGTTTTCCATGTCATCCACATTGCTAAAGCTTTAGCATCATCTACGTCTATAGTAGGGTGATAACGCAAACCTCCTTTGTAAGGACCTAATGCATTGTTATGTTGAACGCGGTACCCTGTAAATATTTTGACTTCACCATTATCCATTTTTACAGGAAAATGAACAATAATTTCGTTGTTGGTTATACCTAATATTTTTTTAATATTTTCATTAAGCCCCACAAGGTTAGCAACTTGATTATATTGTTGCATAACATTTTCATACATGGTAGCTGGTTTTTTTTCTTGAAGTGTACTCATATTTAGTTATGATTTTCGCAATACATTTTTAAATTGTGTTTCCAAATACATGTGATTCTTTCTAAGCAATCTATGCATAAACCCGAATCAATATTAACCTTATTAACTACAGGTTTTTCTTTTGTTAAAGTATTCATTAACCAGATTTTAGTGTTCTTTGAAACCCAATAGTCAATAGGTGTACCATTGTTTTTTTATTTGGGTAGTTAAACAATAAGTGTTTGTATATCAGTTGTTTGTTGATGTTTTTATTTTTAAAGAGATTGTGCCTATTGAGAGATTTTTACTCACAAGATTAATAATGTACCAGTTTTTAAATGGAGACTTGTGGTTTTTATAAACTGATTTAACGAAACAAATTCTAAAACTAAAGTTAAATGCTAATGCTGTTCTTTTAACTAATTGTAAATTAAATAACTAATTAAAATTTATAATGATGAAAAAAATTACTCTAGCTTTAGTATTATTCAACTTAGGATTACAGGCTCAAACTTTTCCCGATCCATATTGCGATATAGACGATAGTGGTACCACAGTAGAAGAGATAACCTTAGTGAATTTTGGACAAACAAGTATCCCAAATAGTGATGCATCTTCCATTTTAATAGATGAAACAGCTACGATTGCAAATGTAGATCTCAGTGAGACTATTTCTGTTGCAGTTGAAGGAAACACATATGGAGATTTTGGCAATGAGATAGTTCTCTTTATTGATTGGAATCAAAATGAAATTTTAGATGACATAGATGAGGTTTATGAATTAGGTACGCTGACTAATTCTACCGGAAGCGATGGAATTTCTTTAAATATGAACATTACCGTACCTCCAAATGCTTTAACAGGAGAAACACGAGCGAGACTTACAAAAACCTATGCCGATGAAGATTCACCTGCTATTGTAGATCCTTGTGTAATAGAAATGGATGCGTTTGGTCAAGGAGCTTTCCCTGGTTATGGTCAAGCTTTAGATTTTACGATAGATGTAGGAGCGTTGCAAACCAGTACTTTTGATAAAAATGCCTTGTCGGTTTATCCTATACCAGCAAAAGAGGTGTTAAATATAGAATACAAAACTGCATTAAATTCCGTTAAGGTTTTCAACATTTTGGGACAGGAAGTATTATCTCAAAAAGTAGATGCAAATCAATTACAAGTAAATGTTTCATCCTTAAATAAAGGAGTGTATATGGTTAAGTTATTTACGGAAGAAACTCAGCATAGCTTTAAAATAGTCAAGGAATAGAATAGTAAAACCACGTATCAAATAGCGAGTGCTTTTTTCATGAAAGTACTCGTTTTTTATTTCTTTACTCTAACTTACTTCGTAATGTTTTTCGATTGATCTTTAAAATTTCGGCAGCCTTAGTCTTATTATTATCTACCGAAGAAAGTACCTTTTGAATATATTGTTTCTCCATTTGCTCTAACGGAACAAATGTTTCTTTTCCAGTGGTTTCTATTTTATATTTAAAGTGTTTTGGAAGCTGAGGTAAATCTACTTGGTCTTCATTCATAATTGTTAATTTTTGAATGCAGTTTTCCAATTCTCGTATATTACCGGGCCAAGGGTAACGCTCAAATATTTCATAAATACGATCGCTTAGCTGTATTTTATCTTTGGCATACTCTTTAGCATATTTAGATAAAAAATATTGAACCAGTAGTGGGATATCCTCTTTGCGTTCGTGTAAGTTAGGCACATGTATATCTACCACATTTAAGCGATAGTATAAATCTTCTCTAAAAGTACCTTTTTGTACTTGTTGATATAGATCTTCGTTGGTGGCAGCAATAATCCTAATTTGAATTTTTTGAGGTTTTGTAGCTCCAATTTTAGTGACTTCCTTTTCTTGTAAAACTCTTAATAATTTAACTTGTACCGAAGCAGGAGCAGTACCAATTTCATCTAAGAAAATAGTACCAGTATTCGCTGCTTGAAAGAAACCTTCTTTATTTTGATTAGCTCCTGTAAAAGCACCTTTTTCATACCCAAACAGTTCAGATTCTAATAAATTCTCGGGAATAGCGCCGCAGTTTACAGCAATAAAAGGATTTCCCGCAAACGAACCTTTATAGTGAATAGCGCGAGCAATAAGTTCTTTACCTGTTCCGCTTTCTCCTTGAATTAAAATAGTGGCCCGGTTATTTTTTACCCGCTCTATGCTTTCAATCACATTTTGTATGGAAGAAGATTTTCCTATTATCCCAGCATACACCATAGGAATATCTTGATCTTTCACAGATTTATCTCCCAATTGAATTGGACTCGCTAATTTGTTTTTTAAAGATTTTTTTACTGAATTTTTTAATTCATTGCTCGTAAAGGGCTTTACTAAATAATCTGTAGCACCAGATTGGATCGCAGTCACTGCAGAGGTAATCGAAGGAAACCCCGTAATGACTAACTTTGGAAGAAAAGGATAATGCTCGCCAGCGTATTTTAGCAATTCTATACCATTAACTTCTGGCATTTGTATATCAGTAATCAACAAATCTATAGCAGATAATTTGAGAATATCTAGTGCTTCCTTTACAGAAGAAGCTTTGTAAACATGATAATCTAAAGCTTTAAGATTCCGTTGAAGAACCTCTAACATATCATAATTATCATCTACAATTAAAATATTTTCTCGTTTTAGTGCCATTAATAGTGGTGTTTAGGAATACTTATTTTAAAAACTGTACCCTTGGGCTTATTTTTGCTAAAGGTAATACTTCCTTTATGACTTTTTATAATTCCGTGTACAACGCTTAGACCTAATCCAGATCCTTCTCCTACAGGTTTTGTAGTAAAAAACGGATCGAAAACCTTTTTAGCATATTTATCTGGAATACCTTTACCTTGGTCTGCAATCGTTATGTAGATGTTTTTTTCATCCTGCGTTAAGCTACAGGTTATTTTACTGTTGGTTGGAGAAGCATAGATGGCATTAATGAGTAAATTGAATAATACTTGTGTAAGTTGAATGCTATCTATTTGTGCTTCAATGTCTTCTTTTGCAATTAGTTTTACGCTTACTTCTGCTTTTTTGAAGTTTTGTCCCAGAAGACTTAAAGCTTGTTCTACTACAGGCTTTATATTAATATGTTCTCTGTTTTGTGGCATTTCACAAGCAAAAAACATAAGTTTCTTCACTACTTCTCGAGAAAAAATAGCAGCATCAATTATTTTTTTGCTGTCTCTTTTAATGGAGGGATCGGTTGTTTTTTCTTCAATAAATTCAGCAAAGCCTAACATGTTTCCCAAAGGTGTGTTTAACTCGTGCGCAATACCTGCGGTAATCTCTCCCAAAATCGCAAGTCGATCATTACGTTGGGCACTGCGTTGTAACCACTCTTCTTTCTTTTGTTGTTCAATCTTCTCTAAAAAAATACTTACTTCGTGAGCTACTTTATTTAATAGTTTTTGTTCTTCTTCTAGAAAATCACTTGTTTGAAACTGCGGAATAGGATAGTGCACCTTAATCTCACCAGCGCGTTTCTTAAATAGCGAAATATCACAAGATTGATGAACTGTATTTACAGGAATCTCATCGGTTTTTAAGTGATGTTTTAAAGCGTTAATTTCTACATATGCTGCATTGGGGTGACGCCAGGCTTTTTTTAAAACATGGGTTATCTTCTCCAAAATTATTTGAGGGTCTTGGTGATCTTGCGATTGAAAAAGGGAAGAGATTTCATATAGACAGCTTAGTTCTTTTACTCTTTCAATTAAATTTTCATTTGCTCCCATATTCATTATTTTATTGCACCGGCGATTCAATATAATATAATTTTATTAACGCTATTTTAAAATTTCAGATTTAGTTTAAAACTTTCAATTGCTCAACGATCTCTTGTAAATTGGTTTGAGCGTCCCCAAAAAGAAGCTGGCAATTTTCTTTTTCAAACAATTCGTTTGCAATACCTGCATAACCGGGATTCATACTTCGTTTAAATACGATGACGTTTTTACTTAAATGTGCTTTAATAATTGGCATGCCATAAATAGAACTCTCTGGGTTGGTTTCCGCAACAGGGTTTACAACATCATTTGCCCCAATAACTAATAATAAGTCGTATTCTTGTATATAGTCATTGGCCTCGTGAATTTCTTTGAGGTAATCATAATCTATTTTTGCTTCGGCGAGTAACACATTCATATGTCCTGGCATTCTACCTGCAACAGGGTGAATAATGTAATCTAAGGTCTTATCTTGTCCGTGCAATAATTTTTGAAGTTGAAAACAAGTGTGTTGAGCCTGTGCTACAGCCATTCCGTAACCAGGAACAATTCCGATTTTTTTTGACAGAAGTAATTTAGTAACTGTTTCAGAAACATTGGTCTCTTGAATTACTTGCTGCTGAGATGTTTGTGCTCCCTGTTGTTTGCTTTTATTGGAACCAGCAATAACTTTCCATAGAGGTCTATTCATGGCTTTACACATTAGAATAGTTAAGAAAATTCCTGCGGCACCCACAAAAATTCCTCCTGCAATCATGGTTTTATTATCGTATAAAAGACCAGCTAATGCAGTGGCAATTCCAGTAATAGAGTTGAGTAAAGAAATCACTACAGGCATATCTGCACCACCAATGGGCATCACGAATATAATTCCGTAAAGTAATCCTAATACTAATAAAATGAGGGTAAGATGAAAAAATGAAATAGGTAAAACCGAGGCTGCAAAAGCTATGGGTAATGCGACACAAATAATTACTAGAATTTTAGAAATCACATTGATAAATAAAGAATTACGATCTTTTAATTTTCCTGAAAGTTTTAAGTAGGCTATTATACTTCCTGAAAATGCAATTGCTCCAGTAATCGTTCCTAAGTTTAAGAGAATTTGGGGCCCAGTGGCTATAGTAGTATTAATTTGTATGGCTTCAATCCATCCTAATAACATAGCGCATCCACCGCCAGTAGCGTTAAGTAGAGATACCATTTGTGGCATTCCAGTCATTTTAACTTTAAAAGCCATTTGCTTACCTACTAGAATCCCTAGAACAATAGCGGTTAAAATAATACCCAAATTAGTGTAATTGATTTTCTCTGATATAATTCCCGTAAAAACACTAAGAATAGCAATTAGCATACCAACAGCAGCTATGGTGTTTCCTTTACTGGCGTGCTTAGGTGAGCTCATTAATTTAAGACCTGTGATAAAAGAGAACGAGGCTAATAAATAGCCAATATTCATAATGATATTCATAACTTTAATTAGATTTTGTGGTAAACATTCTCAACATTCTACGGGTCACTAAAAATCCTCCAGCGATATTAAGTGTTCCTAAAAAAACAGCTATTCCGCCTAGAATTAATATTCCTATATGAGCATCTTCAGGTAAATTAAGTACTATGGCAATGGCTCCTATGGTAATAACACCGCTAATGGCATTTGCTCCCGACATAAGTGGTGTGTGTAAAACCGATGGCACGTTAGATAGTACTTCTATTCCAATGAAGATACAAAGGAGTACGATGTAAATCGCTTCTAAGTTATTTTGTAAAAATTCCATATTTTAATTATTATTCTTGATTAATTACTTGAGTAGCTTTAATAAGTTCGTTTTCTTCCCCTTTTTCGATGAGATGTTTTATAAAGTTGAAATAATTAGCAGACAATAATT
This sequence comes from Mesonia sp. K4-1, assembly GCF_008017825.1. Taxonomy (NCBI): domain Bacteria; kingdom Pseudomonadati; phylum Bacteroidota; class Flavobacteriia; order Flavobacteriales; family Flavobacteriaceae; genus Mesonia; species Mesonia sp. K4-1. The sequence continues at coordinate 51,611 of NZ_VRLS01000043.1, forward strand.
GAGAAGCAGCTTTTGAAAGTTCTCTCGATAAATGAGAGTTTCCTAAAATTGTAGTGGAATTGTATGTTATCGTTTCGTTGTTTTTGGTTAAGCTACAATTACCACCTTGTTCTGCTGCTAGATCGATAACAACCGAACCAGAAGGCATATTTTGTACGGCGTTTTCATCAATAAGAACAGGAGCTTTTTTTCCAGGAATATTCGCTGTACATATCACTATGTTTGTAGATTGGAGTTGCTCGTTTATGCGATCTTGTTGTCGTTGCTTGTAATCTTCTGCTTGCTCTACAGCATAACCGCCTGCATTTTTAGCTTCGGTATTTCCTTCAATTTCTATAAAATTAGCGCCTAAACTTCTTACTTCTTCTCCAGCAGCTTTTCTTACATCGAAAGCGTGTACAATGGCTCCTAATCGTTTTGTGGTAGCAATAGCTTGTAAACCTGCAACTCCAGCGCCTAAAACTAAAACCTTAGCAGGTTGTAAAGTGCTTGTGGCTGTCGTAATCATAGGAAAAACTTTAGAGTATAACTCCGTTGCTTTTAAAACAGCTTTATATCCAGATAGAGCATCTAAAGAAGATCGCACATCCATCGCTTGTGCTAAAGTAGTTCTAGGAAGTTGGTCTAAACTGTAAACCTTTGCTTGCAGTTTTTTAAACTTTTCAAGTCGCTCAGAAAAATATAAAGTGTTGTAAATACCAATAAATGTGGTGTGAGGGGTTACGTTATCCTTTTCTTCTATTACATCGTTTATAGAAAGAATAAAGTTTGCCTTTTGTAAGATATGAGCTTTAGTTTCTATAGTAGCTCCTGCAGAAATATATTCGGCATCTGTTATGTTTGCTCTTAAACCGTAGTCTTTTTCTACTTGAATAACAACTTCATATTTTTCAATTAATTTTTTTACCTCTTGGGGAAGAAAGGCGAGTCTTGTTTCTTGAGAGGACTCCTTTAGAAGTCCAAAATGATGTTTCATAAATAATATAAATATGTGATCAGCTTATTTTAAAGCTAGGACTTGCCAAGTTTTATACCATCTTAAGAAAAGATCTACTTTTGGTTTTTAATTTACTGAATATTAGAATTTTGTGTTTTTTTAGTGAAATATTTTACTGGGTAGGTATTACTCGCTTGAATAGTAGTGTGCCGAATAGAGAAGAAGATGAAAAGATATTTTACTTGCGTGTGGAAAAGCTGAAAATTGGGAAATAAAAAAACCCTAAAACGATAATAAACGTTTTAGGGTTTTGTAGTGACCTTGCCAGGATTCAAACCTGGAACCTCCTGAGCCGTAATCAGGTGCGCTATTCAGTTGCGCCACAAGGCCGTTTTGCGGGTGCAAATATATCTCTTTTATATAAAACTACAAAGTTTTCTGTTTTAAAATTCAAATTTTAATTGTAAAAACTTCTGGCTATCTTCGAAAACTCCAAAATTGACTCCTATGAATATTGAATCATTAGTAAGGACTATACCCGATTTTCCTAAGAAAGGGATTAGTTATAAAGATATTACTCCGCTTTTACAAGATTATAAAGTTATGGAATATTGTGTGAAGAAATTTGCAGAGCAAATAGATTCGCCAATAGACAAAGTAGTGGGAATAGAGTCTCGAGGTTTTTTCTTTGCTACTTTATTGGCAAAAGAGTTAAAGGCAGGTTTTGTTCTGATAAGGAAATCGGGGAAACTACCTTATAATACCTTAAAAGAACCTTATGATCTAGAATACGGTCAAGATGAGTTAGAAATTCACGAAGACGCGATTCTAAAAGGAGAAAAAGTCTTAATTCATGATGATGTTCTAGCGACTGGCGGCACCGCTAAAGCTGCTTGCAATTTGGTAGAACGTTTAGAAGGAGAGATTATTCAATGTAATTTTTTAATTGAGCTTACTTTTTTAGAAGGGAAAAATCAATTAGAAGGAAAAGACATCTTCTCGCTCATAAAGTATTAATTTTCTAATAATTTTTGATTGGGGTTTGCTCCAGCGTGTTTAGTAACCCAAGCTTTCCAGCCAATAATTGCCAGTTGAAATTTGCTAGCATTTCTTAAGTCGAGCCCTTTTTTGGTATAATTGGGCAAAATGGCTTTATTGAGTTTAGATAAACCTCTAAATATTGATGTTTTAAGTCCCATGGTTTTTCTTTTAAAAATACAAAATCCCTGAAAGACAAGCTTTCAAGGATTCATATTTTAAGAAAATTATAGGCTTTTACTTGGTTGTGATGACAATTACTCCGTCTTTAGCTTTTTTTCCAAATTTTTCAATAGCTTTTTTACCTTTTAATGTAAAGATGCTTTTAATCTGATCTGGGTTTAGCTCACTAAGTTGTCTTCTTGTGATTTCTTTTCCGTTAAGGATAATGAGGGTGTTTTTGTTTTGAAGAGAAATTTGATGCTCTAACAATTCTTTAGGAGAGGTTGTATTGATTTCACCTTCTTTGTAAATATTAAAATTCATTAATTTTTTTCCGTTTGAATTAATATTTAGTTTCTCCTTTGCTTCTTGAGATGTGTAAACTGTAATCGTTTTTATTTTTTCAGCTGGGATGTTTGCTGCCTCGCTTGCTTCTATTTGTTTACCGTTAAGGCAATAAATATATTCACTTGCAGACTCGATAATTTCGACCTCAATCTCTTTATTGTTTTCTTCTTTCGAGGGGATCTCTTTGTCTTCTTTTAAGGTTATGTCAATAATGCCGTATTTAGCTTTATCTCCGTATTCACTTATAGCGTTCTGCTCCTTAATTAAATTTACATTTTCAATATTTTCAGGTTGGAGTAAGCTCAATTCCTTACGATTAGATTCTTTTCCATTAATGATGATAAGTGGACTTTGTTTAGTAGTTCTTAAAGCTTTTTTGACACCTTCATTTGAAGTTTGAATTGCAGGAATCTCCTTAATAATAATTGCCCCATCTTTGGCTTTTTCTCCGTAGATTTTCTGTGCTTCTTCGGGCTCGAGTCTTTCTACATTTAATGAAGAACCTTCTTTAAATGTATGAGATTTTTTTTGAAACTTATTTGCTTCTTTGCCATTAATAATAATTAAAGGTTTTTCTCCTAACTTGTTGGATGTTATTTTTTTTTCAGCTGTGATTCCGTTATTAGAAATTATGGTAGCTTCATCGTTTTTGTTCCAGATTTTAATATGGTTATTTACAACCACTATTTTTATAGGAAAACTATTGACCCCTTCAATAATCATATTTTTTATATAGCTTTCATTATCTTTAAATTTGCTGCTAATCGTTAGAGAAATGATTTCACTTTTAGTGTTTCTCTCTATATTAGAAAACTTTAGTTTAGTATTTTCTAGTTCTTTTTCTAGTCCGTTTTTAATTTTTCTGATTTCTTTATCAGAAGTGTATTTAGTAATTACATACGTTTTTTTAGTAGTTAAAGCTGTTTTTTGCTGCTGCTGAGTTTTATCAACTTCTTGAAGATGATTAGCTGAAGCGTTTTTAACCGACTTTATCCCTTCTGTAATTAAATCTTTATGAGGAAGGTTTTCGTTCTCATGAATTTCCGTGGATTGATTTTCCGCTAAGGGAATAAATTTTATTTCTTCTTTTACATTGAAACTCCATAAAAAAAGACTTAATAAAGGTAAAATGAGAATAGATTTGGCCCAAGCATATTTGGACGATGCATTTTTGTGTAACATAACAATTCGTTTTTTGATTAATGATTGATAAAATGAATTGCCTAAACTAGGCGAGTGATGATGATTAGAAGTTTTTAATAAGGTAAGTGCATATTCTTTTTGGTCAACGTTGTTTTTTGTGGTAACATTTCTGTCCGCAATAAACTCTAAATTCTCTAGCATTTGTTTATTATACCACCAAGCAAACGGATTGAACCATAAAAATACAAGCATGAGTTGATGTAGCATTACATCTATAGAGTGGTATTGCTTACCGTGAATTTTTTCATGTTCAATGATTAATTTTAGCTCATCTTTTTGATAGGAGGGTAGGTGATAACCAATAAAATGAAAAAAGGAAAACGGAGAGGTTTTTTTAATTAATTCAATATGATAAAAACCTTCAGCATCTCTCTTTTTAGGTAGTCTTAAAATATTAAATAGGCTGAGTAACTGAAATAAAAACCTAATGCCCATAAAAATCACCCCAACAATATAAAGGTTAAGTAATAGTTTTAACCAGTTAAATGATTCAGTTTCTGCTAAAGGAAAGTTTTGTACAGGAGAAGAACTAACTTCGTTTCCAGGTAAAAAAACCGAATTTAAAATAGGCTCAGTTTCAATATATGTGATTTGAGTAAATTCTAAAAAAGGAAAACTAAAAGCGCACACCATTCCTAGTAAAAGAAAGTAGCGATTACTCTCAAAATAGGTGTCTTTTCGTAAAGCGAAATAATAGACGATAAAAAATAGTCCTAATATAGATGTGCTTTTTAATAAGTAGAGAAGAATTTCCATTACTTTTTATTTTCGATAATCTCTAAAATTTCGCGTAGCTCTTTGGCGCTTATTTTTTCCTCTTGAGCGAAAAAAGAAACCATATTCTTATAAGAACTATCAAAAAACTTTTGAGTAGCATTTTTCATAAAATAGGCAGAATAACTTTCTTTGCTAACCTTAGGAAAGTAACGATGGGTTTTTCCAAACGCTTCATAATTTACAAACCCTTTCTCTTCTAGCTTTCTAACCAGTGTAGAAACCGTATTGTAGTGCAGTTTGCTATTAGGCATTTCGGCTAAAATTTCTTTTACAAATGCTTCTTTTAGCTTCCATAAAGCTTGCATCACCTCTTCCTCTTTCGGAGTTAATTTTTCCATAGTTGTGTTATTTGGGCGTTCCCTTTCAGGTCAGGCTGTCCACTATATCTTTTTCTTGTTTAAAAAAAACAAGTAAAAGGATGCCGTTTCCATCCTTAACGCAAATCAAATCTATAACTAAAAAATAAGTTAAACAACTATTTTTATAGTTATGTAACTATTTTATTAGTTTCTATTTTAATTTCTCTGAAAAAGAAAACCCTTATCTTCGCAAAAAAAAATCGATATGTCTGTTTTACTTATTCTATTAGGTTTGGTTTTATTAGTAGTGGGAGGAGAGTTCTTGGTAAGATCTTCTGTAGCACTTTCTTTTAAATTAAATATTTCTAAAATGGTCATAGGGCTTACCGTAGTCTCTTTTGCTACGTCTATGCCAGAGCTTCTAGTAAGTTTGCAAGCGGCATTAGATGGCTTTTCAGACATTAGTTTAGGGAATGTTATAGGTTCTAATATTGCCAACATAGGATTGGTATTGGGAATTACAGCTATTATAAGTAGTCTAGAAATAGATAAAGATTTTTATAAATTCAACTGGCCGGTGATGATGTTATTCTCGGTGATGCTTTATTTCTTTTTATATACAGGGGGTGAAATTTCAAGAACTGAAGGGATAGGTTTCGTAGTTGCAATCGTTATTTATCTTTTGGTTTTAATACAGCGTGCAAGAAAACACGATGAGGTTCCTACAGAAGATATTGACGATAAGCTGCAAGGTGTTTCTTATTTTAAAATCGTTGTTTGGTTAATTATAGGAGGAGTGGCACTATACTTCGGGTCCGAGTCTTTAGTGACGGGAGCGGTAGATCTGGCAACTAAAATTGGCGTAAGCGAGCGTGTAATCTCGGTAACTATGATAGCGGTGGGAACAAGTGTTCCAGAGCTTGCAGCTTCGGTAATTGCAGCATTAAAACAAGAAAAAGCACTTTCGTTAGGAAATTTAATAGGTTCTAATATTTTTAATATTGCTTCCGTTTTAGGAATTACTGCCATCATTAAACCTATCGTAATGCAGTCTGATGAAATTTTAACCAATGATATTTTTTGGATGCTAGGTTTTGCTTTTATTATACTTCCATTGGTATTCTTGCCAAAGAAATTTATATTCAGTAGATATAAAGGAGTGATTATTTTTTCAGCTTATGCGCTGTTTATAGCTTTAACTTTTATTTAATATTATTTATTAAGGGGGTGTTAATAAAAATAACATCTTTTTAAATAAGTTAACATTAAAATATAGGGGGTGTTTTAAAAATGATTAATTTTGTCGTGCAACACAAACCAAAAAAAATGGCAATTTTAAGATTTCAAGCATTAAAAGAAAGTTTAAACCGTAAACCAGTTCATGTTGAAGAACCAGCACGTCGATCAGAGATATTTGCACAAAATGTTTTTGGGGAAAAGGCGATGCGTCAGTTTCTAACAAGAGATTCTTATAAGAGCGTAATGGACGCAATTAAGAATGGTTCAAAAATCGATAGAAATTTAGCCGATCACATTTCTACGGGAATGAAAGAATGGTCTATTTCTAAAGGAGCAACACATTATACACACTGGTTTCAACCACTAACAGGATCATCTGCAGAAAAGCATGATGCTTTTTTCGAAACTGTTGAAGATGGTTCTGCCATAGAGAAATTTGGAGGAGGAGCTTTAGTACAACAAGAGCCAGATGCTTCTAGCTTTCCTAATGGAGGAATAAGAAACACTTTTGAAGCAAGAGGATATACTGCTTGGGACCCAACATCACCAGCATTTATTTTAGGAACGACTCTTTGTATTCCTACCGTATTTGTAGCCTATACGGGAGAAGCATTAGATTATAAAACTCCGCTTTTAAGATCTCTTCAAGCTTTAGATCAGTCAGCTACAGAAGTAGCTAAATATTTTGACAAAAAAGTTACTAAAATTAATGCCACTCTAGGATGGGAGCAAGAATACTTTTTAATTGATTCCGCTTTAGCGAGCTCAAGACCAGATATATTATTATCAGGCAGAACCTTGTTAGGTCATTCTCCTGCAAAAGGACAACAATTAGATGATCACTACTTTGGAGCGATTCCTTCTCGTGTTCTCAATTTTATGAGAGACATGGAAAACGAATGTATGCTGTTAGGAGTTCCTGTAAAAACTCGTCACAATGAGGTTGCTCCTAATCAATTTGAATTAGCACCTATATTTGAAGAAGCAAATTTAGCTGTAGATCACAACCTTCTATTAATGGATGTGATGGAAAAAGTAGCTGAAAGACATTATTTTAAAGTGCTTTTCCATGAAAAGCCATTCGCGGGAGTTAATGGTAGTGGTAAACATAATAACTGGTCATTAAGTACAGATACAGGAGTTAATTTGTTAAGTCCGGGTAGTACTCCAATGAAAAACCTTCAGTTCTTAACTTTCTTTGTAAATACTATTAAGGCAGTTAATGATAATGAAGAATTATTAAGAGCTACAATTGCGACAGCTTCTAACGATCACCGTTTAGGGGCAAATGAAGCACCGCCGGCGATAATATCTGTATTTATTGGATCTCAGTTAACTGAAGTATTGGATGAATTAGAAAAAGTAACCGATGGGAAACTTTCTCCGCAAGAAAAAACAGAATTAAAGCTAAATGTAGTAGGTAAAATACCAGAAATTCTATTGGATAACACTGATAGAAATAGAACTTCTCCTTTTGCCTTTACAGGAAATAAATTTGAATTAAGAGCAGTAGGATCGACAGCCAACTGTGCAAACCCTATGACTGTTTTAAACTCTATCGTTGCTAAGCAATTAAAAGAGTTTAAGGTAGAAGTAGATGAGTTGATCAAGAATAAAAAAATGAAAAAGGATGACGCTATTTTTAATGTGTTGAGAGAATACATTAAAGATTCTAAGCGTATTCGTTTTGAAGGTGATGGTTATGGTGAAGCTTGGGAAAAGGAAGCTGTAAAAAGAGGATTAAGTAATAATAAAAATACTCCAGAAGCTTTAAAAATTAAAAAGGCTCAATCTACCATAGATCTTTACGCAGGTTTAGGTGTAATGAATAAAGTAGAGGTAGAAGCCCGTCACGAAATTGAAGTTGAAGAATATGCAATGCATATTCAAATTGAAGGACGTGTATTAGGAGATATTGCCAGAAATCACGTGATCCCTACTGCAATTAAATATCAAAATGTATTGATAGAAAATGTGAAAGGTCTTAAAGAGATTTATGGAGAAGACTTTAGGAAATTTGGAAAAGAGCAGTTAGGTATCATTGAAACTATTTCTAATCATATTGAGAAAATTAATTCAGGAATTACAGATATGATTGATGCTCGTAAAAAGGCAAATAAAATAGAAGATTCTGAAGAGAAAGCTTTTGCTTACTGTAATGAAGTAAAACCATTCTTTGAAGTGATTCGTTACCACTGTGATAAACTAGAGCTTTTAGTAGATGATGAATATTGGCCATTAACAAAATATAGAGAATTGTTATTTACCAATTAGAGTTAACACCTATTTTTTAAAAACCTCTTAATCAGTATGATTAAGAGGTTTTTTTTGCTACAAACAGAAATTAAAAATCAATTAAATTACGAATAAATAAATTATTTAAAGTTAAAAACTGGTTATTTTTATTTTAATTGTTAAAATATTACCATAAAACGATTTAAAAGGTGTTTATATCGAAAAATGATTGGTTATCTTGTGTGAATTGTATAATGTATTTAATTTAGTCTCAGGTAATTAGACATGTCTTTTTAGTGGTTGTTTTTTGAAAATCACAATATTTTTCCGGAAACTTATTGAGTTTTTAAAATAATAATTACAAATAATTACCTTCATATAAATATAAGCTTATTTAGGACGATTGTTGTTTTGAAAATTTTATAAAGAATTTTCTTAACAAATGTAGATTGAACGTATTTCCTTAAATGGAATTCTAAAAACAAATCTAAATATTAAAACTTTATATTATGAAAAAATCAATCTTATGCGTAGCCGCTCTTATGATTGGAGTTGTGTCTTTTGCGCAAAATAATAGTGATGTAGATCAAACTGGGGTAGGTAACAATGCTAACGTAAATCAAAGTGGCCATAACTCAAGTGATGTTGATCAAGAGTTTACAAGTAACATAGCTGATGTTGATCAAATTGGGGATAATTACTCAAAAATTGATCAGAAAGGAAATGTAGGTGGTAATCCTGCAAGTGGTAATGGAAATTATGCTAAAGTAGATCAAGATGGAGGTACAGCAACTCGTCAACGTTCTACAATTGAGCAGCAAGGTGATAGAAATAAAGCTTATGCGACTCAAGATGGAGAAGGAAACAGATCTATGATTCAGCAAGGTAACGGGATGAATGCCGAAGATAACTACGCTAGGGTAATGCAAGATGGAGATGATAACCGTTCAGATATTTTGCAAACTTTTGATAATAACAGAGCCCTAGTAGATCAAATGGGATCTGATAACAGGGTTGATATCGATCAGGTTGCTGGTCCAAATCAAACTGACGGGAATTTTTCTGATATTCTACAAGACGGAGATAATAACAGAAGTACTACATTTCAGCAAACAACTGGAGGAGCTAATACTGGAAGTTTTGCGAACAGAGAATATGTAGAACAACATGATGATGGTAACCGTTCGATTTTATCTCAAATAGGAGATCAAAATTACTCTAAAGTTTACCAAGAAGGTGGAGTTGGAGTGAATACTAACTACTCTGATGTAGATCAATCTGGAGAAATGAATAAATCTTGGGTAGATCAAAGAGCGCAAGGTGCAATTACTGCAGATAACACTGCGAGAGTTACTCAAAGTGGAACTCTAGGAAATATTAGTACGGTGAGTCAAATGGGTGCTAATACAGCAACAGTTATTCAGTCTAACTAATATTCCCTCTTAATTTTTTAAAAATTAAGATAACTAAATTAAAAATGGGTAGATAAATTGAATAGAAGGTTCAATTTATTTACCCTATATCACTTTAAATCTGAAATTATGTGGTCAAAATATAGCATATGTTGTTTACTCATATTAGTTACATTTCAGGGAATAGCTCAAACTGAAGAAGATTCTTCTATAGGTATATTAGATAAGGAAAATGAAAATTTTAATTTGTTGAATAGTTTTATTAATAGATCCACACCATTAGTAAATGAATCTCATCAGATTACAATAGGAAATCAAGTTTATATTGAGCAAATTGGCTCCAATAATGTTATTAACTCCATTATATCATCTTCAAATTCTAAAGTACAATTAAAGCAAAACGGACTTAACAATGAAATCGATATTCATTTAGTAGCAGCCTCAATTAGAGAAAAAATTACTCAAACGGGTGATAATAATATTGTACTAAGGAATGTTCAGGATCCTTCAGCTAATGTTTATTTTGAACTGACACAGGAGGGTAATAATCATTTTGAGCAATACGGTGTAAATAGTAAAACAAATAATTTAAAAATTAAACAAGAAGAAGGGGCAAGAAATATTATAGTGAGAAGTTTTCAATAAATATTTAAATGTGAAAAAATGAAAAGATTCTATCTTATATCTATTTTTTTAATTAGTTTTTTAGGTCATACGCAGATATATAACAAAGAAATTGAAGCAAAACTTAAAATTGAAAAAAATAACGACCTGTTAAAAATTACGGGTTTAGTTACAAATAAAACAGCTATAAATACCAGTTTGCATTATAAGTTATCTGTGATTAAAAGTGGAAATAAAAATAATTCTAATAACAGTCAAACGGGGCGTTTTGTACTTGAAGCAAATGAAAGCAAGAGCCTTTCGGTTACTTCTATAAATGCAAACGAAAAAGACCGTATAATTATATTGTTGTTAATATATGATCTAGATGATAATCTCTTAGGTAAAGACCGACATGTGCTTAATGATTCAAAAAAAAAATAGAAAGCGAAACAGTTATTAAACAGAATCAAAATATTGAGAATCCGCAAGATGATGGTGTATTATTGCGAGGAATAGTAACTCAAGATACAAAAACAAAAGCAGGAAATGACTTTTATAATTTTTTTAGTATAGATTATCGCAATAGTGGGCTAAACTCAAATAAAATAATTGCGATTAAGGAACTCTTTAATTTTGGTAGAAATACTAAAATCCAAATAATGGTTGAAATGGAAATTGTATATCAGTTTTTTATTCAACCTAAAGAAGAATATTTAAAATCGATGTCTACACAATCTTTGAGAAGTGTTAGTGCATATTTACAACAATTAATAAAAAATCAAGAAACCATTCAAAAGTACTAATATGAAGAAATTTATACTATTGATATGTCTTTTACAAGCAGGTTTTTTATTTTCCCAGCAACTAACTTATAAACCTATAAACCCTGCCTTTGGGGGTGATACTTTTAACTACCAATGGTTATTAAGTTCTGCTAATGCCCAGAATGATTTTAAAGAAGAAGGTTTAAATAGAGATGAGGAGTCAGATCTTGAGGATTTTTCTAGTAATTTGAATAGACAGCTTTTAAATCAACTAGAAAGGTCTTTATTAACTAATCAAATCGGGGATGGAGAATTAGAACCAGGAACTTTTTCATTTGGAAGTTTGGAAGTTGAAGTTTATGATTCCTTAGAAGGTTTAGTGGTTAATATTTTAGATACTAATACAGGGGAACAAACGCAAATTATCATACCTAATTAATTATTTATGAGTAGATTATTTTTGATTTTGATAGTTTTAATTTATTTATTGTTAGGGTCTTGTGGTACTTATTATAACCAACCTGTTAAACCTCAAGATGCTAGAATAGGTGAAACGTCAAATTTTACAAAAAAACTTTATAATCTACCTCAACCCCAAAAAAAAGTAGTTATTGGAGTCTATAACTTTAAAGACCAAACAGGTCAATACAAAGCTTTAGAGAACGGAAGTTCTTTTAGTACCGCTGTCACTCAAGGAGGTACTTCAATTCTTATTAAAGCATTAGAAGATTCAAATTGGTTTACACCCATTGAAAGGGAAAATCTTAACAATCTACTGAATGAAAGAAATATTATTCGTTCTACTCGTCAAGAGTATGCAGGTGCCAATGGAAGTGGTGTAGTTCCTCCACTATTATATGCAGGAGTTTTGTTAGAGGGAGGTGTGGTTTCTTATGATACAAATATTATAACAGGAGGATTTGGAGCAAGGTATTTTGGGGCTGGTGGTTCGACGCAATATAAACAAGATCGAATTACAGTTTATCTTCGTGCAATTTCCACTTCAAGTGGAAAAATTTTAAAAACAGTATATGTATCTAAAACTATTTTATCACAAGCAGTTGATGCTAGTTTATTTAGATATGTAAATTTTCAACGTTTGTTAGAAGTTGAAACGGGCTACACTAAAAACGAACCCGTTCAACTAGCTGTTAAAGAAGCTATAGAAAAAGCAGTGGGTTCATTAGTGATTGAAGGTTTAAAGGAGGGTATTTGGACTGCAGAAAATGAAGATGAAGCAAATGAAATGATAAATCAATATACTAAGGAAAAGGAGGAAGAAAGTTTAATTGGGCTTTATCATAGAGAAAAACTAAGTTGGGAATATAATAATGCGCTAAGCTTAAGGTTAGGTGTAAATAGATTTTTGGGAGACTATGATGAAAGAGGTTTTAGTTATTTTGGACAATTAAGCTTTCATAAAAAAATTATTCCTCATTTAGGATTTGCATTAAATGCAAATTTTATGGAATTTAAAATTGGAAATGATATTGAACAACAATTTGCAGGAGTTGATTTAGACATGGAAGTGTTCTTATTGCCTTATGACCGATTCTCTCCTTATTTAATGATTGGGCCAGGTGTTTTATTCGAATCGAGCGAAGAAGATGATTTTGCTTTTGAGGATAATTATTTTAAAATGCAATATGGGTTTGGTTTAGGGTACGTTTTAAGTCCGAGGCTTTCTGTTAATTTAAATGTGAAACATCATTTAACTTTCACAGAAGACCTAGATGACATAACCCATGGAAAACAGGATGATTCTTACTTTAATTTAGCTGCTGGGATTAAGTTTAATTTTGGTAAAAGAGACCAATAAAGTTTACAACAATGAAGAAAATTAGATATTTACTTTTTTTGTTATTTATAGTCATTGCTTGTGAAAGAGATACTATAAATGATTCCGATAAGGGAATTATTGAGGGAACTGTAGTTTTAAAAGATTCTAATCTACCAGTTGAAAATGCTAAAATTTCTACGAATCCAGCTACTTCAACTGTGTTTACTAATGAAGAAGGAAAATTTACTATTTTAGAAGTAGATGTTGCGGATTATTCAGTCCAAGCTCAAAAGGATAGTTTAGCACCTAATTTTGAAGGAATAACAGTCATAGCAAATAATATTGTAAATGTGGTTTTTGAAATGCAGAGCGAAGATGTTTTAAATACTCCTCCGCAATCTCCGTTATTAATTTCGCCAGATGATGATGCAATAAATGTAAGTACTACGGTTGATTTTATATGGAACAGTGAGGAGGCTAACTTAGCTGATAATCATGTCTATACGTTAAAGCTTAGAGATGAAGCAAATGAAAATCAGCTTATTTATAAGCAAATTAAAGATACTATTTTCAAAGTAGAGGGGTTAGAATTTGATACTCAGTATTTTTGGCAAGTTAGTATTGAAGACGAAGTAAATGGTCCAGTTTGGAGTGAAGTTAATTCTTTTAAAACTATGTCCTTTCCTAATATAGAACAATTATATACTAAGACTGTAGATGGTAATTATGTAATATTTGCGAAAGCGGGAGATCAAGAGGTTCAATTGACTGCTAGTGGTTTCAATAGTTTTAGACCGCGTCGTAATATGGAAACTAATAAAATAGCATTTTTAAGATCTGTAGGAGGGGATACTCACGTGTTTGTTATGAATTTAGATGGCTCAAATCAGAGGCAAGTAAGCGCAATCCCAGTTGGAGGTTTTAATTTAAATATGGTAGATATATGTTGGATAGATAATGGTAACTCAATATTATACCCAAATTTTTCAAATCTTTATAAAATAAACGCGTCAGGTGGAGGGACCGAAAACATATATCAAACTGTAGACGGGAGTCTTATTACCGAAGTAGATGTATTTCAAAACAATACATTTAAAATAGCTTTAATCACTAACGACAATAACGGTTATGGTGCTAAAATATTTGTAATGGATGGTGACACTGGAATGACTATAAATACAATTCAAGAAAATCTGCCAGGTGCAGTTGGCGGACTTGATTTTTCTCCAGGCGGAGATAAGGTTTTGTATGCTAGGGATGTAGATGGGTATGAAAGTCAAAATTACAGACAATTAAATTCTCATATTTTTATATACGATTTAAACAATAATTCTACCTTAGATATTTCCGTTGAAAAAGAAAACGGTACCAATGATTTAGATCCAAAATTTTCACCTACAGGAGCTGAAATAATTTTTGTAAATAAACCCAATAGCATAGGGTCTACTCCAGCTATTTACAAAATGGATATAAATCCCAACGATAATAACCTTAGGGAGTTAATAATAGATAATACATTAATGCCCGATTGGGAATAATTATTAAGTTAAATTAAAATCTTTTTTTTTGCTTACTTTTGCATTTGAATTAATACAATTATGAGTCAAGAAGTTAGTAAAAGGTACGCACAACGAGGAGTTTCAGCTGAAAAAGAAGATGTGCATAAAGCGATAAAAAATGTAGATAAAGGGCTTTTTCCTAAAGCATTCTGCAAAATAATTCCAGATCACCTTACTAATGATGAAGAGTACTGCTTAATCATGCACGCAGATGGAGCTGGTACTAAATCTTCGTTAGCTTATATGTATTGGAAAGAGACTGGAGATCTTTCGGTTTGGAAAGGGATTGCGCAAGATGCACTCATTATGAATATTGATGATTTGCTTTGTGTGGGAGCTACCGATAATATTTTACTTTCTTCTACCATTGGAAGAAATAAAAATTTAATTCCAGGAGAAGTAATTTCTGCAATTATTAACGGAACCGAAGAGCTAATTAAGGAGTTAAAGGGTTTTGGTGTAGAAATTCATTCAACGGGAGGAGAAACTGCAGATGTAGGAGATTTGGTAAGAACTATTATTGTAGATTCTACCGTTACTGCTAGAATAAAGAAATCGAATGTAGTTGATAACGCAAATATACAGCCAGGTGATGTGATTGTTGGTTTGTCTTCATCGGGACAAGCAACATACGAAAAAGAATACAACGGAGGAATGGGAAGTAACGGATTAACTTCTGCACGTCATGATGTATTCAATAAAACCTTAGCGGAAAAATATCCAGAGAGTTTTGATAATTCTATTCCAACAGAACTTATCTATTCTGGAAGCAAACAACTTATAGATAAAGTGGAAGATTCACCTTTAGATGCAGGAAAATTAGTGCTTTCACCAACTAGAACTTATGCGCCAATTATAAAAGAGATTTTATCTCAGCTTACACCGAAAGAAATTCATGGTATGGTACATTGTAGTGGAGGAGCGCAAACAAAAATTTTACATTTTGTAGAGAATTTGCACATTATAAAAGATAATATGTTTGATGTGCCACCGCTTTTTAAACTTATTCAAGAAGAAAGTAAAACCGATTGGAAAGAGATGTACCAAGTATTTAATATGGGGCATCGCATGGAAATTTATCTTCCAGAAGAATTTGCACAACAAATTATCAATATCTCTAAATCTTTTGGAGTAGATGCAAAAATAGTAGGAAGTGTAGAAGCTCAAGAAAATGGTAAGAAACTTACAATAAATAGTAGCTTAGGGAGTTTTGAGTACTAATATATTGTAACCCCGTTTACCCTTTGACTATGAGTAAGTACATTGTATTTATTAGCTTTCTGTTTTTTAGTTTAAATACTTTCGCACAACAAGATAGCATTGTAAGAGATTCTATATACGCTATAAAATTAAAACCTAAAGGAGTTATTAGTTATAGCGGTTTACCTAGTACTCCAAAAAAAATCTGGAAAAAACATCCAAAGAAAACTTTTTGGAAAAAATTAAATAGAATAGGCTTAGACTTAAGTGAAGTAGCCTTTGTAAATTGGAACGCAGGAGGGAGTAACTCTATCTCTGGGTTAATGAATGTAGAAATAAAAAGAATCTACGAACGCGGAAATTTAAGATGGAATAATGAACTTTTAGGAAGATACGGAATCAATAAACAAAAAGAACAAATAGTTCAGAAAACAGATGATAATCTAGAAATTAACTCCACAATAGGTTATCGTAAGGACACTATTTCAAATTGGTTTTATTCAGCCAAATTAAATTTTCAAACGCAATTTTCAAACGGATATAATTATCCTGATGTTTCTAATAAAATTTCTACTTTAATGTCACCTGCCTATTTTCTATTAGGTATAGGTTCGGAATATGGAGCAAATTTAGAATCCTTAAATATTTATGCTTCTCCTTTAACGGTAAAATCTACGATAGTAACCGATCAAGATTTGGCAAATTCAGGAGCGTTTGGAGTTACCCCAGCAGTTTTAGACGAAGAAGGAAATGTAATAAAAGAGGGAGAACATACACGGACAGAAGTGGGTATTTTATTGACGAATGAATATCATACTAAATTATTTGAAAATATAGGATTTACGAATAAATTGACTTTATATACAGATTATTTAAACCATTTTGGGAATATAGATGTAAACTGGGAGCTCAACTTTAATTTTAAAGTCAATAATTATGTACTTGCGAAAATAGGCTCACATTTAAAATATGATGACGATATTAAAGTGCAAGAAGAAAATGTTGATGGTGAATTGGTAGATGTAGGCCCAAGAATACAATGGAAACAACAACTAGGTATTGGTGTTATTGTAGAGTTATAATTATCTAGACTATTTTATAGAAAGTGTTATGATTTCTTTTTAGCCACTAATGCATATACCATTGGGATCTTATTATCTAAATGCTCTATTCTATACTTGTTAGGTTCAAATTCTATGGTTTTGTTGAAGCAGTTGTAAGGTGAATAATCATATTCTTTAAAGGTGCTTATTTGTAGACCATTTTTAATTAAGCTATTGAATACTTCTCCTAAACCGTGATTCCACATGACATATTCTTGCGATATCTTAGCGTCTTTATCTGCATAAGTCCCATTTTCAGTTTCTATAATTGCACCAGAATTAAAGTAGCTATAAGCAATTTTTTCAAAGTTATCGTCAAACATCCACACAACGGGATGAAACTCTACAAATACAAACTGACCGTTAGGTTTTAAATATTTAGAAACAATCTCTGCCCATTTATCTAAATCGGGTAACCAACCAATAGTTCCGTAACTAGTAAAAACAATATCAAATTTTTGATCTAAATAATTAGGTAAATCATAAATATCGCAGCAAATAAAAGTTGTGTTTGAACTTTCTTTTTTAGCGATTTGTTTGGCGTTTTCTATAGCTTTATCAGATAGGTCTACACCAGTAACCTCGGCTCCAAGTCTGCTTAAAGAAATCGTATCTTGCCCAAAATGACATTGTAAGTGTAAAATTGTTTTACCTTTTATATCTCCAAATAATTCTAACTCAATAGGATTTAATGAAGTTTTTCCTTTTAAAAAATTATCTAAGTCATAAAATTTAGACTTTAGATGTGTATCCGTTCTGTTATTCCAAGACTGTCGATTAATTTCTATATAATTTTTTTCCTTATTCATTTTGTAGTGTTTTATTTGACATTCAAGGGTAAATAACCATTTTCAACTAATTTCTCTTTATTATCTATCAATTTTAAATTCCTGTCTTTACATAAGTATATCGTATCTGCAATGTCTAAAACGTCATTATAAAAATGATCTGTTAAAATAAGTATTTTTTCTTTTTTAATTTTAAGAATTATTGTTTTTAGTTTTTCAATGTAAAGTGGAGATAAACCAGAGAAAGGTTCGTCTAACAATATGATTTTCACTTTAATGTATAGGATTAAATAAGTTTCAATTAGCCTTAATTCTCCTCCAGAAATTTCATCTTTCTTATTTTTCAATAAAGGCTTAAATGAAGGAAACTCTTTGATAAAATCCTCCCAAGAAACATTATAAAGATAAAATGCTTGTCTTAAGTTAAGGTGTTTAGGTAAGTATGAAAATTGAGGTAAATACGCAACTAAACCCGTTTTATACAATTTTTTTGTAATAGGTTTTTCGTCCAGACGAATCAATTTATATTTGGGAGAAACCGTACCGTAAATAATAGAAAGCAAACTCGTTTTTCCACTCCCATTTCTACCAAGTATTCCCGTAAGTTTACCTGTTTCAGCTTGTAAATAAATTCCGTCAAGGATAATTTTCCTATCATAACTAAGCTCTATATTATCTACTTTTAATATCATAATAACGCTTTCGCTGAATAAAATCCGTAAAGAATGCAACTATCCAAAACTAAGGAAAAGACTATTAACCCCCGTTTACTTAAACCAATTTGATGGTAAAAATGAAAATAGGAAGTGTTTCTAATTAAATGTTTTCTAAAGATAAATAAAATGAGTAGGAATACTTTTGATGGCAAAGCAAGCTTAAACTCGACTCCAGACAAGTTAAGAGCTAAATTGATGAGAAGTGAAAACCATAAAAATTGCCTGTAAAAAGAAAGAAGTAGTAGTATTTTTCTTGTCATAAGGTCTAAAGTACAAAAAACTGAGTGAATTAAAGTTTCCTATAAAAATCACTAAAATTATCGTAAATTTGTAGCATTACGATGAACAATATGATAGAGAAATTAAATATAGTAAAACAAAGGTTTGATGAGGTAAATGATTTAATCATTCAACCAGATATCATCAAAGACCAAAAAAGATATGTTGAGCTTACAAAAGAATATAAAGATCTTAAAGCTTTAATGGCCGAAAGAGAAATCTACGTAGAGCTTACCGAAAATATAGCAGAAGCAGAAGAGATTATTGCCGATGGTAGCGATGCCGAGATGGTAGACATGGCCAAAATGCAATTAGAAGAAGCCAAAGATGGATTGCCGGCATTAGAAGAAAAAATTAGGATGATGCTTGTTCCTAAAGATCCAGAAGATGCTAAAAATGCAGTGGTAGAAGTACGTGCAGGAACAGGTGGCGATGAAGCGAGTATTTTTGCAGGAGACATTTTTAAAATGCTTACCAAATATTGCGAAAGTAAGGGGTGGAGCGTTAGCACTGTAGATTTTAGTGAAGGTACCAATGGTGGTTTTAAAGAAATACAGTTTGAGGTTTCTGGAGAAGATGTTTACGGAACTCTCAAATATGAAGCAGGAGTACACCGAGTGCAACGTGTGCCACAAACCGAAACGCAAGGTCGTGTACACACGAGTGCTGCAACGGTAATGGTTTTTCCTGAAGCAGAAGAATTTGATGTTCAAATAGAAGCTAAAGATGTAAGAATAGATTATTTCTGTTCTTCGGGTCCAGGGGGGCAATCGGTGAACACTACCTATTCTGCAGTTCGTTTAACACACGAGCCAACAGGATTGGTTGCACAATGTCAAGATCAAAAATCTCAACATAAAAACAAAGAGAAAGCATTTAAAGTATTACGTTCTCGTTTGTATGATCTAGAGTTAGCCAAAAAGCAAGAAGAAGATGCTGCAAAACGTGGCTCTATGGTAACGAGTGGTGATCGTAGTGCTAAAATTAGAACTTACAATTACTCGCAAGGTCGAGTAACCGATCATAGAATTAACTTAACCCTTTATGACTTGCAAAATATCATAAATGGGGATATTCAAAAAATAATTGATGAGCTACAATTAGTGGCCAATACAGAAAAACTAAAAGAATCTTCGGATGCTTTTTAATAACACCGCCCGCTTTTGCGGGCTTTTTATTACAGCCCTATGACTACCCAAGAACTTGTAAAGCAAATTCACGCAAAGAAATCATTTTTATGTATAGGCTTAGATGTTGATCTAGAAAAGGTGCCTGCACATTTATTACAAGAAGAAGATCCTATTTTTACATTCAATAAAGCCATTATAGATGCGACTCATCATTTGGCGGTTGCCTATAAACCCAATACTGCTTTTTATGAAGCCTATGGGTTAGAGGGGTGGGAGTCCTTAGAGAAAACGATAAAGTATCTTAACGAAAACTATCCTGAAATCTACACAATTGCCGATGCTAAACGTGGTGATATAGGTAACACTTCTACCCGTTATGCTAAAACTTTTTTTAGTCATTTAAATTTCGATTCTATCACGGTGGCGCCCTATATGGGAGAAGATTCTGTGGTTCCTTTCTTAGAATTTGAAAATAAACATACTATTCTATTGGCTTTAACTTCTAATCGGGGAGCGTTCGATTTTCAGACCCAAAAAATAGATGGAGAGGAAGTTTATAAAAAAGTTATACAAACTTCTCAAACTTGGAAAAATCATCATAATCTCATGTATGTGGTTGGAGCTACTAAAGCCGAATATTTTAAAGAAATTAGAAATATAGCACCTAAAAACTTTCTCTTAGTTCCTGGAGTTGGCGCTCAAGGTGGAAGCTTAAAAGAAGTTTGTAAATATGGTTTAAATGAGGACGTTGGTTTGTTGATCAACTCTTCAAGAGGAATTATTTACGCTTCCGCGGAAGCTAACTTTGCAGAGGCTGCAGCCATTAAAGCTAAAGAACTTCAAGCTGAAATGAAAGAGATACTCGATAAAATATAAGTAATAACATTTTGGTGAATTTTAAAGATCAATTAGGTAGAAATATTACTTTAAAAGAAATTCCGCAACGAATTATTTCTCTAGTTCCTAGTCAAACGGAATTATTAGTAGACTTAGGATTGGAAAACCATATTGTTGGGATTACCAAATTTTGTGTGCATCCAAGCCGATTAAGAAATGAAATAGAAATTGTGGGTGGAACAAAATCGGTTCATCTAGAAAAAATTAAAGCCGCTCAGCCAGATATTATTTTGTGTAATAAAGAAGAGAACACAAAAGAAATGGTGAAAGAATTAGAAAAAGTAGCTCCAGTCCACGTTTCAGATATTCAAAATTTAGCCGAAAGTTATGAGTTAATTCTGCAGTATGGTGAATTGTTTCAAGTTTCAAAAAATGCTCATAGTTTAGTAAAGTCAATTCAAGAAGAACATCAAAAGTTTCAGCAGAGTATTTCTAATAAATCAGTAAAAAAAGTAGCGTATTTTATTTGGAAAAACCCTTATATGGTCGCAGGTGGAGAGACTTTTATAAACTATTTACTGAAAGAAAATAAATTTAAAAATGTTTTTGAAGAAGTTCCTCGTTACCCAGAAGTAGACTTGAAGAATTTACCAGATTTAGATTATGTTTTATTGTCTTCAGAACCTTTTCCATTTAACGAAAAACATAGTAAGGATTTTGAAAAATTTTTACCTAAGGAAAAAATTAAGTTTGTAGATGGAGAATTCTTTAGTTGGTACGGCTCACGTTTAGAAAAAGCCTTTTCTTACTTTCAAAAATGGCACGAAATAGAGAATTAAGAATTGTTGGGTGGTAATAAATCTCTAGGATCTTTTCTTACTTTTAAAGGAATGTCTTCTTCATTTCCGTAAAGTTTAAGTTCGGTGATATCTGCAGGTAAATTAAAGCCTGCATCACTAAGAGCTTCTTTTACATTTTTAATAATGATGCCTCTTAAAATTCTTGAAGATACCCGATAATCTACCGTGTTTACCCAGAAAAATACTTTGAGATTAACTGTGCTGGCAGCGAGTTCGGTTTCGGCTACAAAATTTTCATGATTAATGTCATTCTGAATTACATCGGGGTGCGATTGAATGACTTCTAAAATAAGCCGTTTAGCCGATTCAATATTATCTTCATATCCTATTCCGACAATAAATTCATTTCTATAGAAACCATCTGCAGTATAATTTTCTACAGGTTTGGTAAGCACATCACTGTTAGGGATGTAAATATCTCTACCGTCTGAGGTTTTTATGTGAGTATAGCGAAAGTTTAATGCTTTAACTTTTCCAAAAATATCACTTATTTGTATCGTATCATTTACATTGAAAGGTCTGTTGAAAGCGAGTATGATTCCTGCAAGAAAATTTTTACCAATATCCTGAAAAGCAAATCCTAATATAATAGCAGCTCCACCTGCAGCAGTTAAGATACCAGTTGCAATGTTGCTAAGCCCTGCAGCTTCTAAAGCCAGCATGATAGTAATGATGATAAGGATGGTTTTTACAGCTTGTGCTAAAAATCTGGCCATTAATGCATCATTGGCTTTTTTTAAAAATTTGTTCCGATAGAAATTAGTGATTAATTGAGCAATTAACACGCCCACAACCACGATAAAAATACCGAGTGCTATTCTAGGAATGACCTCAATGATATAATCATAATAATTACTTAGGGACTCTTGAATTTTTCCCGAAATAGATAATGGTATTTTCATAAGTTAATTAGGTGAAATGCGATTAATGTAAACGATTAAGCTCTAGTTTTCTAATTTCAATTAAAACGACTCTTGCCTTCTCATTAAGCTTATCACTTTTCCTTTTATTTTTAGGAGCAATTTGGTAAGCACGTTTCATAAGCTCACAATATTTTTCTTTTAAACGCTCTTTTTTTGTCTTCTTTTTTATCCAATCTAGCATCTTCATCATTGTGTTTTTACAAAGATACAGGTGACAATGCTTACAAAGTATTAAAGATAGTTAATAGTGTTTTAAAAGTTGAAGCGTATAGTGAAGTTTTGCTTAATTAATTAACAAAAAAAAGCCGCAAGTTTCCTAGCGGCCTAACTTAACCCAAATAATATGAGACACCCTAAATCTCATTACAAAGATGACATTCTTTTAAAATGTAAGTGTTACCTTAATATGATGCTAAGGTTATTTGTTATCTTGTAGAGCAAATACCTTTCTTAAAAGATCTGTGGTTCTCGAAGAATAATTATTTCTAATTTCTTTTTCTTCTTCAGCAATCATAGTAAACACTCCGCTTAAAGCTTGTGTGGTGACATAGTCTGTAAGATCTGGATTGACGTTTTGCGTAAGAGGAAGAGCGTTGTACTTGTTAATTAAATTGCTCCAAATTTGATCGGCTCCAACTTTAGCAAAGGAGTTTTTGATAACGGGATTAAATTTATTGTATAAACTATTAGTTGTTTTACTTTCTAAGTAACTTGTTGCAGCTTTATCATCTCCTAATAAAATATTTTTTGCATCTGTAAATGTCATCTCCTTTACCGCAGAGACAAAAATAGGTGTAGCCTCTTTTACAGCATCTTCAGCAGCTCTGTTAAGTGCTTTAATTCCTTCATCGGCAAGGCTACCAAGACCAAAATCTCTTAATC
Source organism: Mesonia sp. K4-1 (assembly GCF_008017825.1). NCBI lineage: Bacteria > Pseudomonadati > Bacteroidota > Flavobacteriia > Flavobacteriales > Flavobacteriaceae > Mesonia > Mesonia sp. K4-1. The sequence goes on from NZ_VRLS01000043.1 coordinate 74,688, forward strand.
CTTTTTCCACTTTTTGAAGTTCCTCCGGAAGTAGAATTTTTACCGCGGCATTACCATAAAAACCATTTTCTTGAGTTAATTTTTGTACCTGGTCATCAATTCCTTTGTCAAGTGCTTGCTTCAATCCATTTGCAATGTCTTGTTCACTTAGTCCATAACCTTGCTGAGGTAGGCTATCGGCAATGGTTTGTAATTCGGCACAGCTAGTAAGGCAAAGTATAGAAATAAATAATAGAATTTTCTTCATGGTATAATATTTTATTAAGTGTACTAAAGTAAAGTTTATTTGTTTTAAACAGAAATTTGAAGCATAATTATAGAAATATAAAAAAAACCTATCACGATTAAATAATAATTTCCTTTAAGTCTTGTATTTTTATAGAAATCAAAAAGATATATCATGAGTGAGAAAAAGAAATTAACAACAGCTTCAGGACGTCCTTACGTTGAAAATGAAGATTCTTTAACAGTAGGAAGAAGGGGACCAATACTATTAGAAGATTATGTGCTTCACGAAAAAATGGCGCATTTTAATAGGGAAAGAATACCAGAGAGGGTTGTACATGCTAATGGATCGGGAGCTTTTGGGACTTTTACCGTTACTCATGATATTACAAAATATACCAAAGCTAAAATGTTTTCTCACATTGGTAAAAAAACCGATATGTTAGCACGTTTCTCAACCGTTGGGGGTGAAAAAGGTTCTGCTGATACTGAAAGGGATCCTAGAGGGTTTGCTTTAAAGTTTTATACAGAAGATGGAAATTGGGATTTAGTGGGAAATAACACGCCTGTATTCTTCGTGAAAGACCCTAAAAAGTTTAGTGATTTTATCCACACGCAAAAAAGACATCCATTTACTAATATGAAATCGCCAACTATGATGTGGGATTTTTGGTCTTTAAACCCGGAGTCTTTACATCAAGTACTTATTTTAATGAGTGATCGAGGTACACCATTCGGATATAGGCATATGAATGGATATGGTTCTCATACTTATTCATTAATCAATGCAAATAATGAGCGTCATTACGTAAAATTTCACTTTAAAACCGATCAAGGAATTAAGAATTTCAATGATGCTGAAGCCACAAAAATGAAAGGTGAAAACCCAGATTTTGCTCAGCAGGACTTAATAGAACATATCGAAAACGGAAATTACCCTAAATGGAATTTAAAAATACAGGTAATGACCGAAGAAGAAGCTAAAAATTACAAATGGAATCCTTTCGATTTATCTAAAGTTTGGCCACACGGAGACTTTCCTTTAATTGATGTTGGAGTTATGGAGCTTAATAAAAATGCAGACAATTATTTTGCTCAAATAGAACAATCTGCTTTTGCACCAGCACACATTGTTGATGGTGTTGGGTATTCTCCAGATAAAATGTTACAAGGTAGATTACTTTCTTATCCTGATGCTCACCGTTATCGTTTAGGGGTAAATTATGAGCAGATACCTGTTAATCGTTGTCCATATGCAGTTAATAATTACGAAAGAGATGGATTTATGCGTGTAGATGGAAATCAAGGAAGAGCTGAAAATTATTTCCCAAATAGTTTTGATGAGATAGAGGTAGATGAAGATTACAAACTAAAATCTCCTGAGGTGAATGACGCTTCCGCGGATTGGTACGACCGAAATTCTGCTGCAGCAAATGAAAACGATCATTATACTCAGCCAGGGAATTTATATCGAATCATGAGTGACCAAGCTAAAACCAACTTAGTGAACAATACAGTAGGAGCTATGAGTGGAATTGACGGTCCTAAAAAAGAGGAAATTACTAAACGACAATTAGCTCATTGGTATAACGCAGATAAAGAATTAGGTAGAAGAATAGCTGAAGGTTTAGGAGTAAGTATGTAAAAATAAAATATAAACAATTAAAAAAGCTCTGCAACTGCAGAGCTTTTTGTTGTTAAGACAATAAAACAAATTATAATATATATAAATACCCCTATAAATATATAAATCAAATATATGAGCCTTTTCAGTTTAGTACAATACCCAATAAAAGGTATATTTTTAATTTTAGGAATAAAAAAAGGCAACAATTTAATCAATTAAGAAAAAATCATTGCCAAAACAAACGTAAGTTGTTTAAAATTCAAATTATCTACCCCCTATAAGATAATATTGATATAGTAAAGATACAGAATATTAGAGATTTGCATATACCCAGTATTGGGTATATTCTAACTTTTCGATTAAAGGTGGGTTTTTGCGATTTGTTACAAATCATTAATTCTTAATCGCTTCTCTTAAGTCAGCGTTTTTTAGTAAATTTACGCTCCAAAAATTCAGAATAAATCCATGGAAGAACAAGCACCATATAAACCAAAACATAAAGTAAGAATTGTAACTGCAGCCTCATTATTTGATGGGCACGATGCCGCTATTAATATTATGCGCCGTATCATTCAGTCAACGGGGGTAGAAGTGATACACTTAGGACACGATAGAAGTGTAGAGGAAGTTGTAAATACAGCTATACAAGAAGATGCCAATGCGATTGCAATGACTTCTTATCAAGGTGGTCATACCGAGTATTTTAAATATATGTATGATCTTTTAAAAGAAAAAGGAGCAGAGCACATCAAAATTTTTGGTGGTGGTGGAGGTGTAATTCTTCCTGAAGAAATAAAAGAACTGCAAGAGTACGGAATCACAAGAATTTATGCTCCAGATGATGGTAGAGAACTTGGTTTGCAAGGAATGATTAATGATTTGGTAAAACAATCAGATTATGCAATTGGAGATAAGCTAAATGGAGAAGTAGATAATTTAGCTTCAAAAAATGACAAATCTATAGCAAGAGTTATTTCTTCAGCAGAAAACTTTCCAGATATAGCAAAATCTGCATTAGATCAAATTCACGAGAAAAATAAAAATATAAAAACTCCAGTTTTAGGAATTACAGGAACTGGTGGAGCAGGAAAATCTTCTTTAGTAGATGAATTAGTACGTCGCTTCTTAGTAGATTTTGAAGATAAAACCATTGGTATTGTATCTGTAGATCCTTCTAAAAGAAAAACAGGGGGAGCATTATTAGGAGATCGTATTCGTATGAATGCAATTAATTCACCACGAGTTTATATGCGCTCTTTGGCCACACGTCAATCTAATTTAGCGCTTTCAAAATATGTGCAAGAAGCAGTTGAGGTTCTAAAAGCAGCAGAATACGATTTAATAATTTTAGAGACTTCAGGTATTGGACAAAGCGATACCGAAATTTTAGATCATTCAGATGTTTCTCTATATGTGATGACACCAGAGTTTGGAGCTGCAACACAATTAGAGAAAATCGATATGTTAGATTTTGCTGATATCGTTGCTATCAATAAATTTGACAAACGTGGTGCTTTAGATGCGTTACGTGATGTTAAAAAGCAATACCAGCGTAATCACGGGTTGTGGCACGAAGACCCGAAAACGCTTCCAGTATACGGGACAATTGCTTCTCAGTTCAATGACCCTGGGATGAATACCTTGTATAAAAAAATAATGGATACGCTTTCAGAAAAAACGGAAACTCCATTAAAAAGTGATTACCATATTTCAGATGAAATGTCTGAAAAAATATATGTAATTCCACCAGCAAGAGTGCGCTACCTTTCAGAAATCGCAGAAAATAATCGGGGTTATGATGATAAAGTAGAAACTCAAGTAGAAGTGGCACAAAAGCTTTACGGAATTTATAAAACCATAGAATCTGTTACTGGTACTAAAATTCAGTTAACAAAAAATGGTTTAGATGAAGAAGTTTTAAACGAAAATACTTCCGAAGAGAATAAAGAGCTAGTTAACTTATTGAAGAAAGAATTTGATCGTGTAAAAATGGATTTTGATCCTTACAATTGGGAAGAAATTCTTAAGTGGGAAGATACCGTTAAAAAATATCGTGATCCTATTTACAGCTTTAAAGTTCGTGATAAAGAAATAAAAATAGAAACTCATACCGAGTCACTTTCTCATCTACAAATACCTAAAGTAGCTTTACCTAAATATAAAGCTTGGGGAGATCTTTTAAAATGGATTCTACAAGAAAATGTACCGGGAGAATTCCCTTATACTGCAGGTTTGTATCCATTTAAACGTCAAGGAGAAGATCCTACAAGAATGTTTGCAGGAGAAGGCGGACCAGAGCGTACCAACCGTCGTTTTCACTATGTGAGTTTAGGCTTGCCTGCAAAACGTTTATCTACTGCGTTTGACTCTGTTACTCTTTACGGAAATGATCCAGATCACAGACCAGATATTTATGGTAAGATTGGTAATGCAGGAGTATCTATTTGTTGTTTAGATGATGCTAAAAAACTATACTCTGGGTTCGATTTAGCTCACGCTTTGACATCTGTAAGTATGACTATTAACGGGCCAGCACCAATGTTGCTTGGTTTCTTTATGAATGCTGCTATCGATCAACAATGTGAGAAGTATATTAAAGAGAATAATTTAGAACGAGAAGTAGAAGATAAAATTAAAGCCATTTATAAGGAAAGTGGTTTAGAGCGTCCAACATACCGCGGGGAATTGCCAGAAGGTAATAATGGGTTAGGACTTATGTTATTAGGAGTTACTGGTGATCTAGTGCTTCCAGATGATGTATATCAAAAAATTAAATATGATACTTTGGCTGTGGTTCGTGGAACTGTACAAGCAGATATTTTAAAAGAAGATCAAGCTCAAAACACTTGTATTTTCTCAACAGAATTTGCTTTGCGACTTATGGGAGATGTACAAGAATATTTTATTGAGAATAAGGTTCGTAATTTCTATTCGGTTTCTATTTCTGGTTATCATATAGCAGAAGCTGGAGCTAATCCTATTACTCAATTAGCATTAACCTTAGCGAATGGTTTCACTTACGTGGAATATTACTTAAGTAGAGGAATGGATATTAATAAATTTGGACCTAACCTTTCATTCTTTTTCTCTAACGGTATTGATCCAGAATATGCTGTGATTGGTCGTGTATCTAGAAAAATATGGTCTAAAGCTTTAAAACATAAGTATGGAGCTAACGCTCGTGCTCAAATGTTAAAGTATCACATCCAAACTTCTGGAAGATCTCTCCACGCACAAGAAATAGATTTTAATGATATTCGTACCACGCTACAAGCCCTGTACGCAATTTATGATAACTGTAATTCGTTACATACCAATGCTTACGATGAGGCAATTACCACACCTACAGAAGAATCTGTAAGACGTGCAATGGCTATTCAGTTAATTATCAATAAAGAATTAGGATTAGCTAAAAATGAAAATCCCATCCAAGGTTCATTTATTATTGAAGAATTAACCGATTTAGTTGAAGAAGCGGTCTTGGCAGAATTTGATAGAATTACTGAACGTGGAGGAGTTCTTGGGGCAATGGAAACGATGTATCAGCGTTCTAAAATACAAGAAGAAAGTTTGTATTATGAAACTTTAAAACACAATGGGGATTTCCCTATCATTGGCGTAAACACTTTCTTAAGTAGTAAAGGTTCTCCTACGGTAACTCCAGGAGAAGTAATTAGAGCTACAGAAGAAGAAAAGCAGTTCCAAATCAATACCCTAAAGAAATTACATAAAACCTATGAAGATAGCGCGCAAGAAGCTTTAGATAAAGTTCAAAATGCTGCTATTCATAATAAAAATATTTTCGAAGAACTGATGGAGGCAACCAAAGTTTGTTCGCTTGGACAAATCACCGAATCCTTATTTGAAGTTGGTGGACAGTATAGAAGAAATATGTAATTTTTTTATTTTATATAAAGATATCGATAAGAAAAACCCTGTTTAAGCAGGGTTTTTTCTATTTTAGAGGAGTTATAAAAAATCTGAAATGAAAAACCTCTATAAAATCACACCCAAGAATAGATGGCGTATTATTTTAGGTTTGTCGGTGGTGCTTCTTCTTATTTTTCTTACCAGTTTGTTTGAAAATAAACAGCTTAAAGAAATAAATGAAAGTTTTGGATCGTTGTATAAAGACCGACTTATTCCTGCTTCAGAAATCTATCAAATCAATACTTATTTTACACAGAAAAGCTTTGTTTTAGAAGAGCTCAAAAATGTAAATGATAGCTTGTCTTTTAATTTTGCACCTCTACTTATAAAAAATAATAAAAAAATAGATTCCTTACTACAAGCTTATGAAGAGACTTATTTTGTAAAAGAAGAAAAAATAGCCTTTGTAAAGTTTAAAGAGAATTATGAAGATTATAAAAAAAAAGAGGGTGCTGTAACTCAAGGTATGAAAAACTGTGAGCTTTCTGTTTCAGAAAAAAAAGATATAGGAGAAGCTTTAGTTTTTCTAAATAAAATTAATACCAATTTAGCAGAACTCGTAGCTATTCAATCTTCTGTAGGGAAAGAACTTTTAGATGATTCTGAATTTAATTTTGGAAGCAGTACGCTACTATTTTATTTTAGATTTGGATTAACCTTATTAGTAACAGCTGGTATCTTATTATTGGTGAAAACTTCAGAAATTAATCAGCGAAAAAAAGATCCTCATATTAATACGATGCAAGTAATAAAAAATAAGAAAAATTTGTGAGAAGACTCTTTCTAAAATTTTAATTTTACTGAAAATTTTTTACATGCGTTTCAATTTATATTTCACTAGCTTAATTTTAATGTTTAGCTTTCATTATACTTCCGCACAGACGACTTTAGATAGTAAAGCTTTTCATGAAAAATTAAATAAAGAATTTAAGAATAAGAATACTTCCCCCTTAAAAGATAAAGACCGAAAAGATTTTAAAGGATTAGAAACGTTCGCAATTGATAGTAGCTACATTATTTCGGCTAATTTTAAAAGAACACCGTATGAAAAACCCTTTCTAATGTCTACAACGACAGACATGAAAAGTATGTTTGTAAAATATGGAGAAGTAAGTTTCGTTTTGAAAGGGGAAAAGGTAGTGTTAGAGGTTTATCAAAATCAACGCTTAAAGATGCAAAATGAGTTTAAAGATTATTTGTTTATACCTTTTTACGATCTTACCAATGGAGTTTCTACGTATGGGGGAGGTAGGTATTTAGATACTCAAATTCCTAAGGGAAATAGAATGGTATTAGATTTTAATCAAGCCTATAATCCTTACTGTGCGTATAATGAAAAGTATTCTTGTCCCATACCGCCAGAAATAAACTTTATTGACCTTGAAATAAATGCTGGAGTTAAAAAATTTGATAAAATTTACTAAATAGTTTTAGTAAGCCACATTCCTAAAAATACGGCTGCAAAACTTACAATGATACTTGCAGCAGCATAAAGACCAAAACTTAAAAAATCATTATTTTTCAACAAAATATGGCTTTCATAAGCAAAGGTTGAAAATGTAGTAAAACCTCCACAGAAACCTGTAGCTAATAACAGCATTGTATTTTGTGAAATGGTATTGGTTTTATAGAAGTATCCTAAAATAATTCCGATAAGGAAACTCCCTAGAACATTAGCCAAAAAAGTACCATAAGGTAAACCTGTAGAAGGGCTATTTAGCCATTTTGAAAGTAAAAACCGAGCGACACTGCCTGTTCCTCCTCCTAAAAAGACAATTAGTAATTGCTTCATAATATTAGTCTAGTGTTCTAGATTAGAGTTTTGTCTAGTAATTTTATCTGTAAATGAAGCCTCGTTTTGCTGTTGTACGGGAATATACAATTCTGTTACCCAATCGGCTGGATTAGGATATTTTTCTGGATCTGTAATGTAAATCTCAAACGGTTCTGCATTAGGCGTTTTTTCTATGTTATGGTTTTTAATATAATTTTCGGCAACCATCCAAGTTTGAGCTAAATTATTATAGTTACCCTTTAATGTGGTCTTTAATACTTGCTGAGAATCCATAAACCCACATAATATATTACTATCTAAAGGTGTTACTACTTTACTGTTAGTAGGAATTCCTGATGATATAATTACTGTATTATTTTGTTCGTCAACTTCTTTATAAACCGTCATCGGAGCGCCACTAACCGCAATGTTATTACTTTCCATAAATTGAAGAACAGAGGGAAGCATTTCTCCCATTTTTGCCGAAAGCATTTTACTGTTATTTTTTGATGCTGTAGTTGTGTACATGTAGAATCCACCGCTATGCTGGGTTATTCCGTCAACATTTATGTCGTAGGCTTTCATTTTATTGGTGACAATAGTATCTATGCTGGTTAATCCTTTATTTAAATAAGGCTTCCAGATTTCAGTGGGTGTTTCTTTTTGAGTTAGACTGTAGGCTTTATCCCAAAAACTTTTATCCGCCTTAATACCCCAAACTAATTTCGTTTTTCCGTTTTCAATTGGTTCGAAATTCCAATAGATATTACTCTTAGATTCACTTAACGGATTTTTAATAGTAACTTCTTGATGAATTTCTTTGTTAGGAATTACATCTGTAGTTATTATATTTCCATCTTCGGCAGTATCTCCTTGCCAAGAATAACCGGCGCCAACACCAGTAGTCTTTTGATTATAGGTAACCACCATATTAGGATCTTCTTTTCTCCACGGACCCCAAACTTCCCAATTTTTGTAATTATTTACTTCTTTAAATAACAAAGAAGGTGGGGCATCTATGATTTTACTCTCTTCAATTTGATAATCTCCGTCTAAGGTTGCTATGTAAATTGAACCTCCAATAATAGCAATTAGAAAAAGTAAAAAGATATATTTAAAAATTTTCATAGATGGTTTGTTGGTTATATTTAGCTAATATAGTTATTTTACAAATTGTTAGGAATAACATAATTTAAAAACTTAATAATTAGCTAGATGAAATCTAAAATTATCCCCATTGCATTAGCAGTAGCGTTAAGCTTTGTTTCTTGCGATAATAAGAAAAAAGAAAATGAAGAACCTGTTCAAAAAGAAGCAGTAAGTGAAACTACAAATTTTGACTATACTGCAGGGGAATTTGCAGATATCAAAGTGTTAAGATATCAAATTCCTGGCTGGGAAAAATTATCTTTAAAAGAACAAAAGTTAGTATACTACCTTACTCAAGCAGGACTTTCTGGTAGAGATATTATTTGGGATCAAAACTATCGTTATAACTTAACGATTAGAAAAGCGTTAGAAAATATCTTTCAAAATTATAATGGTGATAAAACTACTGAAGACTGGTTAGCTTTTGAGGAATATTTAAAACGCGTTTGGTTCTCTGGAGGAATTCATCATCATTACTCTATGGATAAGATGAAACCGGGGTTTGATAAAGCTTACTTAGAAACGCTTTTAAAAGAGACTAATACTCAACTTACAGGAGAATCTCTAGAAGTAATCTTTAATGACAAAGACAGTAAGAAAGTAAACCTTAACGAAGAAAAAGGCCTTTTAAAAGGATCGGCGACTAATTTTTATGGTCCAAATGTTACTGCTGCAGAGGTAGATGCTTTTTACAAAAAAATGAAATCTCCTAATTCCCAAAAACCACTTTCATATGGTCTTAACTCTAAGCTTGTAAAAGAAGATGGGAAATTAGTCGAGAAAGTTTGGAAAAGTGGAGGTATGTATGGTGAAGCTATCGATAAAATTATTTATTGGTTGGATCTTGCGAAAACGGTTGCTGAAAATGATAAACAAGCTAAAGCATTAGGCTTACTTATTAAATATTATCAAACTGGAGACTTACAAACTTGGGACGATTATAACGTGGCTTGGGTAGAAGCAACTGAAGGAAATATTGATTACATCAACAGTTTCATAGAAGTTTACAACGATCCAAAAGGATATAGAGGTTCTTATGAAACAATTGTACAAATCAAAGATTTTGACATGTCTAAAAAAATGAAAGTTTTAGAGGATAATGTACAATGGTTTGAAGATAATGCACCTATTATGGAAGAGCATAAAAAAGATTCTGTAGTTGGAGTAACTTATAAAACTGTTATTGTAGCAGGAGAGGCAGGAGATGCTTCACCAAGTACACCAATTGGGGTTAATTTACCAAATGCAAACTGGATTAGAACAGAGCACGGGAGTAAATCTGTATCTTTAGGAAATATCATTAATGCCTACAGTCACGCCGGTGGATCTGAAAAATTAGATGAATTTGCCTTAACGGAAGAAGAAAAAAAATTATCTAAAGAGTACGGAGAATTAGCAGATAAATTACACACCGCTTTACATGAAGTTGTAGGTCATGCCTCAGGTAAATTGAATCCGGGGGTAGGTGAGACAAAAGAAACCTTAAAAAATTATGCTTCAACTCTAGAAGAAGGAAGAGCAGATTTAGTAGGGTTATACTATCTAATGGATCCTAAAATTGAAGAACTCGGTTTAACCGATAGTATTGAGAACTTGGGGAAAGCAGCTTATAATGATTACATCCGTAACGGATTAATGACACAGCTAACTCGTCTTAATTTAGGAGATGATGTAGAAGAAGCTCATATGAGAAATCGTCAATGGGTGAGTGCTTGGGTTTTTGAAAAAGGAAAAGACGCCAATGTAATCGAAAAAGTGAAAAAAGATGGTAAAACTTATCTTAAGATCAATGATTATGATAAACTACGAGAATTATTTGGAGCCTTGTTAAAAGAAACTCAGCGTATAAAATCTGAGGGTGATTTTGATGCAGCGAAAAACTTAGTAGAAAACTACGGAGTAAAAGTAGATCAAGAAATTCATAAAGAAGTTTTAGAGAGAAGCGCTCAATTTAAGGCAGCACCTTATAGCGGATTTGTAAATCCTGTATTAGTTCCAGAAATGAACGAAGCTGGAGAAATTACAACTATAAAAGTGACTCAACCAGAAAGCTTTGAGGAGCAAATGTTGATGTATTCTAAAGAATATGGTTTTTTACCAGAAATGAACTAAGCTTAATAGTTGATTTTAAAAGCCCTTTCTAATTTAGAAAGGGCTTTTTTTGTTAAAAATCATATTTTTTCTCAATTGCATAACGTAAGAGTTCTCCTTTACCTTGGATCCCCAATTTTCTAATCATATTTTTTCGATGTGTTTCTACGGTAGAAACAGAGCAAAAACGAATATCGGCTATTTCATTAGAAGTTTTCCCTTGTCCTATTAACCGTAAAATCTCATTTTCGCTTTTAGAAAGAATAGATTTTTTGGGAGCTCGTGTATCTTCCTCTAAGAAAGATAAATTTAAAGCAGCATCATAATAGGTTTCTCCAGACATTACTTTGCTAATCGCATTTTTCACATCGCTTAATCCAGAATTTTTTAAAATATAGCCAGAAGCTCCAGCATTTATCATTTGTTGAATAGCTTCTTGTTGATCGAACATTGTAAAAGTAATTACCTTAATGTTAGGGAATTTTTTCTTGATAATTTTTGTAGCAGTAATCCCATCGATTTTTGGCATTCTAATGTCGGTCAAGACAATTTCAGGTTGTATTTTTTCAACGATTTCTATGAGTTTTTCACCATCGTTTGCCATTCCAACAATAGAATAATTCTCCTCATGTTCAAAGAGTAAACAAACGCCATCAATTAATGATTGGTGATCTTCAGCAATAACTATTCTAGTCATAATGGTAGGTTTATAATTATACTAGTGCCTTTGTTGGGGAAAGAGTCTACTTCTAAAGTACCTCCAATATTTTCTACCCTTTTTTCAATAGAAGATAATCCCATTCCTTTATTTTGGGAATAGGTGAACTTTTCATCAAATCCTTTTCCATTATCTTCCACAATAATATTTAAAGTAGAATTATGATTGGTTAAAGATACAGTAGCTTCAGTGGCATTAGCATGTTTAATAATGTTGGTTAGAAGCTCTTGAATGATTCTGAAAATTCTTATTTCTAAGGTGTTTTCTAACCTATTTTCAAGTCCGTAATCTTCTACGGTCACGGTAAAGTTATTGGTTGAAATTCGTTTCGCCATATCTTTTATAGCAGGTAGTAATCCGTTTTTGGCAATCACCCCAGTGCTTTTTTCGTGAGCAATGGACCGTACTTTATCGTAGGCGTCATTAATAAGTTCAATACTGTTATTTATACTTTTAGAGTTACTTTCTCCAGTTTTAATATGTTGAATATTTAATTTTAATGCAGCTAATGTAGCTCCCAGATTATCGTGTAAATTCTCTGCCAATCGTTGCCTTTCTTTTTCTTGTCCAGCAATTAAAGCGTCGATACTATTTAATTCTTGCTCTTTTAATCCCTGTTCTATTTCTTGAATTTTAATTTTTTGTTCTTGTTTATTTAGAAGTCTTTTTTTCTTAGCGTTTTTGGCAATTAGTAAGCTAATAGTAGTTCCTATTATGATGGAAGAGATAATGCCCAGCCACAAAATAAACTGCGTTTGTTTTTTCTTTTTTAAATCTGTTTTGAGAAGAATATTTTCTTTTTCTTTTTTCTCTGTTTCGTATTTAGTTTGAATATCAGATAAAGCTATGTTTTGCTCACTTTGCTCTATGCTGTCATTAATTATCTTTTCTTTTTTTAGGTAATTATAAGCATTTTTATAATCGCCCATACTCTCATATAAAGAAGATAAATTAGCATAATAGATACGTTTTGTAGCTCCTATATTACCTTTAATTTCAATAGAATCTGCTTTTTGATAATAAGCTAAAGCATCCTTATAATTTTGTTTTGATTGATGTATACGAGCTTGATTATTGTATAAATAAGACAATAATTTAGTGTCATTAGGATTTTCATTGTAGATTTTTATAGCCTTTTTATTATAGAATAAAGCAGAATCAAAATCTTTTTTTAATAAAGAATATACGGTGGAGACGTTAGCATAAGCCGAAATAGAAAATCTTTTATTCTTATGAGTTTTACCTATACTGTCATTTTTTAAAAAGAATAGTATTGCTTTTTGAGGTAAATCGTTATCTAAATAGCGAGAACCAATTCTAGTATTAAGGGTAAAAGCGGCTTTTGGGTCTTTTTGCTGATTAACATACGTTCTTAATTCTTCTTCTAGGTTTTTGGCTTTAAAATCATAACCATCTTGTACATCTAAGATAGAAATAAGAAGAAGATTACAGTCGAGTACATCGCTAGGAGCATCTTCTTGTGTGAATAGTTTTTTTGATAATAAGGTATGCGCAAAAGCTTCATCAAATTTTCCAACGTTCGATTCAGCTTCAGCTAAATAATAATAATAAGTGGCTTTATCATAAGAAGATAAATGATCTATATTAATATCTTCTAATTTTTGAATAGCTTTATAGGGCTCTTCATCATCAATAAAAACAACTATTTCTTCAAAGTTTTGATGCTGAGCGTTTACTGATAAACAAAAGCCAATACATAATATGAAGAAAAATAAGCGGTAATTTAAAATCATCTTATAGTAATAATGATATATCCATCTTTAGATCTAGGCTTGTCTGAATTAAAATTACAATTGTCCTTAAACTCATTCACTTGGCTAGAATCAATTACATTAAAAGAAAAATATGCTTTTGCGTTTAGTTCTAAATTTAAATGGCCTAATTCATTACCCTCAAGTATGTAGTTGCTATTTTGGTGTCCATCGTTAATTAATAAAACTCTAAAATTATAAGTACTTGGATGGTTTAAATTTTTTTTATTTCCGCAAAACTTTATATCTGCTATTTCAAATTGCGTTTCATTTTTATTTTCACAGCTAAAATCTATTCGTTCTACTAAAGTTTCATTTGAGAAAGTGATTCGTGAATAAACTTTTATATCATCATCTTCATAACAAATAAATTCTGGAGGATATGGAAGTTTTTGGTTAGTAACCCAGGTGATAGGAAAGTCAACATTCATAATTAAATATTTAAAAATTACTAACTCTAAAATTCATCATTTTTAGATAATAAAAACATACCCAATACAAGGTATTTAGGTGAAGTTTTAGATAAAGTTACATAAAAAAACACCTATAAAGAGGTGTTTTATATATTAAAATTTAAAGACTACTGTTTAGAAAACTCGTAAATCATTCCTCCTTGTTCGAGAGAAAGAGTGTGATCTTTAAAAGTAACTGTTATGCCTCCTGGTTTAAAAATAAATACATTTTGAGAAGTAGGTGTAAGTGGAAATGAAGACTGACCTGTAGCTTGAGCCGTTAAAGCACCTTCCTCGTTACGAATGGTAATGTCTAAAGGAAAATTGTCACTCGTGTAAACTCCTTCATATAAATTTAGAGTATTGTTATTAACAATAATTTCTTTCTCATAGGTAGGTAGTTCAAATGGATTATTAAAATAAGTTGCTAAAACCACCAATGCAATATCATTAAGGTTAATGCTGCTTCCGTTAGAAGTAAGAACAAAAGCCATTTTTTCTGAAGGGAAGTAACCTGCCATAGAAGAAAAACCATCTATGCCACCTGTATGTCCATAGCCTCTATGTTCATTATAAGGTAATTGAAAAAGACCTAAGCCATAGCTGTCTTCAAAAATTTTCATATTTAATAAACTACCAGCAGAAAGTAATTTACCATCTAACAAGGCTGTATAAAACTTAGCGATATCTGTAGGAGTAGAAATAATATTTCCTGCTCCTAAAGGCACACTCATATGAGTTTCTCTTTCTTTTTTCCATGTTCCCATTTTGCGTGAATAGGAGTAAGCTTCATTTTTCTTAGAGTTTATTACTTTCCCAACTTGAGTATTTTTTAACTTCAAAGGTTTAATGATTCTTTTTTCTACAATAGCATCAAAAGTTTGGTTTTCTATATCTTCAGCAATAAAGGTCAGTAATAAATAATTGGTGTTAGAATACTCTCCCTTCTCTCCAGGTTCAAAAACTTTTCCGTTTTTTTTAATAAGTGCCAACAGCTCCTCTTTAGAAAGTTTATTGCTGTTGATGCTTAAATAATTTTCTGAATTAGTGAAATTAAATAAACCGCTATGATGATTTAATAATTGCTGAATCGTGATTTTTGAAGAGTTTATAACCTCTGGATAAAATTCATCTAAAGTGGTGTTTAAGCTTAGCTTTCCTTCGTCTATCAATTGAAGAACGATAGTTGCAGTAAAAGTTTTGGTAATTGAGCCTATTCTATATTTAGTTTTTTCATTGGCTTTTTTCTGGTTTTCAACATCTGCATAACCAATGCTTCGGGTGTAAAGATTCTCGCCATTTTTAGAAATAGCGACGCTACCCATCATTTTATCATATTTCTCAACCAAATCAAAAAGACTATCGAGTTTTTGTGTGTTTAAATCTTGCGCTTCAGCGGAAGCGAAAACAAAAAGGATACTTAATAAAGCAACAATATTTTTCATAGAAAAAAGTATTTACATTCCTGTTCTAATCGCCTCAACAGGATCTAATCGAGAAGCAGAAATAGCAGGAATAATCCCAGAAATTAAACCAATAATAGCCGAGACCGACATCCCGATAATAATATTGAAAGTTGATAGCACAAAGCTAAAATCTTCTGTAAAACTGGAAGCTACGAGAGTGATGATCCACACTAAAAACAATCCGACTAAACCACCAATAACAGCCAACACAACAGCTTCAAATAAAAATTGAAGTAAGATAAATTTATTTTTAGCTCCCAATGATTTTTGTATACCAATAAGGTTGGTTCTTTCTTTAACCGAAACAAACATAATATTGGCAATTCCAAAACCACCTACGAGTAAAGAGAAGCCACTAATGATCATTCCCATAAAATTAAGCTGACCTGTAATATTATCTATAAAATCGGTAAAACCTTGTAACTGATTAATAAAAAAAGTGCTTACTTCATTAGGTTTAAGGCCTCTAAAAATTCTAAGTTGCTGTTCTAGAATGGCAATGTATTCGGCGTTATCAATATCTTTTTCGGGTTTTACAATAATTTGTGGAAAGGTACTTTTGTTGTTATCTCCATAGATTCTTCTGGTGACATTTACAGGTAGAAAAACACTGGCATCCTTAGATTGTCCAAACATACTAGCGCCCTCTTTTTCTAAAACGCCAATCACCGTAAATTTTCTTCCGTAAAGCCTTACTTTATTTCCTATAGAAGCGATGGCTTGCCCAAATAAATTTTCTGCAATCTCGTTTCCTAAAATAATTACGGGAGAACCACTATTGGCTTCAGCTTCATTGAAGAACCTACCATCTTCTAATTTTAAGGCTTCGATATCATAATACTCACTGCCTACAGCTCCAATTTCTACTCCTTCAACTTGTTTCCCTCCAAAACTTATCGTCTCTCGACTTACATTTAAACTATAAGTAATCGCTTCGGTTTGAGGGATATTTTTTTTAAGGTATTGATATTCTGCATAAGAAACATCGGGAAATTGTTCTCTTTTCCATTGGGGAATTTCACTAGGGCCAAAAGAAAAACGCATGATAATAATCGTGCTGCTATCTAAGGTGCTTAAACTCCCTTTAACTTCTTTTTCTAAAGAGTCTACGGCCGCTAAAACCGCAATGATTGAAAAAATACCAATCGTAACTCCTAAGAGCGATAAAAACGTTCTTAGTTTGTTGTTTTTTAGAGCATTAATAGCAAAATTAAAACTCTCTTTTATAATCCGTAAATAAATTAGCATAAGGTCTTTTGGCTAAAATTTAATTGGTAGCTTTAAAGATAGGACGTTTTCCTTATTTTTTTGTTACAACTTTCTAAGAATAAAACCATATTCGTGTTTAAGTTTTATACTTAAAATATTACTTTTGTGCCCTGAAACAACAACACAACATGAGTCATTCAAAAACTGTAAAATCAGCCTTAATTTCGGTATTCCATAAAGATGGATTAGAACCAATCGTTAAAAAGCTCAACGAGCAAGGAGTAACTATTTATTCTACCGGAGGAACAGAAACATTTATTAAAAACTTAGGAATAGATGTAGTTCCTGTAGAAGATGTAACTTCTTACCCTTCTATTCTTGGCGGAAGAGTTAAAACCTTACACCCAAAAGTATTTGGAGGGATTTTAAATAGACAAGATCACGACGGTGATGTAAAGGAGATGGAGCAGTATGAAATCCCACAATTGGATATTGTTATTGTAGACCTTTATCCTTTTGAGAAAACGGTAGCTTCTGGAGCATCTGAGCAGGAAATTATAGAGAAAATCGATATAGGAGGAATTTCATTAATTAGAGCGGCAGCAAAAAACTTTAAAGATGTTCTTTGTGTGTCTTCTATGAATGACTACGAAGATTTGTTAGAAGTGATTTCTAAAAACAACGGAGAAGTTTCTTTAGAAGATAGAAAACGTTTTGCAGCAAAAGCATTTAACGTTTCTTCTCATTATGATACTGCAATTTTTAATTACTTCAATCAAAATGAAGAAGAGGTAGTTTACAAGCAAAGTATCACCGAAGGAAAGCAATTACGATACGGGGAAAACCCACACCAAAAAGGATATTTCTTCGGAGATTTTGATGCTATCTTTGATCAATTGCATGGTAAAGAACTTTCTTATAATAATTTACTAGATGTAGATGCTGCTGTAAATTTAATGGGAGAATTTAAAAATGATAACCCAACGTTTGCTATTTTAAAGCATAATAATGCTTGTGGTTTAGCACAAAGAGCAACTGTTTTAGAAGCTTACAAAGATGCTTTAGCTGGAGATCCTGTTTCGGCATTTGGTGGTGTTTTAATTTCTAATACTGCTATAGATCTCGCTACTGCGGAAGAAATTCATCAATTGTTTTGCGAGGTGGTTATTGCGCCGAGTTACCATGAAGATGCTTTAGAATTATTGAAAGGGAAGAAAAACCGTATCATTTTAATTGAGAAAGAAGTAGAGCAGCCTTCAACCACCGTAAGAACATGTTTAAATGGTGTTTTGGTTCAAGATAAAAACTTAAAAACCGATACTCAAGAAAACCTGAAAGAAGTAACCGATGCAAAACCTACTTCAGACCAAATAGAGGACTTATTATTTGCATCAAAAATTAGCAAGCATACCAAATCTAATACGATTGTTCTCGTAAAAGGTAAACAACTTTGCGCTAGTGGAACAGGACAAACTTCTCGTGTAGATGCTTTAAGACAAAGTATTGAAAAAGCACAATCGTTTAAGTTTGATTTAAACGGAGCGGTTATGGCAAGCGATGCCTTTTTTCCGTTTCCAGATTGTGTAGAAATTGCAGATAAAGCAGGAATAACGTCGGTTATCCAACCTGGAGGATCAATTAAAGATCAATTAAGTATAGATTATTGCAATAAAAATAATATTTCTATGGTTATGACAGGAACACGTCATTTTAAACATTAACTTTATAGACTTACAAGTCACCCTAATTCAATACCTTTTATAAATTTATGGGATTTTTTGATTTTCTAACAGAAGAAATAGCGATAGACCTTGGTACGGCAAATACGCTTGTCATTCATAATGATAAAGTAGTAGTCGATAGCCCGTCTATTGTAGCTAGAAATCGGGTAACCGGAAAAATTATAGCCGCGGGAAAAGAAGCAGCTATGATGCAAGGAAAAACCCATGAAAATATTAAAACCATAAGGCCTTTAAAAGATGGGGTGATAGCAGATTTTGATGCAAGTGAGCAAATGCTTACAATGTTCATTAAAGAAATACCAGCCTTAAAAAAGAAAATTTTTACCCCTGCATTACGTATGGTTATTTGTATTCCTTCTGGAATTACAGAAGTAGAGATGCGAGCGGTAAAAGAAAGTGCTGAACGAGTAAATGGGAAAGAAGTTTATTTAATACACGAACCTATGGCTGCAGCCATAGGTATTGGTGTAGATATTATGCAGCCTAAAGGAAACATGATTGTGGATATAGGTGGAGGAACAACAGAAATTGCTGTTATTGCCCTTGGCGGAATTGTTTGTGACAAATCTGTAAAAGTTGCAGGAGATGTCTTTACTAATGATATCGTATACTATATGCGAACTCAGCATAACTTATATGTTGGAGAACGTACTGCAGAGAAAATAAAAATACAAATAGGAGCAGCGACTGAAGATTTAGAAGTTCCACCAGAAGAAATGAGTGTTCAAGGACGCGATTTGCTTACTGGAAAACCAAAACAAGTAGAAATTTCTTATCGTGAGATAGCTAAAGCTTTAGATAAATCTATTCTTCGTATTGAAGATGCAGTTATGGAAACCTTATCGCAAACTCCACCAGAGTTAGCAGCAGATATTTACAATACTGGGGTTTATCTTGCAGGAGGAGGGTCTATGTTAAGAGGTTTAGATAAACGTTTGTCTCAAAAAACAGATTTACCAGTTTATATTGCAGAAGATCCTTTAAGAGCAGTAGTTCGAGGAACGGGTATTACCTTAAAAAATATATCTAAATTTAAAGGCGTTTTGATTAAATAGGGAAGAGATTAGAGTATGCAACAGATTGTCAATTTTCTTATCAAATATAAGAATACCCTACTTTTTTTATTTTTATTTCTGCTGTCTGTTTTTTTTACCATTCAATCGCATTCTTACCATAAAAGTAAATTTATAAGCTCTGCCAATTTTTTAACGGGAGGTATTTATTCTTGGGTTAATAACATTGATATGTATTTTAATCTTAAAGAATATAATGAACGTTTAGTAGATGAAAATAAATTTTTAAGAGAGAATTTAGCAGCTTTATCCGAAAAGGAATTAGATTCTGTTTTTTTAGATACGATTTCCTATGATGCACCTTATAAATTTATCACAGCAAAAGTTATAGCAAACAGGTATTCTAGATTAGATAATTATTTATTGGTGAATAAAGGAGAAAATGATAGTGTCGCTACCGATTTTGGAGTGATTACTAGCCGAGGAATTGTGGGAATAGTAGATGAAACCAGTAATAATTATTCAAGGGTTATTTCTATTTTAAATACAAATTCGGCTATTAATGTAAAGCTTAAAAAGACGAATCATTTTGGTACACTAAAGTGGAATGGCAAAGATCCTAATATAGTTCAAGTAGAAGAAATTCCGCGTTTAGCGCCTGTAAAAAAAGGAGATACTATACATACTGAAGGTCGTTCTCTTATATTTCCGAAAGGAATTCCAGTAGGCGTGGTAGAAAACTATCAATTAAAAAACAATCAAAACTACTACGATATAAATGTAAGATTGTTTAATGACATGACTAATATTGGTTATGTGTATCTCATTAAAAATAACAATCAGGAAGAAATTAAAAGTTTAGAAAGCAATGAATAAATTTTTGGTTTCAAATATTGCTCGATTTGTTATTCTTGTTTTAATACAAGTTCTTATTCTTAATAATATAAATTTTTTAGGGTTTATTAATCCGTATTTGTACGTCCTGTTTATTTTATTGTTACCACTTAACCTTACTCATTATAAAGTTATTTTTTTTAGTTTTTTAATGGGGTTAACAATAGATTTATTCGAAGATAGCGGAGGTATAAATGCTGCGGCAAGTGTACTCATTGGTTTTTTACGCCCTAGTTTTTTAAGATTTTCTTTTGGTATAAGTTATGAGCACCAAACGGTGAAATTTCATCAAACTCCATTTGCGCAGCGATTCACTTATATTTCATTGTTAGTAGTTATACATCATTTAGTTCTTTTTTCTTTAGAGATATTTAACTTATCTTATATAATTTTAATACTAAAGAAGACGTTGTTTTCTAGCATATTCACTATCCTTTTAATCTTAATTGTTTCAGGAATATTTCAGCAAAATAAGAGATGAGAAAATTACTATCGTTATTTATCATATTAATTACAGGTTTTATCTTTATAGGTAGGCTGTTTTATATGCAAGTGGTTGATACTTCTTTTGTCGCTCTTTCAGAAAGTAATGCAATTAGTGTAGATTACGACTATCCTCAACGAGGTTATATTTTTGATAGAAATGGAGAGTTATTAGTGTCTAATCAGCCGTCGTATGATGTGATGGCTATTCCAAGAGAGATCAAACCATTTGATACTTTAGAATTCTCGGGTTTACTCAATATTTCAAAAGAACGTTTAGAAAATCAGCTAGATAAAGCCAAGATATTTTCTCCAAGATTACCCTCTGTAATTGTACCTCAATTAACTAAAAATGAGTTTGCCTATTTGCAGGAAAAAATGCGAAAATATGAAGGTTTTTATATTCAAAAAAGATCTTTACGGGATTATAAGACAGACAATTCTGCAAGTGTTTTAGGTTATATTTCTGAAGTGACAAATGCAGAAGTAGATGAGTTAACCTATTATAAATCTGGAGATTTGATTGGTAGATCTGGAGTTGAAAAACAATATGAAGATGTTCTACGCGGAGTAAAAGGGGTAAAGTACACTCAAAAAGATCGTTTTAATAGAGAAATAGGCTCTTATAAAGAAGGTATTTATGATACACTTCCTGTAAAAGGAAAAGACATTACGCTTACACTGGATGCAAAATTACAAGCATACGGAGAGAAATTAATGAAAGGTAAACGTGGCGGAATTGTAGCTATAGAGCCATCATCTGGAGAAATCCTTTCTTTAATCACCGCTCCCTCTTACGATCCAGATTTGTTAGTAGGGAGAAAACGATCTAAAAACTTTACTAAACTATGGTATGATAGTATAAGTAAACCTCTTTTAAATAGGGGGCTACAAGCCATGTATCCGCCAGGGTCACCTTTTAAAGCACTAACAGGGTTAATAGCATTAGAAGAAAATGTAATAGATACTAAAGAAGGGATTTCTTGTCATATGGGTTTCAGCTATGGAAGAAGCGCTAGAATGGGATGTCATCACCATGCAAGTCCGCTTTCTATGACACCGGCTTTAGCTCAATCTTGTAATACCTATTTTGCAAAATCTTATAGAAGAATAATAGAGAAATTTGAAAGCTCTGAAAAGGGAATGGATGCTTGGAACAAACATTTAGAGAGCTTTGGTTTAGGCGGATTCCTAGGTAATGATTTACCCGTAGGGCAGCCAGGAAGAATCCCTGATGGTGAATATTATAATAAATGGTACCCCGGAGGGAGATGGACGGCAACTTATACATTATCTAACGCGATAGGACAGGGAGAGGTTTTAGCGACTCCAATTCAATTGGCTAATTTTACTGCCGCAATTGCTAATAGAGGATGGTTTTATACTCCGCACATTTTAAAGGAAATTGATGATAGTCCCATCAAAAATGAAAAATTCACAAAAAAGAAACAAACTACTATTAGCAAAGAAAACTTTGAGCCGATTATAGAAGGTATGTTCGGAGTTTATGAATATGGTACAGCTAAGTTTTTAAAAATACCAGGAGTTGAAATTTGTGGTAAGACCGGGACTGCAGAAAATTTTACTAAAATTGACGGAGAGAGAACTCAACTAACAGATCATTCTATTTTTGTAGCTTTCGCACCTAAAAACAATCCTAAGATCGCTATTGCAGTAGTAGTAGAAAATGGATATTGGGGATCTAGATATGCAGGAAGAATTGCCAGTCTGATGATCGAGAAGTATTTAAAAGAAGAAATTTCAAGAACCGATTTGGAAGATTGGATTTTAAATAATTCTTTAGAAGAAGAATATGCAAAACCCCTTAGCGGAGAACCTTTTTTAATCAATCAATAAATGGGGAAATCTTCAGAAATAGATTGGATAACGATTTTACTCTTCTTAATTTTAGTAGGTTTTGGATGGATGAACATCTATTCAGCTTCGCTAAATGACGCTTCAAATGGGTTTTTTGACATGAGTCAAACCTACGGAAGACAAGCTTTATTTATAGGATTAAGTGTTCTTTTAATCATTTTCATCCTCTCTATTGAAGCCAAATTTTATGAACGTTTCGCAAGTGTAATTTATATAACCTCACTCCTCTCCCTTTTAGGTTTATTTGTTTTTGGTAAGACCATATCCGGAGCTACTTCTTGGTATAGTTTTGGTTCTTTTAGTTTACAGCCAAGTGAGTTTGCTAAAGCTGCTACAGCTCTTGCTTTAGCGAAATATTTGAGTGATATACAAACAGATATTAAATTAATTAAACACCAGGTAGGAGCTTTCTTAATCATTTTTTTGCCTGCTTTAATAATCATTCCACAACCAGATCCTGGAAGTGCTTTAGTATATTTAGCCTTCTTTTTCCCTTTATACCGGGAAGGTATTTCGGGAATTTACTTACTCATAGGTTCTTCCCTTATTAGTATATTTATTTTAACTCTCTTAATTGGCTCCATTTGGGTTTCGTTAGCAGTAATAGCATTAGGGATTCTCATATTTTTCTTTAGAAGAAATAAGAAAAAAAAATATATAAGTTACTATTTTTTAATAGCTACTATAGCGATGCTTTTTTCCTTTTCTGTTAATTATATCTTCGAAAATGTTTTCGAACAAAGACATAGAGACCGCTTTAATATTGTATTAGGAAAAGAGGTAGATAGTAAAGGGATTGGTTATAATACCAATCAAAGTGAAATCGCTATTGGTAGTGGGGGGTGGACAGGGAAAGGATGGACACAAGGTACTCAAACCAAAGGTAATTTTGTTCCAGAACAACACACCGATTATATTTTTAGTACTGTAGGAGAAGAATGGGGGTTTTTAGGAAGTAGTGTTTTAGTGGTATTATTTATGTGTCTTTTTATACGTATTTTGTTTGTAGCCGAAAGACAAAAATCACAATTTAGTAGAATATATGGCTACAGCGTAGCGGGAATACTATTCATTCACTTTTTGGTGAACATAGGCATGGTTTTAGGGATATTTCCTACAGTAGGAATTCCGTTGCCATTTTTTAGTTATGGCGGCTCAGGGCTATGGGGTTTTACCATTCTTCTTTTTATTTTTGTGAAATTAGATAGTAACCGAAAAAACTATCAATTTTAATCCTTTACGGAAATTTATTCTCCTAAAAATCAGCTTAGGAAACTACTTCGTTATATGTTGATAGCTTATTAGTTAGGGTTAAATACTCAATACTCTTTATGTAGATTAAAACTGAATATCGCTCTTGTTCGTAAGTTTATTGGTTGGCTAACGATTAATATCTATATTTAAATTCAACGATAACCTAAAACGATAATTATGAGTAAGACTTATTACGATCCAGCAGATTTAAGAAATTTTGGAAAAATCACAGATTGGAGTGAAGAATTAGGGGAGAAGTTTTTTGACTATTATGGTAAAGTTTTTGAAGAAGGAGCTTTAAGCGCAAGAGAAAAATCTCTTATAGCTTTAGCTGTTTCACACGTTGTAAAATGCCCTTATTGTATAGATGCATATACACAAGATGGTCTTCAGCGCGGTATTACAAAAGAAGAAATGATGGAAGCCGTACACGCAGGAGCTGCAATAGAAAGTGGAGCAACATTAGTGCATGGTGTACAAATGATGAAGAAATATGATAAGCTTTCTCATTAATACTGAAGAGAAAACTTATTTTTAATCTAAAATCTTAACTTTTATGGCGACGAAGTCCCTTAAAAAACAAAACAATAAACTAGCGCTTGCAAATAAACAATTGGAAGTTTTATCGAGTGGTATCTTCGAAAATGGAGAACTACCTACTTTTATAGATAAAATTTCTAATACTAATAATTTCCCTTTACGCCCCAAAAAATTAGAAATACTTCAGCTCAACTTAGGTTATATGTGTAATCAGGTGTGTGAGCATTGTCATGTAGATGCGGGGCCAGATCGTAAAGAGATTATGACTATAGAGACTATGCAACAGTGTCTAGAAGTTATTAAAACTACAGGAGCACATACTTTAGATTTAACGGGAGGAGCACCAGAGATGAACCCCAATTTTAGGTGGTTTGTAGAAGAGGCTTCAAAAGCAGGGGTTAAAGATTTTATTGTTCGTTCTAACCTTACCATTATTAGAGCGAATAAAAAATATTACGATTTACCAGATTTCTTTAAAAAACATAATGTTCATGTGGTTTCTTCGATGCCTCATTGGACACGTGGAAAAACAGATAAACAACGCGGAGAAGGTGTTTTTGATAAAAGTATAAAAGCTCTTCAAGAGTTAAATGAGCGCGGTTATGGGATGCCAGGTAGCAATCTTAAGTTAGATTTAGTTTATAATCCAAGTGGAGCATTTTTGCCTAGCGATCAAGCTGCAATGGAAAAAGATTTTAAAAAAGCTTTGCACGAAGATTTTAACATACAGTTCCATAATTTATTTGCTATAACAAACCTTCCTATTGCTAGATTTCTAGACTACCTTATTGCTTCAGAAAATTACGAAGATTATATGTACAACTTAGTAAATGCTTACAACCCTGCTGCTGTACAAAATGTAATGTGTAGAAATACTATTTCGGTAAGTTGGGATGGGTGGCTTTACGATTGTGATTTTAATCAAATGTTAGAGTTAAAAGTAGCCAGTAAGGTAAAGCATATATCAGATTATAATGAAGAGGTTTTAAATGATAGAAATATTATTGTCTCGCAACACTGCTACGGATGTACTGCTGGTGCAGGAAGTAGTTGTCAAGGTTCAGTAGCTTAAAAATCATATATTTACATAAATAGATAAAATGCCAGAAAAAGTAGTTATTATAGGAAACGGAATTGCTGGTGTTACAGCAGCCCGACATATTCGTAAATTTTCCGATAAGGAAATTCTTATCATCTCTTCCGAAAGCGAGTACTTTTTTTCTCGAACTGCTCTTATGTATATTTATATGGGACACATGAAGTTTGAACATACTAAACCTTATGAAGACCATTTCTGGAAAAAAAATAATATTCAATTGCTACAAGCTTTTGTAGAGGAAGTTAACGTAGATAATAAAACACTCCGTACAAAAGAAGGAGAAACTATAAATTACGATCAACTTATTTTAGCTACAGGATCTCAAACTTTTTTTAGAGGTTGGGAAGGTGAAAATTTAAACGGCGTTCAGGGGTTAGTCACCAAGCAAGACTTAGAACTGCTAGAAAAAAACTCCCAACATATAAAGAAAGCGGTAATTATTGGAGGGGGATTAATTGGAGTTGAATTAGCCGAAATGCTTCATACCAGAAAAATAGAAGTTAGTATTTTGGTGCGAGAAGCTGGTTTTTGGGGAAGCGTACTTCCTAAAGAAGAAGCACAATTTATCTCTAGACATATTCAGAAAAACGGAATTGAAATCTTAGAAGCAACCGAACTCGATAAAATTATTGGCAATAAGAATAATCAGGTGCAATCTATTGTTACTAAAGATGGGAGAGAAATACCCTGTGATTTCGTCGGGATTTGTACAGGAGTAAAACCCAATATTGATTTCTTGAAAAATTCTGGAATACAAACTAATAGAGGTATTTTGGTGAATAAGTTTTTAGAAACCAACGTTAAAGATGTTTATGCTATTGGAGATTGTGCCGAACAAAAAGAACCTCAAAGTCACCGTAAAAGTATAGAAGCCGTTTGGTATGTGGGAAGAATGATGGGCGAAACTGTTGCTCAAACCATTTGTGAAAATAAAACAGCTTACCAGCCAGGGAATTGGTATAATTCTGCTAAATTTTTCGAAATCGAGTATCAAACTTATGGTCAAGTTCTCGCTAAAGCGGAAAACCATATAGGAAATTTTTATTGGGAAGATATTCAACACGAAAAAGCCATTCATATTCAGTATCTTAAAGATGATAAAACCTTCTTAGGTATCAATACATTTGGAATAAGAATGCGCCATGAAGTAATAGATCGTTGGTTATCTCGACAAATGAAGCTGGAAGAAGTGATTTCCTGTTTAAAGGAAGCTAATTTTGATAAAGAATTCTCTAGAAAATTTGAGAAGCAAATTCAATCCTCCTTTCAAGAACAATATTCAAAAGTAATATAATTACCTATGTATCAATCTCAAAAATCAATGGCTTTAGGAGGACAGCCACCAAAAGCGCTTTCTACTTTACAAAAAGTGGCAGTAAGCCTAGGGATGTTGGGTTTACTTATATTAGTTCTAGCAGCTTTTCAAGTACACTTACCTCAAAAAAGCCTTTGGTTAACCATTGCTTTAGGTGGGATAGGAGGCGGAGTAGTTTTATTTTCCGCAGCAGCGTATAAAAATAAATTAGCGGGAATTAAAAATGATGGGGTTTGGTTTAAATCTATATCTAGTAGAGGCTTATGGGCTTGGCTATTTGGGGTTTTACTTACAGGTTTTTACGTTATTTTATATTTTTTCCCTGCCTTAATAGGACTTAGAAGTGAGGGTGATAACGTCGGTTTAATTGCACTTTTTGATCCGTTAAGTAAAGCGTTAAGTGGCAATCCTGCGAGCCAATGGTTTGTTTATGGCACGCTTTATACCTTGGCAATACTTTCTTTCGGAATTAAGTTTTTATGGAAATACCGTCACAGTCGTTATGAAAAGCTTAGAACTATTTCTGTCATGTTTTTCCAGACTGCTTTTGCTTTTTTAATTCCAGAGTTTATGGCTCGTCTCAATGGGGAAGGGTTTTCACTTCCTTATTACGACCTAAAAAACATCTGGCCTCTCAATTATTATAATTTTGAACAGTATCGTGTAGATGATTTTATAAGTGCAGGAACTGTAGGTGTTGCATTACTTATTTTTGGAGTAGCTTCGATCTTTATTATTACTCCAATCCTTACCTACAAATATGGTAAACGTTGGTATTGTTCTTGGGTTTGTGGTTGTGGAGGCTTAGCCGAAACTGCTGGAGATTCTTTTAGGCATTTAAGTGATAAAAGCACATTTGCTTGGAAAGTAGAGAGATGGGTTGTTCATAGTGTGGTGGTTTTTGTGGTTTTAATGACCACCGCGGTAGTATATACTTATTTAGGATACGATCCTCAAAAATATTGGCTTACCAAAGATGTTTTCTTGTTGCTCCTAGGAGGTTTGTTAACCGTAGTATTTGCTTGGGCAATGATTTTTAAGCGTAAAGAATTAGAAAAAGATGCTCAATACGGTGCTATAGGTTATATGGTTATTATAGCCAGCTTAATTGGAATACATTTT
The DNA here is from genome assembly GCF_008017825.1 of Mesonia sp. K4-1. Lineage (NCBI taxonomy): Bacteria > Pseudomonadati > Bacteroidota > Flavobacteriia > Flavobacteriales > Flavobacteriaceae > Mesonia > Mesonia sp. K4-1. Next base: position 102,441 of record NZ_VRLS01000043.1, read on the forward strand.
TTTAGCGGAAATAATTTATTTTTATTTCAAGCAGAAACACTTAGATCTACTTACGGTTTCCTTATCGGAAGTATTTTCAGCGGAGTTATAGGTACTGGTTTTTATCCCATTTTTGGAAATCGAGTATGGTGTCGTTTTGGCTGCCCAATGGCAGCTATATTAGGATTTCAACAGCGTTTATTTTCAAAGTTTAGAATTACTGTAAATGGCGGACAATGTATTTCTTGTGGAAACTGTTCTACCTATTGTGAAATGGGAATAGATGTCCGCGCTTATGCTCAAAAAGGAGCAAACATCGTACGTTCTTCTTGTGTAGGATGCGGAATTTGCGCTGAGGTTTGTCCGCGTGGAGTTTTAAAACTAGAAAACGATTCCCTTGACAGAAGAATCAACCCTAAAGACGTACTTTTGGGCAATGATGTAGATTTAATGAACTACGTGAATCACAAATAATGACCCCAAGAATTAAAGTGATTATTCCTGCATTTAATGAGGAAGAATCTATAGGTTTAGTAATTAAGGATATTCCAGATTATGTAGAAGAGGTTATTGTAATAAGTAACAATTCTACTGATAAAACCGAAGAAAACGCAGCCAAAGCTGGTGCTACTGTTCTCAAAGAACCACGAAAAGGTTACGGTTATGCATGTCTCAAAGGAATGAATTTCATTGCCGAACAAGATACTGCCCCAGATATTATAGTATTCTTAGATGGAGATTATAGCGATTATCCCGAGCAGCTTACTCAGCTCATAGCGCCTATCGTAGAAAAAGAGATAGATTTTGTAATTGGAGCTAGAGTAAAACGACTACGGGAAGCAGGTTCTATGACCCTCCCTCAAATTTTTGGAAACTGGTTAGCTACTTTTTTAATGAAACTTTTATTTGGTTCAAAATTCACAGATTTAGGTCCGTTTAGAGCCATAAAGTATCATAAACTACTTGCACTAGCTATGGAAGATAAAACCTATGGGTGGACAGTAGAAATGCAATTAAAAGCATTAAAAAAAGACTTTTCTTATCAAGAAATTCCTGTAAAATATAGAAATAGAATAGGTGTGTCTAAAGTTTCGGGAACAATAAAAGGAGCGGTGATGGCCGGAGTTAAAATTTTAGGTTGGATTTTTAAATATGGTGTTAAAAAATGATTTTTGAATTAACCCTTGTAGGTATATATGGTCTATGCTTAGTGTTGGTTTTTTTATATGCCATAGCACAATTAGGCTTATATTTTAATTACATAAAATCTAAAAAAAAATTCGCGAAAGCTTTACAATATGACTTCTCCAATTGTGAGGAAATTCCTTTAGTAACCATACAACTTCCGTTATATAACGAAATGTATGTGGTAGAACGTTTATTAAAAAATATAGCTTGTATAGATTACCCTCGAGAAAAATTAGAAATACAGGTTTTAGATGACTCTACAGATGAATCTTTGATGAAAACACGACAAATTATCGAAGGTTTAAAAAAAGAAGGTTTAGACATAAAACACATAACTAGAGTTAAGCGTACAGGTTTTAAAGCTGGAGCTTTAAAAGAAGGATTGATAAATGCAAAAGGGGAGTTTATTGCAATTTTTGATTCCGATTTTTTACCACAAAAGAATTGGTTATTAAAAACAATTCCATTTTTTAAAGATCCTCAAATTGGGGTCGTGCAAACCCGTTGGGGGCATCTTAATAGAAACTATTCCATTTTAACACGTATTCAAGCTTTTGCTTTAGACTTTCATTTTATTTTAGAACAAGTAGGAAGGAGTTTTGGTAACCATTTTATCAATTTTAATGGTACTGCGGGCGTTTGGAGAAAAGATTGTATTCTCGATGCTGGGAATTGGGAAGGAGATACTTTAACCGAAGATTTAGATTTAAGTTATAGAGCACAGCTTAAAAATTGGAAATTTAAATATCTTGAAGAAGTAGAGACTCCAGCCGAATTACCCGTAGCAATTAGTGCTGCTAAATCTCAGCAGTTTAGGTGGAATAAAGGCGCAGCAGAAAATTTTCAAAAGCTATATTTTCAAGTTCTCAAAAACTCTCAAGTATCGTGGAAAACTAAATTTCATAGTTTTTTTCACTTATTAAATAGCAGCATGTTTTTAATCGTACTTACTATAGCTATTTTAAGTGTACCCATACTTTACATTAAAGCCAATCATCCCAATTGGAACTTTCTATTTTACGGTCTTGCTTTTTTTAGCATAAGTACTTTTATTTTTTTAATAAGTTATTGGCTTACTTATACCAAAATTCACGGTAGCGGATTCAAAAATTTCATCAATTTTATAGGTTTATTTATTACATTTTTTTCGGTAGCGTTAGGGCTTTCTGTTCATAATTCTATTGCCGTTTTAGAAGGTCATTTTGGTAAGAAATCTGAATTTATAAGAACCCCAAAATTTAATATTTCTAAAAAAGAAGAGGTGTGGAAAGCTAATAAATACTTGCAAAGAGAGTTTTCTTTCGCACAAGTTATTGAAGTGATATGCCTACTTTATTTTGGTTTTGCTATTTATAGTGCTTTTAAAGTGAATGATTTTGGATTGCTTATTTTTCATGCCATGCTTTTTATGGGCTTTGGTTTTGTGATTTTAAAATCTCTGTCATATAGAAATTAATGTGGAAAGCACTTTACATAAAATATAAAATACCTCTTCTATTTTCAATCATTATATCGGTTTTGTATGCATCATTCGCTTACGATTTAGAGAGGTTTGATTTTATTAAGCTTATCACCATTTACACCGCATTATTTTTTCTCACCTACAAATTAATTCAATTTAATCATGGCAATTTTAAATTTCTATTGTTTGTTGGAATATTATTTCGATTGGTTTTTATTGGAGCATTGCCCAATTTGTCACAAGATTTTTATCGGTTTATTTGGGATGGTCGGTTAATTGCAAATTTCATAAATCCGTACCTATTCACGCCAAATGAGTACCTCTTGAATGGCTATAATTATATCGCTCAAGCGGAAACATTAACAATAGAAATGGGTTCGTTAAGCGCGGGAAATTTTAGTAATTATCCACCCATCAATCAATTAATTTTTGGAGTTGCAGGTTTATTTCCTAAAACCTCCATTTTAGGATCGATTATCATTTTTAGAATTATAATACTTGCTGCCGATATTGGAATCTTATTTATAGGGCGTAAAATCTTAATAAAAATAGGAAAAGACCCAAAACATATATTCTGGTACTTTTTAAATCCTTTTATACTTATAGAACTTACTGGAAATCTCCATTTTGAAGGAGTAATGTTATTCTTTTTTCTAGCATCTATGTATGCTTTGATAAAAAATAAATGGTTAATCTCAGCCATTTTATTGGGAATTTCGGTTTCCGTAAAGCTTTTACCTTTACTCTTTCTCCCTTTGTTGTTTCAATGGTTTGTCAATAAAGATAAAAGCATTGACTGGAGAAAGAATTTTTTTAAACTAAGTCTCTACTATGGAGTAGTATTTACTACCGTTGCAATTACTTTTCTACCTTTTATATCTCAAGAGCTGATTCAAAATTACAGTCAGACTATCGGACTTTGGTTTCAAAAGTTCGAATTTAATGCGAGTGTCTATTATCTTTTTCGTTGGGTAGGCTATCAATTGGTCGGCTGGAACACGATTGCGACTTTAGGTAAAATATTGCCTATACTCGTATTGATTACCGTTCTAGCATTATCATTTTTTAGAAAAAATACTTCCGTAAAGCAATTATTTAGTGCAATGCTTATAGGTAGTTTTTGCTACTTTTCCTTGTCTACTACAGTGCATCCGTGGTACATCGCAACCCCTTTATTATTGAGTATTTTCACTCCTTATCGTTTTGCAATATTGTGGAGCTTTGTTGCCTTTTTTAGCTATTCTGCTTATACTATTGATGGCTTTCAAGAGAATTATGTACTTATCACTATAGAATATGGGGTGCTTTTTATTTTCGCTTTCGCGGAATTTTTTCCTACTCTGAAGCAGAAGATGTTATCCCAATATAAACATTTCGTACATAGATAATAGATCCGCCCAAATGCGAGGCTAAAAGTACAGGATCTTCTCTATAAATAGCGTACACCAAAACAATAGCTGATCCTACTAAACTTAGCCACCAAAAACCTAAAGGCAAACTAGATTTTTTCTTATTTTCAGAATATACCCATTGGTAAATAAACCTGAACGTGTATACCAGCTGACCGACAATTCCTGTTATAAGTAGCCAGGTACTAATTCCATTATTTTCTTGCTGAGAAAACATAAGGTTGTAATCAATATCAGCACCAAAAATGCCGTACCAAACCGCAAAAAAAGGAAAACCGATCACAATAAATTTAAAAATAAATGACGAAGGTTTCCATTCTTTTTGAAGAATAAGATTACGTATAAAAACAAAATAGATAATCGCTTGCCCGAGCATTATTGAAAAATCCCGACGTAAATATCCATAGAAGAAGAAAATAATGGCGGCTATTAAACTAAGCTTCCAAAAGATGACTGGAGTTTTTAATTTTTTAGCTTTTTCAGATTGAAACCATTGAATAATAATTCGAGAAGCAAATAGAATTTGCGCGGTAAAACCAATACTGTAGATAATCCAATCGTGCATAAATAAAGAAATAGACTCGCAAATAAAACAAAATTTATTTAAGCGAGTCTGGTATTTGGTAAAAGCTTAAGACTTTTTCGTTCGCTTGAGTTGATAAACGTCGGGTCTGCGATCTTTTAAATTGTGAACACTACCAAAGGTATGTAGTTCTCGTAATAAATCTACATCTACATCGGCCACCAAAATCATTTCTGTATTGGGTGTAGCTTCTGCTTTTATTCCGTTAGACGGAAAAGAAAAATCACAAGGCGTAAATACCGCCGATTGTGCATATTGAATATCCATGTTATGAACATTAGGTAAATTACCAACACTACCAGCGATGGCAACATAGCATTCATTCTCAACAGCTCTGGCTTGTGCACAAAGGCGCACACGAGAATAGCCATTTTGAGTATCAGTTAGGAAAGGGACAAATAGAATGTCCATTCCTTCATCAGATAACAAACGAGAAAGCTCTGGAAATTCTACATCGTAACAAATAAGAATACCTATTTTACCACAATCGGTGTCGAATGTTTTTAGTTCGTTACCGCGTTGCATTCCCCAAATTTTAGCTTCATCTGGTGTGACATGTATTTTTTCATAGCGTTCAACGCTTCCGTCTCTTTTGCACAAATAACCCACGTTGTAAAGGCGGCCATTAATGATTTCAGGCATACTTCCCGAAATGATATTAATGTTATAAGAGATCGAAAGTTCAGATAGTTTTTCTTTTACAGTCTCGGTGTAACTTGCTAACTCTCGAATCGCATCGGGTTCAGAAAGGTGATTGTATTTTGCCATGAGCGGCGCATTGAAAAACTCTGGAAACAAAGCAAAATCAGATCGATAACCTGCAAGACTATCAATAAAATATTCAGCTTGTTGCATTAAATCATCCATGTCTTTGTAAGAACGCATTTGCCACTGAATTAAACCTAATCGTACCACACTCTTATTCGCCGATGGCTTTTTTGTGGGTTTAGTATAATAAATATTATCCCATTCCATCAACACAGCATATTCTCCCGAAGCTTTATCGCCTTCTAAATATCCTTTTAAAACACGTACAGGGTGAAAATCATTAGAAAGCTGAAAGTTGAGTACAGGATCGTGTATTTCTTTTGCTTTTACTTTATCAATATACTGCTTTGGGGTAAGTTCTTTTGCAAATTTATGGTAATTAGGGATCCTACCGCCAAATACGATTCCTTTTAAATTAAGGCTTTCACAAACCTCTTTTCGGTAGTCATATAATCTTCTTCCCAAGCGTAAACCACGATATTCAGGTTTAATAAAAACATCAATTCCGTAAAGGGTATCTCCATTCTTGTCGTGAACTTTAAAATTATCACCTCCTACAATATCTTGATAGGTATGATGATCTTCTACATCGTCTAATTCTACAATCATAGAAAGAGCGCACCCTGCAATATCTCCATTAATTTTAATTACAATTTGCCCTTCAGGAAAAAGTGAAATCAATTGCCCAATTTCATCTAACTTCCAGTACGAGTTAGGCATCGAGCCATAAGAGGAAACCGTAGCTTCTTTTAATTCTTCAAAATCCTCGATGGTGAGGTATTTTAACTCAATGTTTTCTATTTTATCCATAGTTGAATTTTATTTATTTGGGCGCTACCCAAGGGTCGGGCTTTCGGCAGTCGCTTTTAAGTTTTGCTGAGGCAAAAATTAAAGAGCTTCAACAATCGCCTTAATCCCTAGCGCAAAAAAGCTTTTCTTATAAATATTGTTATACAAGAAAGCGGAGCAACGTAAAAAAAATCATTTTTAAATTACTCCGCTTTTTTAATTTTAGCTTGTGCTACATATTTAATAAATAAGCAAAAATAAGTGGAGCTACAATGGTAGCATCACTTTCTATAATAAACTTAGGAGTGTCTAAATCTAATTTTCCCCAAGTAATTTTTTCATTAGGTACAGCTCCTGAGTACGATCCGTAACTGGTAGTAGAATCTGAAATCTGACAGAAATAGCTCCAAAACGGAGTGTCTGTTCTTTCCATATCTTGGTAAAGCATAGGAACTACGCAAATAGGAAAATCTCCTGCAATACCACCTCCAATTTGGAAGAAACCAATTCCGTTTTTAGAATTATCAGTGTACCAATCTGCTAGGAAAGTCATGTATTCTATTCCAGATTTTACTGTGCTAGCTTTTAACTCTCCTTTCATAACATAGCTGGCAAAAATGTTTCCCATAGTGCTGTCTTCCCACCCTGGAACGACAATAGGTAAGTTTTTTTCCGCGGCAGCGTACATCCAAGAATCTTTAAGGTCTATTTCATAATATTCTTCAAGAACACCACTTAATAGTAATTTATACATATACTCATGTGGGAAATAACGTTCGCCACTTGCTTCTGCATCTTTCCAGATTTTTACAATATGTTTTTGTAATCTTCTAAAAGCTTCCTCTTCGGGAATACAAGTATCGGTAACTCTATTAAGTCCCTTTTCTAATAAATCCCATTCTTCTTTAGGAGTTAAATCGCGATAATTAGGAATTCTTTTGTAGTGACTGTGCGCTACTAAATTCATAATATCTTCTTCTAAGTTAGCTCCTGTACAAGAGATGATTTGCACTTTATCTTGGCGAATCATTTCTGCAAATATTTTACCTAGTTCTGCAGTACTCATAGCTCCTGCTAGAGAAACTAACATTTTTGCACCTCCGTTAAGTTGATCTTCGTAAGCTTTTGCAGCATCTACAACACTTGCAGCATTAAAGTGCAAGTAATATTTTTCTATAAATTGAGATATGGCTCCTTTATTCTTCATCGTCATTTTCGTTATGGTTTTCGTATTTAAATTTGTAGCTCAGCATTTTGTAATAAAGTTTTGCGGCTAAAAAATCTGAAGATTTCTCTTCTTTATTAGGACAAAGTTCTACAATATCAAAACCTACTACATTTTTCTTTTTAAAGATAAGTTTTAAAAACTCTAAGGTTTCATACCAAAAAAGTCCGCCTGGTTCTGGAGTTCCTGTACTTGGCATAATAGAAGGATCAAATGCATCTAAGTCTATCGTTAGAAAAACATTAGGTGTCATTTGTCCAATGGCATCATCCATCCAGTCCTCATATAGATCGTGAGCGAAATAGACTTGGTTTTCATCCATATACTCCAATTCTTCTCCATCCATAGAACGAATACCTACCTGAATAAGATTGGTGGTTTTACTCGCTTCGTGAACCGCACAAGCGTGATTGCAAGAAGAGCCTTCGTATTCTTTGCGAAGGTCTGCATGAGCATCTATTTGTACCACCGTTAAATCTGGGAAAGCCTCATTAAAAGCTCTAATACTACCAATAGAAATAGAATGTTCGCCTCCAAAAAGAGTAACAAATTTGTCTTGCTTAATGTAGTTTTTAGTGGTTTTATGCACTGCTTCTACCATCTTTTCTGGTGAAGTATTTTCGGTAACAGGAGGAGTTAAATAAACTCCTTTTTTGTAAACCTCAGATCGTGTTTCAATATCGTATAATTCCATATTTTCTGAAGCATCTAGAAAAGCTTGCGGACCTTTGTCTGCTCCCTTTTGCCAGGTGCTAGTCCCATCGTAAGGAACCGGAATTAATACCACTTTTGCTTCATCTAAACGAGCATATTTGTCTGGAATGCCAGCATAATTTTTTTTAGTTGTCATCGTAGCCTAAAATTTTAAGTAAGTCTTCACTTTTTTGTTGGTTGCTAAATAATTTTGTGGTGATGTTGCCATCTTTATCTTTATCGATTAAAATATGTTTAGGGCTAGGAATAAGACAGTGCTGTAATCCTCCAAAGCCTCCAATACTTTCTTGGTAAGCTCCCGTATTAAAGAAGCCTATATAAAGAGGTTTTTCTTTTTTGTATTTGGGTAAATAAATAGCGTTCATATGCTGTTCACTATTATAATAATCATCGCTATCGCAAGTTAAACCGCCTAGTAAAACCCTTTCATACTCATCTTCCCATCGGTTTATAGCCAACATAATAAAACGCTTATTGATGGCCCAAGTATCTGGTAGAGTAGTGATGAAAGAAGAATTGATCATATTCCATTTTTCACGATCATTTTGTTGCTTTTGGTAAAGCACCTCATAAATAGCTCCGCCGCTTTCACCTACCGTAAAGCTACCAAATTCAGTAAAAATATTAGGAACAGGAACTTCTGCTTCTTCACAGAAATTATTAATTTGATTAATAATCTCATCAATCATATATTGATAATCATACTCAAAGTGCAGAGAGTTTTTTATAGGAAAACCACCGCCAATATTAAGGCTGTCAAGTGTTGGGCAGATTTTTTTTAATCGAACATACACTTTTAAACATTTTACGAGTTCGTTCCAATAATAGGCAGTATCACGAATACCAGTATTGATGAAGAAATGAAGCATTTTAAGCTCTACTTTCTCATTATTCTTAATTTGATCTTCGTAAAATGGAACAATATTGCGGTAACCGATTCCTAACCTTGAAGTGTAAAACTCGAATTTTGGTTCTTCTTCTGAAGCAATACGAATTCCGATTTTAAAATCGTCTTTTACTTCTTCCGAAAGTAAATCTATTTCTTCATAATTATCAATAATAGGAATACAGTTAGAATGCCCATTATTGATTAGTCTTGCGATGTTAGAAACGTATTGAGCACGTTTAAAACCATTGCAAATGATAAAGGTATCTTTATTGATCTTGCCCTTTTTCATCATTTTCTCAACAATATCAATATCAAAAGCAGATGATGTTTCAATATGAATATCGTTGGTAAGAGCTTCATCTAAGACATGCTGAAAGTGGGAACTCTTTGTACAATAGCAATAGTTATAATTACCCTTATAATTATTCTTTTCGATGGCGTTATTAAACCAGCCTTTAGCTCGTTGAATATTCTCTGATATTTTAGGTAAATAGGTAAACTTTAATGGAGCGCCATATTCTTTGATCAATTCCATTAAGTTAATGTCGTGAAATTCTAAGTTATTATCTTTTAACTTAAATTCCTCTTGAGGGAAATAGTAGGTTTGACTTATAAGGTCAATATACTTTGTATTCATTATGAGTTTTTAAAATATTAAGCATTACTTGAAATACCTGTAAAAGGTAAATATAAATTTATAAATGAAGCTTAAATTAAAGTAAAATTTGAAGTTTAGAGGTTGGCTTAAAAGCTAACTTCTGGAAGAAAGTAAGTGTTGCAGAGGAAGTAAACTTAAAAAACCGGTTGCTTACCTTGTAAACTATTGTTATAAAAAACTTCCCGTTTTTTAACAATCCGAAATTTGAAAGAGAGTTCAATTAAATCTGTTAAATTCGAAACAAATAAAATCAATTTTTTATTACTGTGGAATAGGCTAAATGTTAAATTTTAGCATAAAAAAAGAGCCTTATAAAAGGCTCTTAATACGTTTAAGGTATTGATAATTATATCATTCCTAAATTAATCACTTCTTGTTTAGTTAAGTGACGATAATTTCCTCTAGGTAAATCTTTCTTAGTTAAGCCTCCGTAAACTACGCGGTCTAATTTTACGATTTCATAGCCTAATTTCTTGAATAAACGCTGTACAATGTGTTGGCGAGTACTTTTAAGTTCGATGCCCACTTGTCTCTTAGGTTGATTATCTACATAGCTAATGTCATCTACCTTTAGACTACCATCTTCTAAGGTGATACCTTCTCTAATTTTCTCTAAATCGATTTGGTCTAAGTTCTTATTAAGTTCCACATGGTACAGCTGTCTAATACCTTGTTTGGGACTCGATAAATTTTTAGCCATAGTGCCATCGTTAGTAAACAATAATAGTCCCATGCTACTGGTATCTAATTTTCCTACTGGACTCAGTTTAGATTTTGAGGCTCCGGCAACCAAATCCATAACAGTACGGTTGTTTCTTTCTAAGCTTCCGGTAACGTAAAAACCACTTGGTTTATTAAGTAGTACATACTCTTTACGCTCAGGAGTAATTTTTCTTCCGTCAAATTTAACTTCATCAGTAAGTTTAACTTTATAGCCCATTTCTGTAATGACATCTCCGTTTACACGTACACTTCCTGCAGAGATGTATATATCTGCATCTCTACGAGAACAAACTCCCGCATTAGCAATGTATTTATTAAGACGCATTCCTGCTTGAGGATCTTTAACTTGTTGATCTACTTTTACTTTATTTTTTGGAGCAGATTTTCTGTCTTTATTAAAAGGCTTATCCTTCTTCTTCATATTTCCTTTTCCTGTATTTCTTGAGTTGCCCATAATGGTAATTTTTTGCAAAGGTACAATATAAATAAATGATTATCGTACTATTTATTTTTCTTAAAAAATTCTGTTAAGAACTATGTCGATATCAAGTAATAAAATACTAAAAACACCCAATACAATAATAAGTTTTAGCAAGTTATGCAAAAGTGTATATTGAAGTTTAGAAGTAGATTTCCATAAAAAAAAGAGAAAGGTAATGAGTAAAAAGTAAGCTATTAAAAAGTAATAATACATATAACCTATATGAAAATCTCTAAACAAGAGAAGTAGAGTAGGTATATAGGTAAGCATGACTAATGCAGTGGCAATTTTTTTTGTAAACCTAGCTCCATACACTACTGGAATAGTATGATATTCTTGCGTAAAGTCTCCTTTTAAATTCTCTAAATCTTTTACTAACTCCCTTATAGATATAATTAAAAATAAGTAGGTGGCATGAATGAAAATAATTAGATCAAAATTTAGATAGAAAACGAATACAACAAAAAATGGTGCTACAGCAAGAATAGAAGCCGTTAAATTACCTATAAAAGGATATTTTTTGAGCTTGTGAGAGTAAAACCATAAGAAAAAAATATACACCGAAAAGAACAATACCGCCTTAAAGGAAACATAACTAGCTAGTATAACCGATAAAAAATTGAGTGTAAAGTAAACCGAAAGTTTAGTTTTCTGACTGATATAATTATCTAAGAAAGTTTTTTGCGGTCTGTTAATTAAGTCTTTTTCGGTATCGTAAAAATTATTAATAATATATCCCGATGCAATCGCTAATGCGGAAGCAAAAACAATAATAAACAAATTAACATCAAATAAGACTTTGCCTAGTGGTTTATCTGGCGCTAAAATATAAATAGAGGTAAGGTATTGAGCCGCTATAATAACTAAAATATTATAGCCTCTAACTACAGAGAACAAACTTGCTAATTTTAGCAGCAGATGCTTGCTCTTTTGCGAAGACATTTATTGTATTTTAAAAATTGTAGACTACTTCTAATTTGTAATTCTTTAGAGCTTTTTGGGCTTTTTCTAAATCTTCGGTAAACCCTAAAATATAGCCACCGCCACCAGAACCACATAGTTTTAAGTAATAGGCATTGGTATCAATTCCTTCTTTCCAAAGCTTATGAAATTGCTTAGGAATCATAGGTTTAAAATTATCTAAAACCACGTGAGAAAGTTGTTTAATATTTCCGAAAAGAGATTTTACATCACCTTTTAAGAAATCGTCTACACAAGCATCGGTATGTTTTACAAATTTATTTTTGAGCATTTGCCTAAAGCCTTCTTGCTTCATATTTTCCATAAAGATATTTACCATAGGAGCAGTTTCTCCTACAATACCACTGTCCAATAGAAATACAGCACCTTTACCGTTTGTTGCTTGGGAAGGAATACCAGCAGCTTCAATATGATCTTTAGAATTAATAAGAATAGGTAAACTTAAGTAACTATTTAAAGGATCTAATCCAGAAGATTTACCGTGAAAAAATGATTCCATTTCTCCGAAAATAGTTTTTAAGCTTAAAAGTTTTTCGCGGGTTAAACTTTCTAAAACCGTAATTTTTTCTTTTGCGTATTTTTCATAGATCGCAGCAACTAATGCGCCACTACTCCCCACACCATAACCTTGAGGGATACTACTGTCAAAATACATTCCTTCTTCGATATCTTTTTCTAAAGCTCCAAAATCAAAAGTAACCAAGTTAGGTTTTTCTATAGCTAAATCTTTTAGGTATGCTGCAAATCGATTTAAATTTTGATTGGATTTTAAATGCTGTCCGCTAAGGGAATCACTAGTTTTTAAAGCTCCGTTATAAAAATTATAAGGAATTGATAAACCTTTTGAATCTTTTATAATACCGTATTCACCAAATAATAAAATCTTTGAATAAAATAGTGGTCCTTTCATAGTATCGATTTAATGCTTTAAAGCAAAATTCTTTTAATTATAATGGTTTTGCTCCGAAGCCTACCTCATCACAAATATACATTCCTTTTTGACAATAACCAACTAACTGATTCTTAATGAAATCTAAAACTTTAGCTTTTTCATTCTCTGGGTATAAAACATGCACATTTGCGCCAGCATCTAAAGTAAAAGAGATTTTACTTTTATGTGTTTTTCTGTATTCCCAAATTTTATTAATAATCTCTAGCGTATTGGGTTTCATGAGTATAAAGTAAGGAGAGCTACTCATCATCATAGCGTGCAAAGACAAAGCTTCTTGCTCTACTATAAATATAAATTCATCTAAGTTTCCAAATTGCAAAACGGGTAATATTTTCTCTAAATTATTGTTGGCTTGTAAAAATCGCTGTTCAGCAAATGGATGATTGTGCATTAAATTATGTCCAACCGTACTGCTTACTTGTTTTTCTCCGCGATCTACCAATAAAATGGTGTCTTGATAGTTTTTAAAAACTTCATGAACCTTATCAGAAAATTCTACCCCGTATAAATTAGAACTTTCATTTACTGCGGTATGTTCTCCCCAAACTACTAAGTTTCCTTTAATACTTCTTGCGGCACTCCCAGAACCTAGACGAGCTAAAAATGAAGCTTTTTGATTAAAAAAATCATCCGTCATAGCGGAATTTGCTTGTCGTTCTAATGCTAATAAACATAAAGCTAAAGCGCTCATTCCGCTGGCAGAAGAAGCTATTCCACTACTATGCGGAAAAGAATTTTGGGTTTCAATTTTAAAGTGATAATCTTTGAGAAATGGAAGGTATTTTTCTATACGTTCAAAAAATTTCTCAATTTTAGGTTCAAAACTTTTGGTTCTATTTCCGTCAAGGTATACTTCAAAAGAAAATTTTTTAGAACTATTTTTCTTTTGGTAACTTAGATGTGTGGTGGTTTTACAATTAGAAAGCGTAAAACTAATCGAACTATTTTTAGGTAATTGTTCGCCGTATTTTCCCCAATATTTTACCAAAGCAATATTACTAGGAGATTCCCATTTTACTTCTCCTTTTTCTGGAAGTTGATAACTTTTAGATGGAATAAATTGCTGCTCTTGCATAACCGCATTTTTTGTGCAAATATAATCTTCATAAGTGCATTTTTAATGAGATTGTAAAAATAAATTTATAAATTACACTTGTCTAATCCTTTAGGTGATATGAGTAGTAAGCTAAAACATATTTCGATATCTATATTAGTCTGTTTGTTAATAGGATTTATAGGAGCTATTGTAACTCAATCTGGGTTTGATAATTGGTATTTAAATATTCAACGACCTACGTTTAAACCTCCAAGCTGGATATTTGGTCCCGTTTGGACCGTATTATATATCTTAATGGGAATAGCATTGGGGTTGGTATGGAATAAAGGCTTGCATCACGCTTGGGTTAAAACTGCTTTGTATCATTTTGGTTTTCTACTTTTACTCAACACAGCTTGGTCTATTGTTTTCTTTGGTTTTAAATTGCCTATACTAAGTTTACTTATTATTGTTTCCCTATTAATACTGGTAATTTTTACTATTAAATGGTTTAAAGTAGTTTCTCCATTTGCAGCCTATTTGTTAATTCCCTATTTAATTTGGTTAGCATTTATTACATTGCTTAACTATGAAATTTGGAGACTCAATTAAAAGAATATTATGAAAGAATGGTTTACGGCTTCGGCTACATCGTTGTATGTGATAATTTTGACAGCAATCGGAATTTATATTTGTACGATTGTCTATACTCGCTTAGCGGGTAAACGTAGCTTTTCAAAAATGTCTAGTTTTGATTTTGCTATGACGGTAGCCATCGGTTCTATTTTAGCAACAACCATATTATCAAAATCTACTTCATTATTGCAAGGTGCTGTAGGATTGGCTTCGGTATATGTGTTACAACTATTTGTCGCTTTATTAAGAAGAAATAAGCAATTCCAAAAATTAGTTGATAATAAGCCTGTATTGTTAATGGACGGACAAGAAATTTTACATGAGAATTTAAAAAAATCTCACGTTACCTTAGACGATTTAAAATCGAAACTTCGCGAAGCAAATGTATTAGAACTAAATCAGGTTAGAGCGGTGATATTTGAAGCTACAGGCGATATTGCAGTCCTTCATACGAAAGATGAAAATCAACAGATAGAGGGTTTTATTCTAGAAGATGTCAAGCGTTAATATTGCTGAAGAAATCAATAATTTGTTATGTTTCTTTGTTCTAATTTATTGGCAAAAATAGCAATGACAATTAATTGTAAAATATGATAAAGCATAATAGGTATTAGAAAAATACCAGCATTAGGCGAATTGCCAAATAGAATTTTTAGCATAACACTCCCGTGCACTAAAGATTTTTTAGAGCCACAAAACTTGGCTGTAATTTGATCTTCTCTAGAAAAATGTAATCTCTTAGAGATATAATTTACTAAATAATATACTGTAAAAAAGAGAATAGCTACTCCAGTTAGTATCGCCAAGAAATCCCAAACAGTTAATCCGTTAAAAATATTAGCTTTAAAGGAATGACTAAAACTGTTATATACAATAAGTACAATAACACTTTTATCAAAGATTGTAATTTTACTTTTGTATTTATTTATTAAAGCTTTGGTGAATTTATGCAATGCGAATCCTAAGAAAAGAGGAAGTAAAATTTGTATGCTAAGCTTTGCGATTACATCGTAAAAAGAAATACTTCCCTGAGCATCTTCCATAAAAAAACTTAGCCATAGCGGAGTTATCACCACACCAATAATTCCCGATAAACTAGCATTAAAAATAGCTGCAGGAATATTTCCTTTAGCCAATGAAACCATCACGACAGAAGATGATACTGTAGAAGGTAATGCTGCTAAAAATAAAAAAGCTAACCAATAGGTTTGGTTTTCTCCTTCTGTAACTAAAGGATAGAAAGTTAATACCAGTAAGGGGAAAATCACAAAAGTAGCCACTTGAATTAAGATGTGGAGTTTATAATTGCGCATACCAGTTTTAAGTTCGGCAGTAGATAATTTCAATCCGTAGAAGAAAAAAATAAAACCAATTCCCACATCGGTTATAATTGCTAGCGGTAAAACTTCAGAAAGTTGAGGAAAAACATAGCCTAAAAATATGGCGATAAATAAAGCTAGAATAAACAGGTGTTTTTTCATTACCTATTGCTTATTTCTCGAGCGGCTATAAAACTGCTTGTCCAAGCGTTTTGAAAATTAAATCCGCCTGTTATGGCATCTATATTGGTTACTTCGCCAGCAAAAAATAGGTTTTCGTGTAATTTGCTTTCCATGGTTTTAAAGTTAATTTCTTTCAATTCTACACCTCCAGCAGTTACAAATTCTTCTTTAAAAGTGCTTTTTCCTTGAATATGATAAACACCTTGTGTTAGTTCTTTTACTAAAGCTTGTAATTCTTTATGGCTTACTTCTGCCCAAATTCTATTTTCGGGAATACTGGCCACTACTAATTTTTGCCATAAACGTTTAGGTAGATCAAATTGGGCGTAGGTAGCCATTTGTTGTTTAGGATTTTGCTTTTTTAATTTTAAAAGTTGCTCTAATGTCGCTTCCGCGGAAGCGTAGCCAAGCCAGTTAATTTCTAACTGAAACTGATAGTTTTTCTCAAAAAGCCTTTGAGCTCCCCATGCCGAAAGTTTTAAAATTCCAGGTCCGCTAAACCCCCAATGCGTAATAAGTAAAGGACCCTCGCTTTCTAATTTTTCTCCAACCACCTTAACGGAAGCAAAAGTGCTAATTCCTGCTAAACCTTCTACACGAGAATCTCTGGTGTTAAAAGTAAATAAGGAAGGGACAGGACTTATAATTTGATGATTTAAATGCTGGAGTTGATTCCATATTTTTGGATTGCTACCTGTAGCAATAACCAGTTGTAGGGCTTGGTAATGGCTAGATTTACAAGTTATTTTCCATAATTCGCCTTCTTTTACAAAATCTTTTACGGGTTCTAATGTTTTTATTTTGATGTTTAAATCTTGGGTTCTTTGCAAGAAACAATCGATGATGGTTTGGGAAGAATCAGATACAGGGAACATTCTTCCATCTTCTTCAATTTTAAGTTCTACACCTTGTCTTTTGAACCATTCAATCGTATCTCCTGTCATAAATTGATGAAAGGGACCTAATAATTCACGTTCTCCTCTAGGGTAGTTTTTTACCAATTCTTGCGGAATAAACTCTGCATGAGTTACATTACAACGCCCTCCGCCAGAAATTTTTACTTTGGTAAGCACCTCCTTCCCACGTTCTAGAATTAGAATATTTTTGTTTGGGTTATGTTCGGCAATTTGAATGGCGGTAAAAAAGCCAGCTGCACCACCACCCACAATAATAACATCAAATACATTTCGCATACGACAAAGATAGAATGCTATTAAAAACAAAAAGAAAAGTTTTCACTTTTCTTTTTGTAGACAGTTTAAATTTTACCTCTTATTGAATGATCAATTTTGTAAAAGCTTTTTTCTTACTATTCTTAAATTCTAATAGGTAAAGCCCAGAAGATAAATCTGTGTTAATCTCATTAATGTTGTTTGTCAATGAAAATGTTTTTATCTTTTTTCCGTTAAGGTTATAGATCGTTAATTGTTGAAAGTTCTGTGTGTTTTCTATAGAAAAGTTTCCAAAAGAAGGATTGGGGTAAACATTAATTTGTAAAGTCTCGTTAGAAGAAGCACTAAAATCGGCACAATTAAAAGGCGTAAAAATTACTTCTCCTAGAGATGGGTCATCTGTTTGATGAAAAATATATGGTTCAACTGCATTAGCATCACTCAAGGTAATATCTTCTTCCCAGCAGTTGTAGACAGCCTGTATGGTATTATCGGTATTATTATAAAGCGCGTAAACAACTCCATTATTACCGTTTTCAGAAAAAATATTATTTCCAGGATCATTGAGAGTTCCTAAATCGATAGAAGCTTCTCCTATTAGGGTGATTCCCCAAAGGTTGTTTCTAATTTCATTATTTCTAGCAACAACTGTTTGAGTCTCTGCACTTGAATTTAAAGAAATACCACTACCGCCAGAAAAAGGAATGTTTTGAGTGTTGTTATTTTTAATAATATTGTTTCTTATGTAAGCAAAAGAATTTCCTCCAGCGATGGTTATTCCGTAACGGTTATCGGTAATAGTATTATCATCAAGTATAGCTCTTAATTCTCCACCCAAAAGATTGGCTACTGCAATTCCTCCAACTTGATCTAAAGAAGCATCGCCTAATATGGTATTGTTAGTTATTCTTAGGGTATCTAATCCGGTAGCCCCCATATTTATTTGTGGTCTATTTTGATTAGATTGATTATTTCCTTCTAAATAATTTCCTTTAATAGTTGCAGATACTGTTTGATTAGCTCCCGATGAAATCGCAGGCAGGTCATTAAAAATAAAATTATTGTTTTCTATAAGTGGAGATCCGTAAGATAAGGAAACCACAGCACCGGTAGCTACACCAGATACATTGTATGAGAAAAAACTTTCAGTTAAGGTAAAGTTAGGAGTAAGAACTCTTAGACCTCCACCATAGGTAATAGAGGTATTATTAATAAGAATATCGGCATTTTGTTCAAATCGAAAACCCTCGTAAGGAGCATTATTATCGACTGCTTTGATGACAATTTGATCATTTCCTGCATCGCAAGTAAAAGTACCTTCAATGGTAATTAAAATATCAGCAGCGATATTTAATGTCTCGGGAGTACTAATTGTAAAAGTATCGGTAGAAGCTATAATTAAATCTTCAGTTAAGGTATACTCCGTTCCGTTGTAGCTCAATGTACTCGGACTCAGATTTAAGATATCGTTCAAATCGTAATTTCCTCCATTATTTGGAGTAGTATAGCTTTGAGCTGAAACTATCAACGTACAAGCTAAAAAGAGAAATAGTGTTGTAATTTTTTTCATAGTATAGTTTTAATGATAAAATTACGATTTTCTCTGCATAACAAAAAAAGGAATGAGATTGACTCAAGAAGTAGAAAAGAGAAGTGGTTTCTATTCAATTAAGTAAGCAATTTAATTTTTTGATAATCTTTAGATAATCTACGCCTAAAATTACTCTATTAAGTTTACCGCATAACCTTTTTCATTTATGCGACTTTCTTTTAAAACACTTAGTTTTTTTTTGTCTTGCTTGCTTGTTATGCTATTTTTTGTCTTTTCTTCTTTTTCTGAAAAAACTGATTATCAGTATAAAAGCAATAGGTTTTGGGTTTATGCAGATGAGCTAAAAGCGTCTTTGGTACATTTAGATACGACTGCTAATGCTTATAAATTAAATAAAACAGAAATTGAAAATGTAAGGGCGGCAGTTAAATTGGCTCGATTTTCTTATAAAAAGATTGAGTTCTTCTTTGCTTTTTACCATCAGGAATATGTAAACGAACATATTAATGGAGCTCCTTTATTACATATAAAAAAATCGGGTATGCTGCCTGATGTTATTCAGCCGGAAGGCTTACAGGTATTAGATGAATTAGTTCACGAAGATGAGAAAGATTTAAACGCTAATCTAATCGCTACTAACAGTAGGAAACTTTTCAATGCTTATCAACTATTATATAAAGGTTTAAAAACAAAAACGATTGAACCCGAGAACGAAATTGCTGCTATGCGATTGGGGTTGGTTAGAATTTTTACATTGGGAGTTACGGGTTTTGATACTCCAGGTTCACTCAACGTTATAGAAGAAGCAAGAGTTTCAATGGAAGCTATGAATGCCTTTTTAAAAGATTTTTACCAGCATACCCCGTCAAAAGAATTGAAAGATGTAATCAATCTTTTTTCTAAATCTATTCACTACTTAAAACAACCTATTTCTTTTGAAGATTTTGATAGACTGGTGTTTTTAAAAGCCTATATTAATCCTTTATATCAAAAATTAGGAGAATTAGATGACAAAGAAGTTCCCGACTTTCTCTCTTATGTTTCTGCGTGGAATCCTAAGAGTGAATCTATATTTTCAGAAGATTTTCTCAACCCTTATTTCTTTACGGAATTAAAAAAAGAAGAAGACTTTAAAGCCTTAAATAGTCTAGGAGAGAAACTTTTTTATGATTCCGCATTAAGCGAGAATCGACAAATAAGTTGTGCTTCTTGCCATAATCCTAAGCTAGCGTTTACCGATGGACAGCCTAAATCTTTAAGTAATATAGAAGGGAACACGGTGTTAAGAAATTCTCCCACTTTACTTAATGCAGTTTATGCCGAACGGTTTTTCTATGACCTAAGAGCTTTTTCGTTAGAACAGCAAGCAGAGCATGTTATTTTTAATCCAGAAGAATTTAATACTGCTTATGATGCTATTTTAAAAAAATTGACAAATAATGGAGCATATGCTAGTAGTTTTGAAAAGGTTTTTGGTAAAGATCAAATTAATAGAGAAAACTTTTCTAAAGCTCTATCTTCTTATGTGCTTTCACTAACCAGTTTTGATAGTGAATTTGACGAATTTATAAATAATGAAAATGCTACATTATCAAAAGATATAAAAAATGGTTTTAATTTATTTATGGGAAAAGCCAATTGCGCTACCTGTCATTTTCCACCTACTTTTTCGGGTCTCGTACCTCCTTTTTATAGCGATTCTGAAAGTGAAATTTTGGGAGTTTTAAAAAATCCGAAAGAAAAAGAAATTTTGCTAGATACAGACGAAGGAAGGTGGCAAAATAGCATCTCTAACGAAAAAGCGTGGATCTATGAAAAATCATTTAAAACCACAACCGTGCGAAACACTGGACTAACAGCGCCATATTTTCATAATGGAGCCTATACTACTTTAGAGGAAGTTATTGATTTTTATAATGATGGTGGAGGAGAAGGGAAAGGCTTAAAAGTGATTAATCAAACCTTATCTCCAGATCCTTTAAATCTTTCAGATAAAGAAAAACAAGATTTAATAGCATTTATAAAATCTTTGAATGGGAAAGAAGCAGTAAAGTTAAATCAGTGATTTTGTGCAAACATCTGTTCTTAAGTTTTTTATAGAGAACTGCTTAACAGGGATTTTACATTCATAACTTTAATCTAAGGCTAACTTAACCTAGCTAACTTTTATATAAAATAAGCTTAAAGCGGAATTTGATCCTAGTAGAATTTCAACTTCTATTTTTATCTCGAAATAAAAAACCTCAAAATTTCTACCATGAAAAAAAATTCCTTTTTAATGTATTGTATGCTTTTTGCAGTTTGCTTGAGCTTACACGCAAACAACATTAACAATCCTCATATAGATGATGAGGAGTGTAACAATTCTTTTGCACTAGCAAATAATTCTATCGTTACCACGGGTAGCGTATGGTCTTATAATGATACTGGTGTAGATTTAGGTTCGACTTGGAAAGATACAAGTTATGATGCATCTGCTTGGGCAACAGGAAATGCTGCTTTTGGTTATAATGATGGTATCATAGCTACCACTTTAGATTTTGGTACAGACTCTAATAACAAGTATTCTACGTATTATTTACGTCACGAATTTCAGATTGTAGATGCTTCTATTTACGGAGACTTAATTTTAAACATCATGAAAGATGATGGGGTAGTAGTTTATCTTAACGGAGTTGAAGTTTCAAGGTTAAATATGCCAACAGGACCTATTACTTACAGTACTTATGCTAGTTCTACTGTTGGAGGGTCAAATGAAACTTCTTTTACTCCAGTAACCATCAGTAATACTTTACAAAATGGAACTAATGTATTAGCTGTAGAACTTCATCAAGCAGATGCAAGTAGCTCTGACCTTATTTTTGATATGGAATTAAATTTTGAAATTCCACCATTATCTCCTGCAAGTTTTCCTTTAGCCAAAGGTGCCATTTGGAATTATTTTGATGAAGGAACAAGCTTAGACAATACAGGATGGAATAATTTTCCTTACAATTATGATAACTGGTCTAGAGGTTATGCTACTTTAGGATATGGAGATGTTGTAGATACTGAAATCTCTTTTGGTCCCGATGCTAGTGATAAATTTATCACGACCTATTTTACAAGAGATATTAACATAGATCTTGCAGATTTAGAAAATATCGTAGAGTTTGGTTTAAAAAGAGATGATGGTGCAGTAGTTTATGTGAATGGTGTAGAAGTGATAAGAGACAATATGCCTCAAGGAACTATAGATTACCAAACACACTCGTCTAGTATTGTTAGTGGTGGAGATGAAAACACCTACTTTGTACATAATGTACCTAAGACTGCATTTCAAAATGGAGTAAATAGAATTGCGATAGAATTACATAACCGTGACGGATTTAGTTCAGATTTAGCTTTTGATATGTTTATTCAAAACGAATTTGTTTCAAATTTTGATTGTAGCAATCCGCATATAGGGTGTTTTACTTCTATAGTTCCTACCGCTCAACAAAGTCACATGATAATTCCACAAGAACACCGTTTTCAAATGATCTTTAAACAAGGTGATGCTTATATGGATGGTAGTGGTAATAATGTACCTGGAAATAATGACTTTACAGGGTATGTGCCTATTAATGGGAGTAGTGAATTAGGTTATGTAGCCGTAAATCATGAAACCACGCCAGGAGGGGTTTCTATATTGGATGTTAACTTTAACGATCAAACTTTATTATGGGAAGTAAGCAATACCCAAGCTGTAGATTTTAGTAGCAGCAATGTTGTAACTACCGTAAGAAATTGTTCTGGAGGTGTGACTCCTTGGGGAACTGTAGTTACCGCTGAAGAATCTACGAATACAGGAGATGTTAATAATGATGGTTATGAAGATGTAGGCTGGTTAGTTGAAATAAATCCTGCAACTGCAGAGGTGGTAGACTATGGAAATGGTCAAGAAAAGCTTTGGGCTATGGGAAGAATGAAGCATGAGAATGTGGTAGTAAGCGACGATTCTACAACAGCATATTATGGTGAAGATGGTGGTACAGATTGTGTGTACAAATATGTTATGGACACTCCTGGAGACCTATCTGCAGGTACTTTATATGTATTAGTTTTAGATGCACCGCTTGTAAATAATGACCCAACCTCTACAACCGCACAGTGGATTCAAGTACCAAACACAACCACTGCAGAAAGAAATAATGTAACCACGGCTGCAGCTGCTCTTGGCGGAACCAATTTTAACGGAGTTGAAGATTGTGAAATAAGTCCGCTTGACGGAAAAGTTTACTTCACTGCTAAAGGAAAAAGTAGAACCTATAGGTTTACAGACAACGGATCTACAGTTGCAGATTTTGAAACTTTTGTAGGAGGAATGAGTTATGAAATTTCATCTACACAAGGAAGTTATACAGAGCCTTGGGGAGGAGGAAATGATAACCTTACTTTTGATGATAAAGGAAACCTTTGGGTATTACAAGATGGTGGTAATAATTACATTTGGGTAGTGCGTCCAGATCATACACAAACGACACCCAATGTAGAGTTGTTTGCTTCTATGCCTGCAGGTTCTGAGCCAACAGGATTAACTTTTACTCCAGATTTTAAATATGGATTCTTTTCTGTACAACACCCAAGTGGATCTAATAGTGCTCAACAAGATGCTACTTTTAGTAATGTAACATTTAATGCTTCAGCAACAGTTGTATTTGCTTTAAATGAAAATTTAGGAGCCCAAACACCCGTAAGTGATTTTATGGCAGATGAAGTTCTAGTTGAAGAAGGTGATGTAGTTACTTTTACAGATCTTACTTCTAACAATCCAACGGCTTGGGAATGGACTTTTGAGGGTGGTACTCCAGCAACTTCTACAGATGAAAACCCAATGATTACATATGATACAGAAGGGATTTACTCGGTAACATTAAAGACAACTAATGTTGCAGGAAATAATGAAGTGATTAAAACTGATTATATCGTTGTAGAAGATGAACTAACTGCAGTAAATCATTTGAAAGATATCGTAAGTATTTATCCTAACCCAACACAAGGAAATGTATTTGTAGGAATAAATGATGTTTCAGGTCAGGATATAGAAATTCAGGTATTTGATCTTTTAGGAAGAAAAGTAACCGAAGTCAACGGAATGCAAACTACAGGAAGCAAGCAAGAGATAAGACTTGATTTTACTGAGTTTTCTAGCTCGGATCAATTGTATATCGTTGAGGTAAAAATTGGAAATAAAACAGCTAGATATAAAGTATTAAAATCTAACTAAAAATTTTTTTCAACCATGTTTATGGTAAGGATCGGTGCGAGGGCAAAGCATCGGTCCTTTTTTTCATTTAAAGATTATATGTATGAAATACTTTAAAAATACTTTGATAATTTGTTTGTTCTCTTGGGGATTTAGTTTGTGCTCACATTCTATTTACTCACAGAGTGCAAATCTGTTAAAAGATAAAGTTTATGATAAATTAGATGTCGCTGTAGCGGAAAAAAATGATGTGAAGAGTCTTAATTTAAGAGACCAACAATTGTTTTTTATTCCAGTAGATTTAATAGAATTTCAAGAATTAACGTTTTTAAATTTAATGCGAAATCATTTATCACATTGGGAGTCATCTCTTTTCGTACTAAAGAAACTCGAAACACTTAACTTAAAATTAAATTCCTTCCAGTACTTGCCTCAAGAAATAAGCGAACTAGATAATTTAAAATCACTAGATATAGCAGACAATTCTCTTACACTAATATCGAGATCTATAGGAAAACTAAAGAAATTACAATTTTTACATTTGTCTTCAAATTCATTAACGGCGTTGCCAGAAGAAATAGGTGATTGTAAAAGTTTAGAGGTGCTAGAATTGGCACACAATCAACTTAGTTATTTGCCGCAAAACATACAGGGATTAAAAAACTTGAAAACCTTAAAACTTGGTTTTAATCAGTTTCATGAATTTGATAGAGAATGGGCAGAGCTTAAGTCTTTACAGGAACTTAGCTTAGAACATAATAAATTAAAAAAATTACCAGAAGAGATTAAGCAATTACGTCATCTAAAAACTCTTATTTTAAATAATAATGAATTAACCGTATTACCAAAGGGCTTTTCAGAATTAAAATCGTTAGAAATGCTTATAATTTCTAACAATGATTTAGCGAAATTTCCAGAAAAACTTAGCGGTTTAAAAAATCTTCAAACATTAATAGCCGTGGGAAATTCTTTTAGTGATAGTGAAAAAGCAAGAGTTAAAGGGATGTTACCAGAGTGTAAAATTTATTTTTAATATTTAAAGGACTAGGTTTTTATTTGAATAAAATAAAAACCTAGCCCTTTTTTAAGAATACCTATACTTTCACATACAGTATTCAAGAAAGGTTTAATTAAACCTGTTTTGTTTATAAAATAAATAATATTCCAAGGTTGAAACTACTTCTATTACTTATCACTGAATCTCCACCATTCTCTTCGAATATATCAGTTAATCCAGATTGTCCATCATATTCTACAAAAAGCTTACTCTTTTCATTTAAGCTAAATTTGTAACCAATACCATAAGCTAGACCAAATTCAGTTGTATTAAAAGCTTCTTTAACGTCTATTTCTAATTCAGAGTCTTCAGCATTAATTAAAAAACCTGCGTAAGGTCCAAAATTTAAATACCAATTTCTTCTTGACCCAAAATGCCAATTGGCCATCACAGGAACAGTAATATAATTAAGTTTAAAGTCTGTAATAACAGTTACATCAGTATCTTCATTAGTAATAAAACCGTCAGCCCATCCTTTACTATCGTATATAATTTTCATTTTTACTCCCCATCTATCAGAAAAATAATATTCCCCTAAAGCTCCAACATTAAAAGCTACTCTGGATTTTAAATTATCTTGTCCATAAATGGTAGAAACATTAGCTAGGTTTAATCCTAAATGTCCCCCGAATTCAAAATCTCCCTTATCTTGTGCATTTATACTGAATAATGTAAATAAGCAAGTAGTAATAATTAGTAATTGTTTTTTCATAATTGATTTGGATAAAAAAGTTAGTATTTATTTTATAGATTCTCAAAATTGGGTCGATGTAGACTACGAAGTGCTAAAACAATCTAGATAATTATTTTCTTAAAAATTAAACCAGACAAATATGATTGATATCTATTTAGCAAGCAAGTAAAAATTTATGAATTTAATCTTTGTGTTTAGAGAGACTCACTTTGTTTTATTTGTAATGAGAAGTAGAATATAAATAATCGGAATAAGGAAAAAAACAAGTGGTATAAAATTATACCAAAATTTAACTCGCTCCGTATTTTCATTTACATATTGAATAGTCTCCCAAACTAACCAAGTAAAAGTAAATATACTTATTAGCTTTATAATTCTAATTATTTGGGTAGTGATTCTGTATTTGGCAGAAGCATTCTCTTCTGTTAAATTGTGTGAATAATTAAAAGTGTGAGGATATTTATTTAAAATTGTTAGAGCTATATATATGATAGTTGAGATAACAGGTAAGCTCAAAATATTAATTTTACGGCCAAAACTGTCTACATCTCCCGTTATATTATAGTGTATCGGGATGATTTCTGGAAGTTCCCAGTAGGAGACTAGGGTCAATAACCAAATCCCGACAATAGAGAGTAAGCAGATAGCTTCAAGCACCCAATCAATTAAAGTTAATTTTAAATTTGCTTTAGGTCTATTTGTTGTCAATTTTTTTTCTAGAATTAATTTGCTTCAGAATAATCACCTAATCTAATAGTTATTTATATTATTTTCTAAACTTAGAAATTTTCTTAAAAGGTACTTATCATTTTGGATGAGTTTTTTAGCTATTTCTACAATTGATTTAGCTTGTTTTATAAAACCATACTCATAATACATGCGAGCTAAGCCACTATAAACAATTCCTTTATCAACTTTGTAATCATTTTTTTATAAATATGTAAGTGGTAGTAAATAATATAGTATTTAATAACCTAATGAAAGTTAATAGAAATAAGCGAAATTTTGCATAATCATCAATAAAGTTAATTTATTTTAAAAATCCACTAATTATAAATAGTAATATTGTTATAATTCCTAAAGAAAGTATAAACTTAAAGTTAAACTACATTGTAATTAATTTCTATTATACGAATTGTTAAAATTGTAACTAATTAGGAATAATTAAACAGTTAAAAATAGATTTTTTTTAAATAATTTTGTTTAGTTTACAACACAGAGGTTGATAAGTTAATTAATTTACAACGGTCTAGGTTATGAAAAGTGTTAGTTTAGGAGTGACCAAATTAAGTAGATATAACAGAATTAAAATTTTCAAAATTTTATAGAATTAAGTGGAGAAACGAGTACTTATAGCTTGTTGTTATAAAGCTATGAGTATTTATTTAATTAAAACTCTCTTTATTATTGTATCTGTATCTAAATATATATGGAAAAAGTATACTTGGGGTTCCAATTTGATTTTTATATGATTGACTCCTTTATTTACTGGTAAATTCTTAAAAATCATTTGCCCTTGTGTATTAAATACCGTTAGAATTCCTTTTTGAGGGCTTTCTATAAATAAATCTTCAGTTGATGGATTTGGATAAATTTTTATCAATTCATTATCCACTAAATTTTCTTTATTAGACAATGTAGTATTATTTTCCTGTATGGACAGGTCTGCTGACCAAATGATATCGGCTAACCCATCATTATTCATATCGTTAGATTCGATTACACTAATAATAGTAGAAGGATCTTGAAAAAGAATAGGCGAACTAAAATTACCAAAACCATCATTAGTATATAAATAAAGATTAAAATTTTTAATGATAATAAAATCTAAGTCGTTATCATTATCAAAATCTTCAAAAGTACTTGATCTTATGTTTATAGCTGTAGGATCTATAATCTGAAGATTTGTAAAATTACCATTTCCATCGTTTTGCATCCATCTTATACCTGATGAGTTGTTATTCTCACTAAATAAATCTTTATCGCCATCACTGTCAATATCTACTAATCGTACGAGTAAATTAAAAGTACTGGGTATTTGATTACTTCGTACCATATCATAACTCAATATCCCGTTATTGTTTTTATATACAGAGATATTACTTCCACCTGTAATCACATCATTAAAACCATCGGCGTCAATATCATTAATAGTAATATCAAAAAAATCTTCTATCGGTCCTGGTATAGTTTGAGAAGAAAAACTGGCCATTCCATTATTGTAGTATACTTTAAAAGTTGTACCTCCAATAGCAACAATATCAAGATCGTTATCATTATCTATATCAGTTACCCCAATATCACTTTCAAAAAAATTAAATGTATCGAGTACTTGAGTAGAAAATGATAATGCAGTATTCATATATAGAGTTACAGAATTTGTAGCATCACCAATACTTACTATATCCAACCAGCTATTATTATCGAAATCTCCTACTGAAATATTAGTAATTTGGCTATTGCCTGTTGTAATTGTAACTTCTGGACCAAAATTGAGCCCTCCTTGATTTAAATAATAAGAAATGAGGCTAGTGGCAGAAAACTTTTTAGTGATTATAAGGTCGTTTAAATTATCATTGTTAAGATCGGCTGTAATAATATTAGTTATCGAACCTGTATTTGATTTAATCAGAAAAGGAGGTGCAAATTGGGAGTATATAGTGGATGGAAGTAGTAAAGTAATACTCACAACTAGATAAGCTGAAATTTTTGATGCATTCATTCTTTCAGTTTTATATGTCTTTCAAATCTACACATTAATATCTTAATTCTTTTATAAAAGTATTTTTGTGGATTCTTTCTACTTCGGTTAATTTCTTCTAAATTTTTATTTGTGCCACTTAATTATTTGGTTTGTATGTATATTTTTTACTTTATGTTTTTAGTATTTATGATGTCCCATACGAGAATTAATCTTTTAAAAAGTCTACTTCTTCCTTGACCCCTTTTCAGCAATAGCTGCGAGTCAAGATGTCATCAATTATTCAGTAAGAATCTTATATGTGTAATGTTGTCAATATTTTTTATAGAACTATAATTTCTATTTTTAATAGGGGTACATTAACAAGAGCAAATAATAAAAGTTATTTATTAGCAATCAAAAATTTTACAGAATAATAAATTTAGCTTTTAAAGATAATAACTAACTTTATTATTATCAACTTAAGCTTACTTATACAAAGGCAAATATTTAGAGATCTAATAGCATTTTTAATGCTCATTAACGTATTTCTTAAGGAATAGCTCCAATTCTGGTACATCGCATTCAAAACCCATATTTTCAGCTTGTTCAATCACTTCTTCACCAGACATATTCTTTTGACATTCAATATGCATCATCACGAAAGCTCCAGAGCGTTTTCCAGATTTACAATGAACCACTATTGGGGTGGGAAGGCTTTCAAGTTCTTGTCGAAAATTATCTACCATAGATTGTGAAAGGTTATCCTTAGAAACGCCAAAGTGTTTGTAATTCAGGTTATTATCATTAGCTAAAGTTTCTTCTTTTTTTGAAGAAACATTTTGTTCTTCGTCTTCAGTCTGTAAATTAATAACAGACTTAAAACCTTTATCAGCAAAAGTTTTAAAGCTGTTTTCATTTGGGTCAAATGTAGCAACTGATATGTTATCGTTTATTTTTTTTATATTCATTTCCATAATTTTTAATTTTTTGATTGATTTTCGATGGGTAAATCTGCCGCATTCCAAGCCATAAAACTACCTGGAATACTATTTACTTGTTGAAAGCCATTTTTCTTTAAAAGGCTGGCAGCAATACTTGCTCTATAGCCACTAGCACAGTATACCGCAAAATTCTTTTCTTTATCCAACTTATTGATTTTATCAGATAATTCTCCAAGAAAAATATGTGTGGAATTAGGAATACGACCGTTTTGCCACTCCTTATGCTTACGAACATCTAGTGGATGATATTGATTTTTCTGTTGACTGAGTTCAAGCACACTCAGTTGAGGCAATTTTTCAATAGGTTTACCTGCTTCTTGCCAAGAGCGCATACCTCCTGCTAAATAGCCTTTAAAATTGGTATGTCCAGTGCGCCACAGAAGATTCACGACTCGTACTAGTTCCTTATCTTCGGGCAGAATTAGTAATATAGGTGTCCTAGTGTCCACTAACCAACCAGCCCATACCGATAAGATAGGACGTAGCCCAATATTAAGAGCGCCTTTTATATGTCCGCCTCCAAATGCTAACATATCTCGGGTATCTATAATAATCGTATCCGCTTTAATTTCTTTTTCAAACGCTTGTACACTTAAAGACCTTAATAGAGGCGTATGACCATAAGTTTGGGGGCCTTTAGCGTTTATTTTTTTCATTTTGGGGTAATGGGTTGGGACAGGAGGAGCATTATCCTGGATGGCCTTTTCAAAATCCTCATAAGACGTAATCTGCATAAATGGATTATGTTTCTTCTCGTATCCAATAGTGGTATGCATACGATCACCTATATCGGGACCGCAAGCTGAACCAGCTGCATGGCAAGGATAAACGATTACTTCATCTCCTAGCTTACAAAACACTTCTCGCATGGTTTTATATAGAGCTTGGGTTAATTCGTCTGTTTTTTCATCACCTAATAAATCTGGTCGCCCTAGGGAGTCTACGAAAAGTGAATCTCCAGTTATAATACCCCAAGGCTTTTCTCCTTGGGAATTGAATAAGAAATAAGAAAGATGTTCTGGAGTATGACCAGGTGTATGTTTAGCTTTTAGTTTAATCTTACCAAACTCAAATGTATCTCCATCTTTAACAGGTTCATGAGGAAAATGATAGGTGGCATCACCCTCGGCACTTACAAAGATCTTAGCACTTCCTTTACAACGACTTTCCAATTCGCATGCGCCACTCATGAAATCTGCATGGATATGAGTTTCAAAAATATGTGTAATGCTTACTCTGTATAACCTAGCCTTTTCCAAGTAAATTTCGACATCAGGACGAGGGTCGATAACAGCTGCATAACCTGTGCTTTCGTCACATAAAAAATAGGAAACTTGGGCAATTCCCTCTGCTAATATAGGTTCGAATCTTAAAGCTATAAAATTTTGATATAAAAGATTATACTATCTAAAATAATAGTTTTCCGAGATAGAGAAAGTTAATGATATCGAAAAGTATATAAATATAACAAGAAGTTAACACCCTCTTTCATAATATGTGAATGTTTTCTGAAAATCGAGAATTATGAAATGTTGCTATAAATCATTGTTTTAAAATAACTTGATTCTGAATCAATATTCAGTGATAAGGAGCCTTATTTTTTATCAAGATATTATGACAATGAGAAAAAATAGTAAATTCAGTTATAGGATTTGTCATTATAGTTAAATAGCTATAGTAGATAAAGTAGTGTGGTGTTTAAAACTAAACTTAAAATGTGCTAAACAATCAGGAAACTATTTTGTATTTATATCAATGGTACTATTTCATTTTATGATTTGCCAGTAGGCTTTATGGTGAGTTGATTAATATTGGATTGATGAGGTTCGGAAATAACATATAGAACGGCTCTAGCTATATCTTCGGGATCTAACATAGGCTCATCTCCGCCATAGTCTTTATCACTTAAAAGTTCAGTATCTGTAATGTCCTCTCTCAGGCCTGTATCTACGGTTCCAGGCTCAATGGAAGTTACTTTAATATTAAAATCTGGAGAAAGTTCCATTCTCATTGCTCGAGAAAGAGCTATGATAGCGGCTTTTGAAGCTCCATAGACAGCACCGCCTTTATAAAGTTCTTTTCCGTCAACAGAGGCAATATTTACAATATGTCCCTTTTTTTGCTTTTTCATGATAGGAAGTGCTCCGTGTAGAGTTCTTAAGATACCTTTCACATTTACTTCTATTGTATTTAGCCACTCATCTAAGTGAAGATTTTTTAAGTACGTGAGAGGCATTACTCCAGCCACATTCACTAAAACATCTATGGTCTCG
Source organism: Mesonia sp. K4-1 (assembly GCF_008017825.1). Lineage (NCBI taxonomy): Bacteria > Pseudomonadati > Bacteroidota > Flavobacteriia > Flavobacteriales > Flavobacteriaceae > Mesonia > Mesonia sp. K4-1. The sequence goes on from NZ_VRLS01000043.1 coordinate 134,075, forward strand.
ACATTATTTAAAATTGTAGTAAAAGCATCTAAAACGCTTTTGTTATTAGTCACATCCATTTCAACTTCGAGGTGATTATTTTTCAGGTCTTCTTTTAATTCTGTTAAAGACTCCTTTCTTCTAGCAGTCAATACTAAAAAACAACCTTCTCTATCAAGTTTACGAGCTATTGCACTTCCGATTCCTCCATTTGCTCCTGTAATTACGATAACTTTATCATTGATTTTCATATAAAATGTTTAAATTAATTTTTAAAATACACTATTATTTCATTATGATTAATTACATGTTTTAGCAACTAATTTAAAAAATAAAAAAATTAATAGAAAATTCTTGAAAAGATTAGTATTGAGTTTAAATGCAATTACTCAAATATATAAATAAATGACTTTTTTTTAATAAGGGAGATAGGATGTATTAATCCCAATAAAACACTTAGCGTTTAATAGATACTTCGTAAATACTGAAATTCCAATTGAAATTTTCATTCAAACAATTGAACACTAAAGGGGTAATTTTGATATATCAATTCTTTTTTTTCTAAAATAATTATATCTAGAAGAAATATAAAGGTGGGATTTTTTTGAGAAAAAGCTTGAGAGTATAATAATAAAAAAAACCTTCTCAAATTGAGAAGGTTTTTTTGTACGGGCGGAGAGACTCGAACTCTCACACCTCGCGGCACTAGATCCTAAGTCTAGCGTATATTGCACCAAATTGAAACAAAGTCATTCATTTTCAATTGATTATACGATTCTACATTTTCTTTAATATCATCTAATATCAATTGATTTCAACATTTGTTGTACCTATGTTGTACCTGAAAAGAACAATAATTTCGTATCTTTATGGTGTACTTAGGTAAAGGAATACATTCAAAATGGAATGTTGTACCTATGTTGTACCTGATTTGACTTTCGTACTCAAAACAGGTCAATTATGTCATCAAACGCAAAGATAGTTCTACGTAAAAAACCAAACAGTAAAGGGCTTTACCCATTAGCTGTTCGAATTACAAAAAATCGTCGTTCAACATATCAATATATAGGTCATTATATTGACATAGAGGATTGGGACGAAAAAAATATTCGAGTAAGAAAGTCTAATTCAAATGCTGATAGTTTAAACAAGTTGCTATCACAGGAACTCTCGAACGCCAATAAAGCACTTATTGACTTACAATCCGAGCATAAAGATGCATCTGCCAACCAAATCAAAAAAGAGATATATGCCTCGGGAAACTCTGCTACCTTTTTTGAACTAGCACAAGAGCATCTGGACGAATTGGAAATCGCCGAAAAATTAAACCGCTTATCTACGGATAGTGCTTTGGTTAGCTATATCATAAAGTTTAATAAATCAAAACAGTTGGCTTTTCAGGAAATTAACGAACGCTTCCTAAAAAAGCTGATGATATATTTGAAAGCCAAACACGAACTTTCAGAAACATCAGTAATGAACATCTTAGTCCTCATTAGGTTGTTGTTCAACAGAGCTATTAAGCTCAAAATAGTTAGTAGGGAATTATATCCTTTTGGTGGTGACAAGATTAAAATTAAGTTTCCTGAGACTACAAAAATAGGGTTGAATATTATTGAGGTAAGAGCTATTGAAGCTTTAGATAATCTAACCTGTAATGAAATCCATACAAGGAATGTTTGGCTTTTCAGTTTCTATTTTGCAGGAATGCGGGTTACAGATGTACTCTGGACAAAGTGGTCAGACATATACGACAATAGGCTTCATTATAGAATGAATAAAAACTCAAAACTACTGTCCTTAAAAATTCCAGATAAGGTTCTAAGTATTTTAGATTTCTACAGAGATGATAAAAAACACGCTACCGATTTTGTTTTTCCTGAATTGAAAAAGGCCAATCTGGATGATGCAAAAGACATTTATAATAAAAGAAAAACGGCAACCAAAAAATTTAACGATAACTTAAAATCCATTGCCAAAAAAGCAAAAATAGACAAGAAGATTACAATGCACATTGCCAGACATACTTTTGGCAATATTGCCGGTGATTCTATTCATCCTTTAATGTTACAAAAACTATATAGGCATAGTGACTTGAAAACTACACTGAATTATCAGGCAAATTTTATCCATAAAGAAGCAGATGATGCTTTAGATAGCGTTGTTAACTTTTGAATTGTCCTACAGCAAACTGTACCTCTTAAGGTGTACTATACTTCAATTGAACCTATAAGTTTCTGATTAAAACATTTAACCAACATCTTGTATAATTCGGGATGTTTCTTTTTAAGCAAGTCTGGACGTTCAAAAAAATACTCTGAAGCAACGGCAAAGAATTCAGCTTGATTGGTGCCACCATATTTTCGGATATCAGGATGGTTATCATTTATCGCTTCCATTTCTTTATGGATTAAGTTTAACCAAGGTATGGCATATTGATGTTCCAATAATCGCTCTGGCACACCGTCTGTTCTATCGTCCAACTTATCTATAAGGTGCACAAATTCGTGTATGCCAGTATTGCTTTTATCGGTTGTATTTTTAAAGCCGTGGTACAATACTTTCTTGGAAAGTATCATCTGTTTCTCGAACCTTCCATTTCCAACTATTCCACCAATATTCCGTGAGTTATCCTTACTGCTAAATTGCATATCCTCATTAAAATTATCAGGATATAAAAGGATACCACTTAAATTTGTGTAGTGCCATTCCTTGAAGCCAAAAACTGGAATGACGGCACTTGCTGCAATTAAAACCTTATCCAACTCTTCCAGTTCAAACTGTACAGCATCGATATAGACCTCACTTAAAAATAGCATCATTTTTTGCTGAAAAATTAGCTGTGCGTCTTTTGATAGATTTCTATAAAACAGCACATTATCCGTCAATAATTTATGCCAATGTTCTGGAAATGGCTTTACACTATGACGTTTTGCTTTTCTGTAAAAATGAACAGCAAAAAGAACAATCACAACCGAAATTAAGATATAAGCCATATTAAAAAAACGTATTAATCTACAGGTTCCGCTTTAAATCCTACTTTTTGCAAAGTAGATGTTACGTCTTCTTTAGTTGCACCATCGCTTTCAATGGTTAAGATTTTATTAGGATTGGCAGTATCTACTTCCCAACTTTCTACACCTTCTTGTTTGTTTAAAAAAGGGGTGACTTTCGATACACACCCACCACAATTGATATTTGTTTTAAATTTTAAAGTTTTCATTGTATTGAATTTATTTGTTATTAAAGTTTTACTCGTTTAAGTCTTAAGCTATTTGCAACTACAGACACACTACTGAATGCCATTGCAGCACCTGCTATCATCGGATCCAATAAAAAACCGTTTACGGGATACAAAACTCCTGCTGCAATTGGAATACCGATGATATTGTAAATGAATGCCCAGAACAAATTCTGACGAATGCCCAACACGGTTCTTTTTGATAGTTCCAGTGCTTTGGGGATGGATTGTAAATCTGACGTTATCAAGGTCATTTTTGCTACATCCATTGCTATATCGGATCCTTTACCCATTGCAATGCTTACATTCGCCTGTGCCAAAGCGTGGGAATCATTAATCCCATCGCCAACCATAGCTACTATCTTTCCATCCGCCTGTAATTTCTCGACAAAAGCCGCTTTGTCCGAAGGCATTACTTCGCCTTGGTAATTTGTTATTCCTACCTGATTTGCAACAGCTAATGCGGTTTTACTGTTATCTCCCGTGAGCATATAGACCTCAATGCCTCTTTCTTGAAGCATAGCTATAGCTTTTTTTGAAGTTTCTTTAATCTTGTCTGCAATGGCCAGTATCGCAAGCACTTGATTTTCGTTACCAAAGAATATGACTGTTTTTGCTTTTTCTTCGAGACTTTCTGCTGTTTGCATTAAAGTAGTGTCGATTTGAATATTCTTTTCGACCATTAGTTTATGGTTGCCCACATAATATTTTGAACCATTCTGCTGTTGCGCCTTTACACCTTTTCCGGTAATGCTTTCGAAGGAAGTAATTTCTGCTTGTTCAATATTTTCCTCTTTCAAATGATTAACGACTGCTTCTGCCAAAGGATGTTCTGATTGCCCTTCGATAGCCAAGAGAATTTCCTTGTATTCATTTTGATTTTCAAGCTTATCGTTCCAGAGTATATCGGTTACCAATGGTTTTCCTTCTGTAATGGTACCTGTTTTATCCAGGATTACTGCATTCACTTTATGGCCGAGTTCTAAACTTTCGGCATCCTTTATCAAAATATTGTTTTCAGCGCCCTTGCCGATACCCACCATTATGGCAGTAGGCGTTGCCAAGCCCAAGGCACAGGGACAAGCGATAACCAGTACGGCCACAGAAGTTAATAAGGCTTGTGAAAAGGCATTATCGCCTCCTACTGACATCCAGACGATGAAGGTGACAATGGAAATACCGAGTACCACAGGAACAAAAATACCAGCAATCTTATCGACCAGTTTTTGAACGGGTGCCTTACTCCCTTGTGCTTGCTGAACCATTTTAATAATTTGGGAAAGCAGGGTTTCCCCGCCTACTTTTTCAGCGGTAAACTGAAAGCTTCCTTTTTGATTAACGGTACCGGCGAATACCTTTTCCCCTTGGGATTTCTGAACTGGAACAGGTTCTCCCGTAATCATACTTTCATCTACATACGAGCTTCCCTTGGAAACTTCGCCATCCACCGGAATCTTTTCTCCGGGACGCACCAAAATGGTCTGACCCACCTGTACGGATGAAATAGGGATTTCCCTCTCTTCCCCATTCTCAATAATTTTAAGGGTTTTAGGCTGAAGCCCCATTAGTTTTTTAATGGCTGAAGATGTATTTGATTTTGCCTTTTCTTCCAATAGTTTCCCCAAGGAAATAAAGGTGATAATCACGGTAGCCGCTTCGTAATATACGTGAGGCTCGATGCCACGACTTAACCAAAATTCAGGAAAAAAGGTATTGAATACACTAAAGAGGAAGGCGATTCCGGTACTCAACGCCACCAAGGTATCCATATTTGCTTTACCGTGTTTGGCCTGCTTGAAGGCATTGATGAAAAAACTGCGCCCAAACCAAAAAAGAATTGGAAAGGCCAATACCAATGAAATCCATTTGCCTGGTTCCCATTGCATATAGAACATTCCCAACACAAAAATGGGTAGCGTAAGTATCGCCGACCAGATGGTTCGGTTTTTTATGTCCTGATAATGCTTTTGCTGAAGTTCTTGCTGTACTTCCGAAGGGTCTGCGGCATCAATTATAATATCGTAACCGACCTCACGAAGCGCGTTTTGAAGTTGATTTGGACTCAACTCCTTGTCATATTCCACAAGAACGGAACTATTGGCAAAATTAACACTTGCATCAAACACACCTTCTGTGTGTTTTAATACAGATTCAACACTCGCTGCACAAGAGGCACAAGTCATTCCCGTAACAGGGAATGATTCCTTTATTCCTTTTTTAGTATTCTTTTCTTTGGTTTCAAATATGTTGATTGTCTCCATAAATCCGTTCTTATTTGTATGTTACAAATTTCAGGATTAAAAGACTGTAATGTGTTACGTTATATGCTGAATGATTTGTAGAATTTACTCTTCACGAATTATTACTACCCAATTGGAATAATTTATGTCTCTTATAATCATAATGGGGACGTGTCTATCGGTCTTTAGTATTTGTAATCAAATACCCTTTTGATTGGATGACCTTTTTTATCTCATCGATATTCGTTTTAGTGGTATCAAATTCTATAATTGAAGTCCCTTCTTCAAAAGACGTAGATACATTTGCAACCCCGTCAATTTTGTTTACCGAATGGTTGATGTTTTCTTCACAACCCGAGCATACCATCCCTTCAATATTCAACTTTACAGTTTGAATATCGGTATTGTTTGATGCAACAATTCCTACTTTCTCCGTTGAATGAAATACTTGTGGATAATAAGAAACCAATGTCATTACAACAACAAACACTGTAACCAACCACAAATATAATTTCGACTTAAAAAATGATGGCTTAGCCATATCACAGTTACCACAATCGTCCACCTTCTTTTTTTTATAAACCTGATAAAAGGCCAGTCCCAATGACAAAAATGCTATAACCAACAGATAAGGTTTCAAGGCAATAAGCCAAGAAAAATAGACAGAACTTCCACTAATACCAGCTACACTTGTAAGTAGCAAAGGACCCCAGCAGCATAGTTTAAGGGAAACTGCTAAAAATACAGCAGTCCCCATAGATGCTTTTTTGTTCCATTTAGTAATTGCCATACCTAACAACTTCCTATTCCAGCCTTTACCAAATCATCTTTTGTGATTTCGATTTTGGTGCAGCAATTCAGCAGTCTTCCGTTAACAGCAATGGCAGGAACTCTTGTAACCCCATATTCCTTCATTTTTGAAACACATATTTTACTTTCGCATTGCTCAGACAGATTATGAAATGTGATTTCGCAGTCCTTTCCTGCTGTCTCTTTTACTAATTGCACCACAGGCTCGCATACTGGGCAACCTGCTGTAAAAATCTCGATTTGTCGTTTCATCTTATTTAAAGTTTAAATTAATAATGGAACAAAGATGAGAACGTGAGGTAGGGGGTCACCAAAATTTTTTAGACATTTTTTTCGTTGTAGTTTTTTAATCTGGTTTCAATGATTTGGATTTCTTTTAAGCGATTGGTCAAATCAGATAATTCCAAGTTAGGGAATTCACTTTTTAAATATTCAATTTTATCTTCATTGCCACAATTTCCTGGGCAAGAGTCCACGGCCTTTACAATTCCAATAGCAAGCGCTTTTCGATAGACTTCATCCAGCAGTAAGTAATGTGCTTTTTGAATCCCCTTATCGATGGATTTGAACTGTATGTTTATTTGTTCGGGGTCCTTTCCTTCATCAAGCATTTTAACAATGCCGCTTAATTGACCACTCAAAGTTTTTAATCTTGTTTTTATATCCAAGATTAAATCAGTGGGTAATTTGTGCTGTTCCATATTCATAATTTGTCCATTATAATGTTTAGCAACAACTTGAATTATTACATCTTTTATTTTCTTGAATTGGTGGGCAGGCCACAGTACCGTAAGAACAGAATACACAACAATCTCCCTCGTTTGGTCTTAATACTTCTTTGCAATTCTCGCATTCGTAAAAGAATTGACAAGCGTTCGTCGGCATTTCTTCTTCTGTTTTGTGGCCGCATTCAGGGCAGGTGATCGTAGATTTTAATATTGTAGTTTCCATAAATAATAGTTAGAGCATATAGGTTAGGTCAGATGCCATTGTAGGATATGAAAATATCATTGTTCGCAAATCGCTTATGGTCATCTTGGTCTTTATCGCCATTGCGAAAAGATTGATGGTTTCCTCACAATGAGGCCCGATCAGATGCGCGCCCAAAATGGTATTATTATTTTTATCGATGATTGTTTTATAAGCATATTCATCCACATTCAGGCGTCTCGCATTGAACCAATTATCCACTTTTTCAAAATTGACATTTATATCATATCCTTTTTCTTTAGCCTCATCTTCCAATAGGCCAACGGTTGCCATAGTGGGCAAAGTGAAAACTACGGAAGGCATTGGGGGATAACTGACTTTTTTCTTATTTCCTTTAATGATATTTGAAGCTACGACGTGTCCTTCCAAAACAGCTACGGGTGTTAGGGGCAATCCTCTTGAGTCCGCTGCATCGCCTGCTGCATATATGTTCGCGTTCGTTGTGCTCTGAAGGTATTCGTTGACCTCTATGCCCTTTTTTGAGAAGGATATACCTGCTTTTTCCAATTCTAAATCAAAAATGGCTGGGGGACGACCAGCGGAATTAAATACCGCTGCCGCTTTGTAGGTAGTTTCGTTTCCGTTTGAAATTCCTGTGGTTATGTAGTGGCCATCTTTACTTTCAATTTTAGAAACTTCCGTTTCCAGAACAATCTTAATCCCTAAATTACGTGTGGCATCGACCAAATGTTTTACAATATCCTTGTCAAAGTTTTCCAATGGACGTTTGCCTCGATGTACTATTGTTACCTTGGCATCGGAACGTGCGGCAATATGGGCGAATTCAAAGGCGATATATCCACCACCGATGAAAAGCAGGGATTGGGGTAATTCCTTAAGGTTTAGAAAATCCGTACTCGTTTGGGCAAGCTGTTCGCCTTCAAAGTCTAAAATTTTTGGTTTTGAACCTGACGCAATTACAACTTTATCAGCTTGGATGGTATCTTTACCTATTCTTAGGGTATTTTCATTTATAAACGTAGCGGAACTGTGGAAGGTATCGATGCCGTTCTTCTTATACCCCTTTTCTATTTTCCTCGGCATTTCATCGACAAAAGTCTGTTTGAACGCCATTATATCCTTCCAGTTAATATCCGGAATGGTATCAATGCCTTTCCCTTTAAGCCTTTTGGCAAAGTCGCGCACTTCCGTAGCGCCGATAATTACTTTTTTGGGGTCACAGCCTCGCAGGGCGCAGGTGCCACCATAAGGTAGTTCATCGGTTATACCGACCGAAAGACCTTTTGAGGCACATTTATTGGCGATTGTCATACCGGCCATACCCGAGCCGATTATGAAAACATCATATTTTTTCATCTATTATTTTCTTTGATGGTATTCTCGACTACTTTGTATCCTGTTTTCTCTATGGCTTTTCGGATTGCGGGCAAATCGGTCTTGGTCTTATCAAATTCCACTATAGTGATGGCATTTTCGTAGCTGGCTTTGACCGAAATAATTCCGTCCAATTTATTGACTTCGCTTTCTACGCGTGCCTCACAACCTGCACAGGTCATTCCAGCGACTTCAAAAGTCTGCTTTTTGATATTGGATTGAGAGACATAGACGATATCCTTGGTGGGCTGTGCATAAAATAGGTTGGAATAGTACGGGAAGGCCAGCATCAATGCGGCGAATAGCGTTACTATCAATAAGAACCGTTTGGATTGCCAAAACGATGATTTCGCATCATCCTCACAGGCGCAATCTATTTCTTCCTGTGTTTTCGGCCGCAGTTTCTGATACCAGGCAAAGACCAATATAATAATGGTCAGTCCAATAAGATAGGGTCTAAATGGTTCAATCCAAGAAAATGTCGATGCGATTCCACTTGTTCCGGCAATTAGTGCCAAGACAGGGGTTATACAACATATTGATGCTGCAACTGCGGTAAAAATGCCAGTATAGGCCGCGGTGTTTGAGGTTTTATTCGGTGTCATATTATAAACTTTCTAAGCTGTTTTCTTTTTTGTCGAAATTGAATTGAAAATTCCATTCAAAACATTGTCCTCACTCTTTACCAGCGAATAATATAATGTTTGCCCTTCACGTCTCGATGTGATAATTCCTGCATCCTTCATTTTGCGGATATGTTGGGATACGGCAGGAACACTCATTTCAAGAATGTCAGCAATATCGCAAGGGCACAGTTCATTCTCTATGTTCAAAAGGAATAGGACTTTTAGTCTTACCTCGCTTCCCGCGAGCGACAGAATCTTGCTTATTGCATTAAGGCTGTCCGAAGAATTCTCTATGGTTTCCTTGCATCTCGATATTTGCTTCTTGTCTGCTTCGTTCCGTGTACAAGTTATTTCCAAGCTCATCTTTTTTGATTTAAAGTGGTCACAAATATATCATTATTATATTATTTAAGCAAATACTTAAATAATAACGTAACAAGTAACTTTGAACTTTTAAACAACCTTTGTTTTTTAATGTTCTTTAATTAAATCTCATCCAAGGATTTTCGGTTTTTTGTCACAGATTTCTTGAACTGCGTGGGTGTCATTCCCGTTACTTTTTTGAATTGATTGCTTAAGTACGCAACGCTACTATAATGTAATTGAAAAGCTATCTCACTCAAGGTTAATTCATCGTAAACTATAAGTTCTTTAACACGTTCAATCTTCTGGTTGATAATGTATTGCTCAAACGTGATACTTTCTACTGACGAGAATAGGGAACTTAAATATTTATAATCCAAGATAAGTTCGCCTGTAACAATATCTGCCCATTTGAAATCGAGCTCCTCGGAAGAATGATGGATTTTATCTACAACCAATGTTTTCATCTGTTCGATAAGTTGACTTTTACGGTCATCAATCAAACTAAAACCTGAATTTTGAAGCGCTTTGGAAAGACCATTTTTGGTCTGAACACTTAATGAAGAAACTAATTTAACCTCCCCCAATTTTATAGAAACATACTGTATTTCAAGTTGTTCCAAAATATTAGATACCGCCGAGATACATCTTGGGCAGACCATATTTTTAATATAGATAATCTCTCTCATATAATACTTGTCTTTAAAACAAGGTTAACCCAGATTTGTGTAGAGAATAGTAAACAGCAGCTATCGCAGCAATTACAAAAATCAATACTATCACAACAAAAGCTATAATTTTATCTTTTTTTGTGATATTACTTTTAGGTTGATGCTTCTTCCTTTCATTTTTTCGTCTATTTCTTCTGCTTTCACTCATTATCGTTCGCCATTATAAAACCAAGATTATTTTTTGGCCTTATGTAGATTACTTGATTAATCCGTAATTCGTTTTATTTTAAAGTTGCTTTTACCTCTCCACAGGTTAACATAGCCTCTCCATAATATGGATTTCGCACTTCTTCTTCCAAACTTATCCAATAGGCACCTTTATTGTTATTGGCCATTGGGCAAAACTGGATATATACATTTTGGTTGACCCCAAAAAGCTGTACACCACTTATCATATGTGCCGAAAGATGCTTGAAATGCCCTCTTTGTGCTGCTATGTCTGAACTGTTCTCAATAGCATTTGCAGATGATTTTAGTTCCTTTTGAATGGTCATCCAATGGTTATGCGCCTTTTTATCAGATAATAACTTCATATCCACTTTTTTCAAGGACTGGTTGATTTGTTCTCCTGCTTGTTGAGCACCCTTGGTATCATCGTTTACCAATGCATCCTTTAAAAGAATATAATCATCAAAAACCTGTTCTAACTGATTCTGAAATTTGTTTGAAACCCTAATTCTTTCCTTCATTTGAGAATGATTGGTTACATCCATATTTTCTCCAGAACCATCTTCTTGCATTCCCAAATGTCCTTCGTGTCCTGTCATAGTTTTACCTCCTTCTTGATTCATCATTGATTTTTTACCCTGAAGCTGTGCCGCGGCATCTACTGTAAACGTGCCGTTAGTTACCACTTCATCTCCATTTTTTAAACCTTCAAGAACGGTATAACTATCGCCAGTGGCATTGCCCAATAAAACTTCTTTCATCTCAAAAACAGCTTTATTAGGGTCTGTTTTGACATAGACCACAGAACGTTCGCCCGTCCACATAACAGCCGTTGACGGTACAGAAACGGTGTTCTCTGTGCTCGTTCGAGCACCCTCGATTTTTCCTTCCACAAACATTCCCGGCTTAAAGAGGTCTTTTTTATTTTGTAAAACAGCTCTCACAACCACCGTTCTTGTAGCAGAGTTTAATAAGGGGGCAATAAACGAGACCTTGGCGTCAAACACTTCATTTCTATAGGCATTGGTGGTTACTTTAATGGTTTGTCCTTCTTTTAAGGACGCAATTTGGTTTTCGTAAGCATCAAATTCTGCCCATACTGTATTGAGATTGGCAATTTTGTATAAGGGTTGTCCTTGTTTTACATAGTCACCTTCTTCTACCATTTTCTGTGTTACCGTTCCTGATACGGTTGCGTACACAGGAAAGTTTTCTTGTACTTTCCCAGAGTTTTCTATGGCGTTGATTTGCTTTTCTGAAAGTTTCCAAAGTTTGAGCTTGTTTCTAACAGCTTTATATAATTCTGGTTGCGATTCTTTCAATGATGAAGCGGTAAGCAGTTCTTGTTGTGCCGCAACTAATTCTGGCGAATAAATAGTTGCCAAGCGTTGTCCTGCGCCAACACGTTCTCCTGTTGAATTAACGTATAGTTTTTCAATTCTTCCTCCAAAATATGTGACCTGTACGGCATTTGACTCTTCATTTGCTTTTATCTTTCCAGATAATTTTAGGGAATTATTTCCTATTTGTCCTTGTCCCACAAGTGACGTTTGAATATTGGCTAGAGCCATTGCGTTATCGGTCATTTTGATTTCATTGGCATTGAGGCCATCGGCACCCGATTCAGCTGGAATTAAATCCATTCCACATATTGGGCAGTCGCCAGGTTCTGGTTGCATAATCTGTGGGTGCATAGAACAGGTCCACATTTGATTAGTAGCAATTTCTTCTGAATGTTCGTGATTGTCTTTAGCACTATTTGTTGCCTTATCAGTAGAATCTCCACCGAACAGTAGAAAGCCACCTAGAAGGCCAACAATCAAGGCAATACCTATATAAATGATGTTTTTTTTCATTGTCTTTGTTTTTATTTGTTATTTTCTAATCGTTTAATCATTGCTTTCATTTCTGCAATTTCCTTTTCTTGTGCTTTAATTATATCATCTGCTAATTTCTTCACTTCCGGGTCTTGTATATCCGCTCGCTTACTGGTTAAAATGGCGATAGAGTGATGCGGAATCATAGCTTTCATATAGAGCACATCGCCAATAATTGGGGCCTGTGCCCTCACAAGGCCTAACGCGCCACCAAATAGAACAATACTTCCAAGAACAATTGCTATATTTTTCTTTTTGTTTTGGTACATATTACGCATTGTTACAAACATAATAATGGCCATAGCGGCAATACCCAAACAGCTCATATAAAATCGGGTAAGACTAAAATAGACGTGGTCAATTTCATAAGAGTTTAAGTACATTGTAACGTACATTGCTATGAAGGATGCCACGAGCATACCTACAAATTTTGTGTAGTTGTTTTTCTTTGAATTTTGATTTGAATTTTCCATTTTATGTTGGTTTTAGTGTTACTTATTTTCGTTTCTTTTTAACCAATTTTCTAATTGTGGGCGACGATATGTACCAAAGTAAGAACCCACTTAATACTGTAATTAACCCTAACAATGAAAACGCCCGCAGGATTATGGTATTAAAGTTGTCCCTGCCTTGATAGTCCATAGTGTGGTTCATCCACAAAAAATCGAACCAGCGCCAGTTTCTATGACGAACGGTCTGAAATGCACCATTTTCTATGGCGACATAAGCCTTCAAGTTTTGTGGGGTTTTATATGAAATCTCATAGGCTGGTAATGGACGACCACGGTATTCGTGATGTGCATCTACTTTCTCAATTCGTTTTATACCCCTTATTTCCAAATCGGGCAGCATATATCTATTGGCTACCTGTTTTGCTTCAGCTTTAGTAATACCATTTTTTTCATTTCCCGTTTTAGCACTAAATAAATTAGCTTCGTTAATCCAATAGTACGGCTCATTGGCTATTTCCAATAATTTTAGTGTTTGGATTGGTTCTTCACTCGCTAATTGCTCAGTCCCCAATAGGTTGGAAAAAGCAGTTTGCCGTGGCTTTTCTTTTTTGAACTGGTCGCCGTGTATTTCATCAATGTCCGTCCAGCTAAAATACATTCCGCTGATAGTCCACATCAAGAACTGAATGCCGAGGAATATACCCAAGTATCGGTGCGCTTTTCGAATCCATTTTGCTGTCTTTCTGTTGACCATACTTTCTATAATTTAATTCACAAAATATTTGACAATTATTCCACCTACCAACCAGACGTAACAGATATAGGCAACATACTTTAAAATCTTTTCAAGCAATGGGCTTTTAGGTGCCATCCCGCTCATCGTACTTTCAACACCCTTATTTTTAAAGAACCCTAAATAGTTGTTTGTAAAACCCTGTGTTTTCAGATTTTTTTCTTGTTGTCATTAACCATTTTAATTTAAGCTCTTAACTAAATAATTGAAGTGCCAATGCACCACCAACTATTAATATTAGGATTGTATATACTATATAATTGAGCCATTTTTTAACCACAGATTTACCTATTATTTGTTGGCAACCGTTCTTGCAACATTCTTTCATTGTTATAAATTCTTTTCTTTATTGTTATTTGCAAAACCATATAAATAATACTTGAAGATGAGAGGTAAACTTTAATGAACCAACCAAATTTTTACCCCTCAAAATCAAGCATCTTCACTAAACTTCTTTTCTGCGAAATTTTAATTTGCCCGACCTAGGAAGAGAGACGCTATATTTAGGGATTTAATCTCTCTCCCAGTTCAGGCTGCTATTAACCAAATCAACTTCTCTTTTTCAAAAGTTCATTGTGCCTGACTTGGGAAGGAACTAACACTAATCATCAACATTGTTTTCCTTCCCACGACAGGACTTTACAACTATTCAGGTAACCCTGCCATCTCCTAAGCTACTGTTAACTAATAAACCAGTATATTTAAAAGAGTATTAAAGGCAGGGGATTATTTATTGAATAGTTTTTTGCACTTTTCCACATTTAAGCATTCTGCTACCGTAATATGGGTTTTTTACTTCTTTGCTGGTACTCAACCACGCACTACCTTTATCGTACATTGGGCAAAATTGTTGGTAAAGCGTGTTTTTTGTTCCCGTAATAGCTACCAAATCTGTTATGTCCTTACTTAAGGTCTTAAAATGTTCGCGCTGGTGGTCTATGGCACTTTCAGAAATATGCTCGGCGTGCTCTACGGCATCTTCTATAATATCTTCTAATTCTTCTTGATTTTCTTTTGAATAACTGTCCGTATCAAAAGCTTTAAGAGAAACTACCAATTTAGACCCAGCTTGGGCTGCTTTTTTGGTGTCATCTGCAACCAAAGCATTTTTTAAATTAAAGTAATCACTTAAAATTGTTTCTGTTTTTGCATCACTTTTCATAGTTGTCATTTTACTATGATCCATTTTCATATCTTCGTGATCGTGGTTCATTTTTTCTTTTTCCTGTGCATTGGTAAAAGAAACTGCTAACAATAGCATTGCTGCAATACTCATTTTTAAATTTTTCATTTTAATTACTTTTAAATTATTGTTTATAAACTATCTTTTAATTGTGTGATAAAATTGATTAACTCTTCTGCTTCAGCTTCTGTAAATGTTGCCTCACTATGTATCAAAGTGTAAGAATCCAAAGGCATTTCGCCATTTTCAATCTGCTTGATAATAGACCTTAACTTACTTGCTTTTCTTCGGCTGGATAATGAATCCCATTCGTTGAAATTAAGTTCAGCTTTTCCTTCTTTAATATGGTCTTCCAAAAACCAAGCAACAGGTTGAATCTTATTATACCAAGGGTATTGAGTATTATTGCTGTGGCAATCATAGCAGGATACCTGTAACTTTTTTTGAATAGTTTCTGGTACATTATTGACCAGCATAAAATCAGTTGACGGTACAGTATCACTTTGATTGCGTGTAGTCGGAATAAATTGAATTCCCACGAACGCTACCAGTAGTACTATTGTTATAATCTTTACAATTTTCATTTAGTTAATTTCACGTTGTACTTTGCCGCATTTTAACATTTGACTACCATAGTATGGATTGCGCACTTCCTCTTTAGTACTTAGCCAAGCTGTACCGCCATCATACATAGGGCAAAACTGCTCGTAAAGCTTCATCTCTGCTCCTGTTATAGCAACCATATCTATAACATCTTTACTTAAAACTTTAAAATGTTCGCGCTGGTGTGCTATATCACTTTCTGAAATGTGTTCTGCGTGTTCAACTGCATCCTCTACAATATCCTTTAATTCCGATTGCTGGGTATCGTTATATTGTGAGGCGTCAAAATTTCCTAAGGATGTTGCTAGGGTTGCCCCAAGTTCTTTGGCTTTGCCATTATCATCTCCCACCAAGGCATTCTTTAAGTTGAAATAGTCATTTAATACCGCTTGTGTATTACTATCTCCACCCATTGCCATTTCCCTCTTTTCGCCGTCGTGATGACCATCACTGTTATCGTGGTTCATTTCTGAATGGTCTCCATCCGTGCTATTTTGTTCTTTGCTGTTGTCTTTACAAGACATTACTGTTAAGGTTATGAATGCTATCGCAACTATACCTAATGTTGATTTTAATTTGCTCATTTTGTTTTAATTTAAGTTTGTGTTTATTAATTATTATTACTGCCTTTTTATAGTGTCTTATAATTTTTCAATGACGTTTTCCAACATTGCAGTTATTTCGCTGGCTACCTCATTCAATTTTTCATTTTTTACAGCTTGCATTGAAGCCATTGGGTTTACGGCCGCAACTTCAATGATACCTGCTTCGATTTCCTGTACTATGACATTGCAGGGCAACATCGTTCCAATTTTATCTTCTGCTTGCAAAGCTTTATGTGCATAGGGCGGATTACAAGCTCCGAGTATCCTATACTTTTTAAAGTCTATATCCAGTTTTTTCTTTAGTGTTTCTGTTACATCAATTTCTGTAAGGATTCCAAAACCTTCTTCCTTTAATCCTTGTGTCACTTTCTCTATGACCTCTTCGAAGGTTCCATTGATTGTTTTATTAAAATAATAGTTCATCTTTTTTTAATTTTTAGTTGTTTAAAATCTTGCTAATAGTCCACCACCCAATCCATATCGGTTATTGTAGTTAGCTTGGATTGAAAAATTGCGCGAAAGAATGTATGCAACCCCTACCAACCATTGTGTTTCGCTTTCAAATGATTTATTATTCTCTAAATCATTGACCCATCCAAAATCTGCTCTGTATTCGTATTCGCCTTCCAAAAAAATTCTTGGAAAAATCAATAATTCTCTGTCCAAACGTATTCTTGGGCGTAGCTGATGGTCCATACTCACATCTACATTAAATCTATAAGGCGTAAAATACTTTACACCAACCAATCCTACGGTATTAAATGTATCGTAAGAATCTGGTGTTGACGTTTCGGTATTTACTCCTGCATAAACACGTACCCAATCGTTCAGATACCTATTATAACTTATTTCGGCTTCAAGATTTTGGTCGTAATCGAACTCTGTTCTCAAACCAAATTCATTTCGGATATTGCTCGACGTTAAAAAGAGTTCATTAAAATTTGAACCTGCACGAGCCAATCCCCACGAATAATAATGGTCTGTCTCATCGATAAGTTTCTGAACTGGATAATCTTTCATTCTATCATCCCTTGGGGTATCGTAACTAAACACTCTTGCCATACCACCCATCATATGGTACAATACGTGACAATGAAAGAACCAATCGCCATACTCTTCGTTATAAAATTCAATAATAACTTTCTGCATTGGAGGTACGTTCACGGTATGCTTTAATGGGGAACGTTCTCCTTTTTCATTAATGACCCTGAAGTAATGACCGTGCAAGTGCATTGGATGGTGCATCATAGTCAGGTTATTTAATGTAATTCTGGTTACCTCGCCTCCTTTTATATTTATCTTATCGGTTTCTGATAATGGAACCCCATTCATACTCCATACATAGCGATTCATATTACCTGTTAGGTTAAGCAACACTTCATTTACTGGTAAATCTGCCTTAAATTCAGTTTTTTCTTTTGCCTCTAAAAAATCATAGTTGAAGTATGTCTTTCGCTCCTCATAATCAAAAGAAGTAGAATCCTTCTGCATCATTGGCATATTGTGCATATGACCTTCCATTTTATTTGATGCTCCATTATGGCTCATTGACATCGAGTCTTTTTTCATTCCCATTGTATCATCCATCTTCATATCCATTTGGTCATTCATTTTGCCATCTTTCATCGACATCTTATCGTTCCCCATTTTCATCTCGCCGTCCTTCATATTCATCTTCATTCCGTACTTCTGCATTAAAACTTCGGGTGTATTCTTCTTCTTGTTTCCAACCATTGCAGGTGCTCCCATTTTCATATCCATTTTAGCCATTTGCTTCATCATCGCTACCTTATCAGGTCTATCAATTCTTTTGGCTGGGTAAAGAGTGCCATTACCTAACTGTATAGAGGTATGACCTGAACCATCTTGAGCGGTTGCGGTAATTTCAATAGTTCCTTCTGGAATAGTTACAATTACATCATACGTTTCGGCTATGCCAAAGAGAAATCTGCTTTTGGAAACGGGTTGCACGTCAACACCATCACTGGAAACCAACATTGGGTTACCTCCGCCAAAGTCCATCCAATAATAGGTAGAAGCCGATGCGTTAATGAAGCGAAGCCTTACTTTTTCGCCAGCCGTAAATTCTGGATACTCTGCCAGTTTTTTACCGTTGGACAAAAATGCGGGATAATAAATGTCTGCAATATCAGCCCCTTCCATACGGTCTCTCCAAAATTTAAGTTGAGCACCAAAGGCACCTTCTGAAATGACCCTACTTAATGGCACTGCTGTGCCTTTTTTAACTTGATACCACTCGTTACCTCTTTTAAGGTTTCGTAATACATTCATTGGTTTTTCATTGGTCCAATCTGATAATACCACGACTAAATCTTTATCATATTCCAAGGTTTTCTCTTTTGGATGAATGATAATAGACCCATAAACACCTTTTTGTTCTTGTAGCATTGTGTGGGAATGGTACCAATATGTTCCCGATTGGTTGATTGGAATCCTGTATTGGAAGGTTGTTCCTGGCTCAATCGGTGGGGTAGTTAAATATGGAACCCCGTCGTAAAAATTGGGAAGTATCAATCCGTGCCAATGCACTGAAGTTTCTTCATCCATTTTATTGGTTACGTTGATTATAGCAAGGTCTCCTTCATTAAATTCCAAAACAGGCCCAGGGATACCTCCATTGATGGTCATTGCATTGGCAGTAACACCTCCAAGTGTCATTTCGTTTTCCTCAATGGTAAGGTTATACTCCTTAACAGGTCGCCCATCTTCCTTTCTATCATTTCCGTTTGTGCCTACTTGGGCAAAAATTGAAGTTGTGAAAAGTAATAGCGTAATAATTTTTATTGTTTTCATTTTGTCAAATAATTTATGATGGCATATTCTGTATAATACCCTCTATTAGATTCGATTAAATTGATTTGAAACCTTAACTGCAATTCTTGTACATCGAGCACATCGTTAAAATCTATAGTTCCGGTTTCGTAATTCTTAATGAGAATTTCTTCGGCGTCATTCGCCTGCTTTAAATTGTCTGTTTGTACATTAAACTTAATTCTCATTGTATTTCTATTATAAATAGCTTGTGCAAGACGTGTTTCAAGGTTATTGAGCCTCTCTTCTTTCTGTGATTTTATTTCCAATTGTTTCAATTCATTTTGCTTTGTCACTGACTTATATTTATTATTGAAAATGGGAATTGAAATAGAAACCATAGGCATCACAATGTCTTTACCATTATCGGAAAAATTCATATCTGGACGTTCTGACACAGGCACATAGTCCAAACCAAAACCGATATTGGGCGCACTCTCTTTTTGGTTTAATAATTCGGCTTCTTCGATAGATTCATATAATTTATCGTATTTGATAAGTTCTGGGTTAAGCTGTAGATTGTCAGTCAAAATAAACACATCTTCTTCGGGAATTATCATCTGCTTTACGACCTCTACGGCAATATTTTCATCACGATTCAAAAGATTATTAAAGAGCGCTTGCTCCGCCAAATAATCCTGTTCCAGCACTTCTTTCTGCTGAATCAACTCGTTCTGTCTTATCTGAAGGCGAAGTACATCAACCGCTGATGCCTTTCCCACTTCTACAGAGGTTAATGCAAGGCGTTCATAGGTTTCCAGAAGTTCTATATTCTCATCCAGAATACCCTGTTTTGCACTTATGGCATAGAGTTTATAATAGGATTGGGATACTGATAACGAAAGTTTTCTTTTTGCAATCGCTATATCAACAAATTGGGCTTCGGCCATTGATGAAGCATAGTTTTCCCTTGCTGATATGGTTCCAAACCAAGGCAACATTTGCTTTACTGAAAAACGTGCACGTTGCGCCCCTGTTCGGGTTTCTGGTTCGCTCACAAAGTAGCCTACGCCAATCTCTGTATTTGGTAACCAATCTGCTTCATTTACCTTTTCTTCCGCTATGTTGTAGCGCAATTCAAAAGCTTGGATTTCTGGATTGTTCTTTTCAGCTTCCTGAATATAGGATGCTAAATCTTGTGCATTTACTTCCGCGAAAGCGAAAAAAACAAGTGCTATTAAAATTATATATCTCATTTTGTAGCTCGTTTTAATTGAAATTCTTCTTTCCAGCTAAATAAAACTGGCACAACAAATAGGGTTACAAGTGCAATTAACATCCCACCAAAAGAAGGAATAGCCATTGGAATCATTATATCACTCCCTCGACCTGTTGATGTTAATACAGGCAACAAAGCAAGAATAGTTGTCGCCGTTGTCATTAAACACGGACGGATACGTTTTTCTCCTGCCTCAACTACGGATGCCCTAATGCTTTTTCTATCTTTAGGTTTGTTTTTGTCAAAGGTTTGCGTAAGGTAGGTAGCCATTACTACGCCATCATCGGTAGCAATACCGAATAGAGCAATAAAACCAACCCATACAGCGACACTTAAATTAATGGTGTGCATTTGAAAGAGGTCTCGTAAATTTTCTCCGAAAAAGCTGAAGTTTAAGAACCAATCTTGGCCGTAGAACCATATCATTAAAAAACCTCCCGCAAAGGCGACAGCAATTCCAGTAAAGACCATTAATGACGTTCCAACAGAACGGAACTGGAAATATAGGATTAGAAAAATAATAGCCAAAGCCAGAGGTACTACCACGCTCAATGTTTTTTCTGCTCGTAACTGATTTTCATACGTTCCCGTAAATTGATAATTGATACCCTTTGGAACGGTCAATTCGCCATTGTCAATTTTTTCTTGAATAAGGGCTTGGGCATTTTCCACCACATCTACTTCGGCGAAACCATCTAATTTATCAAAAAGGACATAGCCTACTAAAAAAGTGTCTTCACTCTTTATAACCTGTGGCCCTTTCTCATATCTAATAGTGACCAACTCACTTAACGGAACCGGACTTCCTTTTTCTACAGGCACATAAATATCTTTTAAATCGTTTGGATTTGCGCGTAATTCCCTTGGGTAGCGTACACGAATACCATAGCGCTCCCTACCTTCTACTGTTTGTGAAAGCACCATACCACCAACAGAAACCTGTATAACTTGCTGTACTTGCTCTATGGTTATGCCATAGCGCGCAAGTCGTTCTCTGTCAATATCTATAAGTAGGTATGGCTTCCCCACAATACGGTCGGCAAAAACTGCTTCATCCTTTACACCCTCTGCTTGTTTTAAGATATCTTCCAATTGTACCCCAAACGCCTCAATTTCTTTTAAATCCTGTCCTTTCACCTTAATGCCCATAGGTGCTCGCATACCAGTCTGTAGCATCACCAAGCGTGTTTCTATGGGTTGTAGCTTTGGTGCTGAAGTAACACCTGGAAGCTTTGTAACCCTTACGATTTCTTTCCAAATATCGTCTGGCGATTCAATTTCAGGTCGCCAATTTCTAAAGTACTCTCCATCGTCATCTGGAATGAGCTGTGAACTTGTCACAGAGAATGGGTCTGTAATTTTTGAGGCTTTATAGTCATCATCTTCTACTTCAATTTCGCTATTAGGGTTGGTTACTAAACTGCCATCCTTTAAAACAAATAAGCCGTCTTCGTTTACCTTAAAGCGTTGTCTTTTGCGATTTTCATTTAAAATATATTCAGATTTATATTGAATAACATTCTCATACATCGATAACGGTGCAGGGTCTAATGCTGATTCTGTACGCCCAGATTTACCGACTACGGTTTCAATTTCTGGAATGCTCGCAACGGCCATATCGAGTTGCTGTAGGACGCGTTTATTTTCCTCCACACCTGCGTGTGGCATTGAAGTGGGCATTAACAGGAATGAACCCTCATTGAGTGAAGGCATAAACTCTTTACCAGTATTACGCATAATCATCACTCCAAAAATTACAATGGCAGTTGGTATCGAAAGAAATAACAGCTTATTGCGCAATGCCCAATTTAAAATTCGAACATAATAATTTCTAAAAAGTGTAAATACACCCAAAAGACCAAAACAGATAAGACCAACGAAGATTAAGTTTATAAGGATACTTCTATCTACTCCCAGTGGTCTCCAATATTCCGCCAATAGGAATATGATAGCAAAAGCCGAAACAAATATATTGATGATGTTGGCGCGTTTTGACGTAATCTTTTCCTTTAGTGAAAGGAAGCCAACAACGCCAAATGCAACTAATATTAATCCAAGCGGATAGCCTAAAATTAAAGATAAAACGCCAAAAACAATCAATGCTCCATTTAGCATATAACTAAAAGAAGTTTTTAAATTTCTCTTTTTAAATAAATAGGCCGCAAATGGTGGAATTAAAAATAGGGCAACAATAAGAGATGCGGTGAGTGCTGCCGTTTTTGTAAATGCCAATGGCCTAAACAATTTCCCTTCTGCACCAATCATAGTAAATACAGGAATGAAACTAATAATAGTGGTCATTACTGCCGTTAAGATGGCGCCAGAAACTTCGGCAGTCGCATTATAAACTACCGTATTCATAGGTAGCTTTTCTTCATTTTCATCAATATGCCGCAAGACATTTTCCGAAAGGATAACGCCCACATCGACCATAGTTCCAATAGCAATTGCAATACCAGATAAGGCGACAATATTTGCATCTACATTGAACAGTTTCATAGAAATAAAGACCATCAAAACCGCAACAGGCAATAATCCGGAAATCAATACGGAAGCCCTTAAATTGAAGACCATTATGATAATCACAAAAATGGTTATCAATATCTCTAAAGTTAGCGCTTCATCAAGTGTGCCCAAGGTTTCTTGGATTAGTTCTGTTCTGTCATAAAAGGGTACGATGGTTAATTGCGAAGTCCTCCCATCGCTTAATGTTTTTGATGGAAGCCCAGAACTTAACTCGTTTATTTTTTCTTTAACATTGTTGATGACTTCCATAGGATTGGCCCCATAACGAGCCACTACAACACCACCAACAACCTCGGCTCCTTCCTTGTCCAATAAGCCTCTTCTTGTAGCAGGACCGTGTGTTACTTTCGCAATATCCTTTATACGGATGGATGTAAAATCTTTTGAAGTAACTACCGCGTTTTCTAAATCAGATAGTTTCTTAATATAACCCAATCCTCTTATAAGGTATTCAGCTTGGTTGATTTCAAGCGTTTGTGCACCAACATCTTTGTTGCTTTGTTTTACTGCTTTTACAACCTCACTCAAGCCTATGTTGTATTGCCGCATTAATTCGGGATTAACATCCACTTGATATTCCAAAACATATCCGCCGATGGAAGCCACTTCTGAAACGCCACTCGCAGATGACAACGCATATTTCACGTAGAAGTCTTGAATGCTTCTTAATTCTTGTAAATCCCATCCACCTGTAACATTACCATCTTTATCACGTCCCTCAAGGGTGTACCAATATATTTGCCCTAATCCTGTGGCATCGGGACCTAGAGCTGGATTAACGCCTTCTGGTAGAAGTCCGGCTGGTAATGAGTTTAATTTTTCAAGTATTCGGCTTCTGCTCCAATAAAATTCAATATCTTCTTCGAAAATGATATAAATGCTCGAAAACCCGAACATAGATGAACTACGTATTGTTTTAACCCCTGGAATACCAAGAAGCGATGTGGTTAGAGGATAAGTAATTTGATCCTCAATATCTTGAGGGGAACGACCATCCCATTTAGTAAATACAATTTGTTGGTTTTCGCCAATATCTGGTATGGCATCTACGGCAACAGGGTCTCGAGGAAGTGAGCCTGTATTCCATTCAAACGGGGCGTTTACGACTCCCCAAGCAATAAAAAGTGCAAGTAGTAGAACGGCTACTAGCTTGTTCTCGATTAAAAATTTGATGCTTTTATTCAGCATTACAATGATTATTAAACAGTTATACATCGAATAATATCTTGATAAAATCAAAACATTAAACACAAGAAATTGAGCCCAAAATAGTATTGACCATAGGGCTAATTATTCCGATATTTATCGGAAACTGTTTAAAATCAAATTAAATACGTCTCGTGCAGTTTTTGTATATCCCGTATGAGAAAGGGAACCGCATAATCTCTAAATGGTACAATGTGTGAATCAAGAGTCTCAAAGAGATTGATATAAGAATGTACAAAAGAGACAACAAAGACTTGTTGCTCAAAATTTAAGGTGTTAAAAGACATCTTCAGGTCGTCCTGACCTTCAACAACTAATTGCTTATCTGAACAGCAGGAATCATCCGGAACTTCACTTTGACAATCATTTTTGGATAGTTGTTTATCCATTCCGCAAGTTTCAACGTGCCCAAATAAAGAAGAATCCACTAAAGTATCGCCACAGTAATGACTATCAATAGTAAAAGAAACTGTTGACAATAGCACGATAAGTGCCAAACAAACGGATGATATTTTATGAAAAACTTTTTTCATTAATGTTGCAAATTTATAAAAAATTTATCTCAATTTGTTTATTTAACAATTTTTTTTGATTTATCAATGTTTATTTTGCACGAAACCGCTTAAATATTATTTGCAAATAAAATTCTTTTGCAGCTTCCTTTATATGATATAAATCATAGTTCTGTTGAACTTTTAGAATTATATTTGTACTGATTAATTTTGTTGTTTTTTTGTAAAAAACTGATAATAAAATAATTGAACAGTTGAATTTTATTTTCCAAAATCCTTTAATGTTAATCAAAATTTATTAATTTTATAGTGTGAAATCTTTTTTTACTAAAATACTGTCCTTCTTTTTAGCAGTTTTTATACTGTTTTCCACCACATCCTTTACGGTAAATATGCACTTTTGCTGTAATAAAATGGTGGATTTGGCTTTTTTTAGTAAAGCAGAATCTTGTATGGAGACTGCACAGAAAAAAGATAATAATTCCAAGCAATGTACTACAATACAAGAGAAAGACTGTTGCGATAATAAGACCATCTTGAAAGAAGGAGATGACACCTTCAAGAAGGCCAATACAATTTCAGAGATTGAAACTTTAGTTTTCTTAAACAACTTCGTCTATTCTTATATCAACCTTTTTGAAGGTTTAGAGAAAAACACAGTTTCTTTTAAGGCTTATAGGCCACTTTTGCTATCCACAGACCTTGTAATCCTCAACGAGTCCTTTTTAATTTGATTTTCTACTTCGCAGGTTAAAATTAATCTGCATTGCCTCTATAGCCAATATTTCACTTCTGGCTAACATTTGTTGTACCCAATTCTCAACAACACTATTAACCTTGTACTATTAAGAAAATTCAAACTATTTGGCAAAATGCCTAATAGCAATACATCGATTATTATGAAAGGACCCAAAGAATTTTGGATTAAGAATATGGTCTGTAGCCGCTGCTTAAAAGTTATTAAGCAAGAACTACAAGAATTGGGAGTTACTGTGCTTTCATTAGAATTAGGAAGATTATTGGTAGA
Source organism: Mesonia sp. K4-1 (assembly GCF_008017825.1). Classification (NCBI taxonomy): domain Bacteria; kingdom Pseudomonadati; phylum Bacteroidota; class Flavobacteriia; order Flavobacteriales; family Flavobacteriaceae; genus Mesonia; species Mesonia sp. K4-1. Next base: position 159,393 of record NZ_VRLS01000043.1, read on the forward strand.
AGCACCAAAAAAAACCAGCAATGAAATTGTCGAAGCTGTTACAACTGTGCTTCACGCTAATGATTTTGAAATTGTACAAAAAGAAGAAGAAATGCTCGTAGAAAGAATGAAAGTCATTCTAATAGAACAATTGCAAGAGTTACCATTACATATTAAGGTAAAAACATCTGAACTATTGGCTTCAAGACTTCATAAAGATTACAAGACATTGAGCAGATTGTTTTCAGCAAATCAACAGACAACCATTGAAAAGTACTTTATCAAATTAAAAATAGAAAAAGTCAAAGAGCTCATTCAGCTTAAACAACATTCCTTTTCAGATATAGGATATTTATTGGACTACAGTAGTGTCAACCACCTGTCTAGACAGTTTAAGGAAGTGGTGGGAATGAGTATGACCGATTACAAAAACACAGGAAATTGGAAACGGAATTTCTATGATGAAATTATATAGATATCAACGAAAGTTATGCAGACAAAAGCTTAAGGCAATGGTTAATTTCATCAAATTAAATTAAACAAAATGAAAAAACTACTTATCACATTAGTATTAATTCCCTTTATAGGAATTGCACAAACCTTTGAAAATTTAGACTACATCTCGCCTTTTAGCAATGGCGTCGCTGCCATTAAAAAAGGGTACGAATGGGGTTTTATTGACCCAGAAGGAAATTTAATCGTTGATTTTCGAAATGATTTGGTGGCAACCAAAACAGACAATGCAAGCTACCCTATATTCAGTAACGGAAAATGCCTGATTGCAAACCAAAAAGATGGCGTGCTCTATTATGGCTATATCGATAAAACTGGAAAAACTGTCATCACTCCACAATTCCTCAATGCCAACAACTTTCAATATGGCAAAGCCTTGGTGTTAAAAGTTGAAAAAGAAACCATTGGCTATAATGACATTTTCAAAAAAGACGTGGTAAACTACCATTATTTTGAGCTTGTTATAGATGAGAATGGTAATACCATTGACCATTTAACGCAATTGGCCATTCACGTCTCGCCAAAAGATAAGAATGATAAAAATCCACCTGCCATCACATCAAAATTGATTTCGGAAAATTTGGTGGCAGTTAAAGGTAATAATAAGAAGTGGCGTATAAAAAAAATCTAATAATATTGAAAATACACATAACATATAAGAAATTCAAAAAGATTATAACCTTTTTAAAATCTGCGAATTAATAGTTGATAATCCATTCCCTCAACTATAAACATTTAGATTGTTGGGAATGGGTTTATAAAAATTAAAATAAATGTTTAACTCAAAAAATAAATTATGAAAACACTACTAATTGTTTTATCGGCAGTTGGGCTTTTAAGCTTAAACAGTTGCAAACAAGAAACAAACACTCAGGCACTAATGGAAAACCCTGAAACTCGCACAGAAGTTTTTAATGCCATTTCCAAAAATCACGACTATATGACCGAATTTATGGAAAGTATGCACGACAACCAACACGCAATGCAAATGATGCAGGGCAACAAAAAAATGATGAGCTCAATGATGCAAGGAGAAGGAATGCAAATGATGATGAAAGACAGTACAATGATGCACTCAATGATGGACGGAATGATGAATGACGGCAAAATGATGGGCACTATGATGAAAATGATGCACGAAAAAGGGATGATGAGCGAAGACTGTATGGAATCCTGCTCAAAGATGATGGGCGAAAAAGGAATGGATATGCAGGGTATGGACAAGATGGACGATATGGATAGTCCAACCAAAGGTGAGCATACCGAGCATCATTAATTTTAACTTTTAAAATAAACAACAATGAAAAATAATCACTGGATATGGATGGTCATCGGTTGTGGATTACCATTACTGTTTATCTTTTTTGCACCATCATTAGGTATAGGAAGCAGTTCGTCTCTATTCATCTTCATCCTCTTTATGTTTGCTTGTCACTTATTTATGCCTCACGGTTCACATCGCCACGGTGGGCACAATCATTCACAGAATAGACAAAGAGAAAACGAACACGGTAAAGATGTTTCAAAAACAGAACCAAAAGATGAACACAAAGGGCATCATCACCATTAAATACTAAATGATGAAACAAAAATTTCAAATAAGCGGAATCAGCTGCGGTGGATGTGTATCAAGAGTAAAAAAGACTTTAGAAGAACATCCCAATATAGAAAAAGCAGAGATCTTTTTGGCACCAAAAGGTGCTGCACTTATCACGATGAATGAAGCACTTTCTGTTGCCGAATTACAAAAGCAACTTGATGGGCTCAATGGTTATACAATTACAGAATTAAATTAACAACAACTTAAAACCAAAAATTATGCATTTTTACGAAGGACATTTTGGAGGTATGCACCTAATATGGTGGATTATATGGATTATTTTATTGGCTTGGATATTCTTTATCCCAGCAGATATCCCTTATCAAAAAACAAAGAAGGACAGCCCACTGGATATTCTTAAAAACCGCTTTGCAAAAGGCGAAATATCCAAGGAAGAATTTGAGGAATCAAAAAAGATATTAAAATCAGACAACTAACTCAAAACTTTAAAATTATGTATCGATTAAACGTAAAAAAACTCGGATTTGCTTTCGGTCTTACGGGGGCACTAATTTACTTAGGCTGTATGATAGTTATGTCAACAGCAGGTCGAGAAGCCACTATCGATTTTTTCAACAGCCTATTGCACGGTTTAGATACCACAAGCATTATCAGGATGGATGTGCCACTATGGGAAGCTGGTTTGGGAATAGTACAGATATTCATTTTAGGATGGCTAATAGGTGCCTGTATTGCGGCTTTTTATAATGCGCAAATAAAAGTCAAAAAATAAGAGAGTAAAATAAAATTTATGCAATATGTCTGGTTCATATGGTCTCTTATAATTCTTGCTCTTTGGGCAATAATCTATTTGTCAAAAAAGGGGTATAGAAAAGAAATGCTCAAAATGAGCCTTATCACTATGCCCTTTGGCCTAACAGAACCCTTGTTTGTTCCAGAATATTGGTTTCCACCTTCCCTATTCCATTTAGCGGAAAGAACAGGTTTTGATATTGAGAGCCTTATCTTCTCTTTTGCTATTGGCGGAATAGGGACGGTATTGTATAATCTGATATTCAAAAAAGGCTATATAGATATGCCTCATACCGAACGGAGCCACCAAAGACATAAGCTACATATTTATTTACTTTTTGTTCCAGCCATTGTATTTGTCATATTTAGTCTTTTCACCACGCTTAACCACATCTATTGTGGCATCATTGCAATGTTTTTTGGTGGTTTGGCAACATTGTACTGTCGCCCAGATTTAAAAGGAAAGATATGGGTTGGAGGAATCTTGTTTACCATACTGTACTTCATTTATTTCGGAAGCATCCTTCCGTTTTATCCGCAATATGTGGAGCTGTACTGGAATCTGGACAACCTGACCCATATTCTTGTTTTGGGAATCCCAATTGAAGAGTTACTGTTCGCTTTCACCTTTGGTATGTATTGGTCTGGATTATATGAACACTTGTATTGGAGAAAACTTATAAAATCGAAAGAAATGTCAACCAACTAAAACATTCAAATTATGAAAATATTATTGGCCATAGATGGTTCAGATTTCAGTAAAGTAGCCATTCACGAACTTAAGAAAATGACTTTATCCTCAAATAGTGAAATTCATATTATAAATGTTTATGAAGTTCCGAAAACAACCGGCCTGGGATTGCATACTATGGGCGGCAGGATAGGAAATTACATAGAAGAAATTAGAAGTAACGCTCAAAAATTGGGAAACAAAATCGTTTCAGAAGCTTTCGATAAAATCAAGGCCGAAAACAAGGCACTTTCCATAACCACAAGTGTTGTTAGTGGCCTGCCCAAAAGTACTATTTATGAAAAAGCAGAAGATTGGGGTGCAGATTTAATCGTAGTAGGCTCTCAGGGTCACGGTGCACTTTCACGCTTAGTATTGGGCTCTGTATCCCAATATTTGACCACAAATGCCAAATGTTCAGTACTCATTGCAAGAGATAGAAATAAAAAATGAAAGAAAAGCAAACACATAGCATTCCGTTGGAATCCACCTGTAAGATAACAGATGAGATATGTCTTCCCGATACTAAATTACCTCGTGTGGTTATCGTTGGTGGAGGATTTGCAGGTTTGGCATTGGTTGAGAAACTGAAACACAAAGAAGTTCAAGTGGTTTTACTCGATAAAAATAACTTCCATCAGTTTCAGCCTTTATTATATCAAGTGGCAACGAGTGCCCTGGAGCCTGACAGTATTGTATTTCCATTCAGAAAACAAATCAATGGCTATAAAAATGTTTTCTTTCGTTTGGCTGAAGTTGAGGAAATTCAACCTGATTCAAATACTATATTGACCAATAAGGGAAGTGTTTCTTATGACTATTTAGTGTTGGCTACTGGCACGACCACCAATTTCTTTGGGATGGATTCTGTGGCCGAAAATAGTTTGGGGATGAAGGATATTCGCGATTCCCTCAACATCCGTCATATGATGTTGCAAAATTTGGAACAGGCAGCTATTACTTGTGATGATAAAGAACGCGACGCGCTGACAAATTTTGTAATAGTAGGTGGTGGTCCAGCAGGCGTAGAAATGGCAGGAGCTTTGGCAGAGTTTTGCAAATACATCCTTCCCAAAGATTACCCAGAGTACCCTTCTTCCATTATGAATATTTATCTAATAGAAGCCATTGATGAGTTGTTAGGCACAATGTCAGACAAGGCATCATCGAAAACCCTCAAATATTTAGAGGATTTGAATGTAAAGGTATTATTAAATGAAGCTGTAAGCAATTATGACGGCAACGAAGTCACTACCAAAAGTGGTAAGACCATTTTGGCTAAAAATCTTATCTGGACGGCTGGCGTAAAAGGACAATTCCCAAATGGTATTGATGAAAAACACATAGTCAGGGGCAACCGGATTAAAACCGATGCTAATTTAAAAGTAGAAGGCTACGAAAACATTTTTGCCATAGGCGATATAGCTGCGCTTATTTCTGAAGAAAGACCCAAAGGGCATCCACAGGTGGCGCAGGCAGCAATTCAACAAGGAAAATATCTGGGTAATTCTATATTAAACCTCATAAATAATAAACCCACACAACCTTTCGAATATAAAGACAAAGGCTCCTTGGCCACTGTAGGAAAACGCAAGGCAGTTGCCGATTTGGGCAAATTTAAATTTGCAGGCTATTTCGCCTGGTTGCTGTGGTCCGTTGTTCACTTGATGTCCATAAGTGGATTTAGAAATAGATTGATGGTTGGTTTTAATTGGGCGGTAAGTTATTTCACTTATGAAAAGAGCAACCGCCTGATTATTAGAAACTTTAAACCGAAATCTTCGATTAAAAACAGGGAAAAATAATTTTGAAATGAAAAACACCACAGATAAAAATAATAAGCTTTCCTTATTAGGTTCCATATCTCTTGGTACAGGCGTAATGATTGGTGCTGGCATATTTGTCCTTATGGGGCAAATAGCAGAGTTGGTGGGTGATCTATTTCCCATTGCATTTATTGCAGGTGCTGTTGTGGTGGGTTTTAGCTCATATTCCTATGTCAAGTTTTCAAATGCTTTTCCATCGTCTGGAGGTGTGGTTAAATTCCTTAACAAATCCTATGGACCTGGAACAACAACAGGGTTTTATTCTTTGCTGATGTACGTATCAATGGTAGTTTCCGAAAGTCTGGTGGCGGGCACTTTTGGAGCATATACGTTGAGACTATTTCCCGAGTCCTATGCAGGTTATGCCTCTACCCTGGGTGTTGGGCTAATTGTTGTTGCTTATATAGTGAACATCCTGGGCAATAAGGTTATTGGTGCCACCGCGACATTTACCGCTATTATAAAGGTAGTGGGAATAGCAATTTTAGCTATTGCCGGCCTTGCAATTTCAGGTTTTGCCGATATTACGGGAAACTATATTCCCAAAAATACTGAGACATTACCACAAGGCTTCGGATTTGTGGCCGCTTTGGCGTTATCTATCCTTGCTTATAAAGGCTTTACCACTATCACGAACCAAGGGGCCGATATTAAAAACCCGCATAAAAATCTTGGTAGGTCTATCGTGTTTTCCATACTTATCTGCACACTGATATATGTAGCCTTGGCATTAGCTGTTGCGGGAGGTTTAAGCATTCCTGAAATAATCGAAGCTAAAGATTATGCCCTTGCAGCCGCCGCAAAACCTGTTTTTGGGGAATGGGGTTCCTGGATTACCATTGGCATTGCCATTATTGCCACGGTTTCTGGGGTCATTGCCAGTATCTTTTCCTCTTCACGCTTGTTGGCAATGCTCAGCAATATGAAACAGGTGCCTTCTTTAACCAAACTTGGTAGCTTAAAAAATCCAGCACTAATATTCACGTCTTCCCTCGCCATTTTACTGACCGTGCTTTTCGATTTGACAAGGATAGCATCCATTGGGGCTATTTTTTACCTTATTATGGATATCGCTATCCATTGGGGGCTGTTCCGTCACCTTAAAAACAAAGTGGTTTTTCAGCCTATCATCCCATTAATAGCCATCGTATTGGACATTGCGGTATTGGCAGCTTTTCTTTATATAAAATATCTGAACGATCCTTTGGTGCTTATCGTAGCAGCGATTGGGATTGTTCTAATACTTGTTGCAGAACGCCTTTTTATGATTTCACACACAGACGATGAAGGTAATATGCCAATGGGAATGGAAACTACGAACAATAAAACATAATTAATAAAAATCAATTTATATGAAAAATATAGCAGTTATAGGATACGGAGTCATTGGAAAAAGGGTGGCAGATGCCATCAACTTACAAAACGATATGAAGCTTTCGGGAGTATGTGATATCATTAGCGACTGGCGAATTCAAAATGCCGTAAGAAAGGAATACGACATTTATGCAGCAACTAAAGATGCTGCTGATAAAATGAAATCTGAAGGGATTTCGGTAAAAGGCGATATGCAGGAACTTTTAAAGAAATCAGATCTTGTTGTGGACTGTACACCCAAAAAAATTGCCGCTCAGAATGTCGTTATCTACAAGGAGCAAAACATCAAATTTATTCTACACGGTGGCGAAAAACACGAAACCACAGGGCATTCCTTTAGTGCAGAAAATAATTACAAATCAGCTCTAAACTTGAATGCGACAAGAGTAGTTTCCTGTAATACTACGTCTATTTTAAGAACCTTGACCGCTTTAAAAAGAGCCGATTTATTGGATTATGCCAGAGGTACACTTTTAAGAAGAGCTACAGACCCTTGGGAAAGTCATTTGGGTGGTATTATGAATACGATGGTTCCCGAAAAAGATATCCCAAGCCATCAAGGTCCGGATGCTAAAAGTGTTGACCCAGAACTGGATGTCATCACCGCAGCAGTAAAAGTACCGCAAACCTTAAGCCATCTGCACTATTGGAATGTGAAATTGAAAAAACAGGCGACAAAGCAAGAAGTGCTAAATGCTTTCAAAACGTCCAGCCGTATTAAATTGATTCAATATGACCAAGGTCTGGTTTCTAACAATACCATTAAGGAAATGTTCTTGGATATGGGAAGGCCTTGGGGCGATATGTACGAAGTAGCACTATGGGAAGATATGCTGAAGGTACAGGGAGACGAACTCTTTTATGCCTACGTGGTCGATAACCAAGCTATTGTAATCCCGGAAACAATTGATGCTATTAGGGCTTTAACTGGAATTGAAACAGATGGTACAAAATCCATAGCCAAAACAAATGAAAGTTTAGGAATCCATTAAATACTATCAAAATGAAAACAGACAAGAATATAGTAGAACTTTTAGGAGAAAAAGCAGACTTTTATTTAGAACACGTTTGTGAAAAAATAACAAAGGATGAATTGCAAGTGCCAAGCAAAAATAGTTTAGAAAAAGTATTTGGCAGTAGCAACAGAAATCCGCAGGTGCTTCGAAGTCTTTCACAATTGTACAACAACGGAAATCTGGGAGGTACAGGCTATTTAAGTATCCTTCCTGTGGACCAAGGTATTGAGCATAGCGCGGCCTTTTCATTCTATAAAAACCCAGATTATTTCGACCCAGAGAACATTATAAAACTCGCCCTTGAGGCCGGTTGTAATGGGGTGGCTTCCACGTTTGGGGTTTTGGGTTTGAATGCCCGAAAATATGCCCATAAAATCCCTTTTATCGTTAAGATTAACCACAATGAACTGCTTACCTACCCGAACAAATATGACCAAACACTCTTTGGTAAGGTAAAAACCGCTTGGGATATGGGAGCAATTGCCGTAGGAGCTACGATTTATTTTGGTTCAGCGGAAAGTAACAGACAACTCAAAGAAATAGCAGAGGCTTTTGAAGAAGCTCATAATCTTGGTATGGCTACCATTTTATGGTGCTATACACGAAATGAAGCTTTTAAAACCGATAAAGAAGATTATCACGCATCGGCCGATGTAACCGGACAAGCCAATCATATTGGAGTAACGATACAGGCAGATATCATCAAACAAAAATTACCAACCAATAATTTTGGTTTCAAAGAGATAGGATTTGGAAAATATGATGATGAAATGTATAAAACCCTTACCACAGACCACCCTATTGACCTTTGCAGGTTGCAAGTAGCCAATTGCTATATGGGTAAAATAGGGCTGATTAATTCAGGTGGTGGTTCCAAAGGCAAATCAGATTTGTCCGAAGCTGTAACAACTGCCGTCATCAATAAAAGGGCTGGTGGCTCTGGGCTGATAATGGGAAGAAAAGCATTTCAAAAGCCCTTTAGCGAAGGCGTGAAAGTATTACAATCTGTTCAGGAAGTTTATTTGGACGATAAAATTAGTATAGCATAATCAACAGAATGTTTGACACAGAGATAAAATCATTAAAATCACTTAACCACTACCTCCTTAAACTGGTAGAAAGCCGTCTATGGCTTAAAGTAATCATTGCTTTGTTGTTAGGTGTTGGATTTGGTCTGTTATTGAGTCCACAAAATGGATGGATTTCTAAAGAAACAGCAGATATCGCGGGGAATTGGCTGGCATTGCCCGGTGTACTATTTCTGAAACTGGTTCAAATGATTATGATTCCGTTGATTGTGGCTTCCATCATCACAGGAATCGCAAGTAATGATAAGGACAGTTTAAAAAAATTAGGTGGTGGTGTTTTACTATATTTTTTGGGCACAACAATAGTTTCGGTTAGCATTGGTACGATACTATCCCAAATTTTTAGACCGGGTCGTTTTCTTCATCAACAAGCACTAAAAGAGCATAATGAAATTACGGCAGTTTCAACTGATGAACCCGAGCTTTCCTTCGGAGTTGAAACGATTCCTGATGCCATCTCAAACCTGCTTCCTGAAAATCCATTGGCATCTATGGTAAGTGGTGAAATGTTAAGTATTGTGATTTTCACAATCATTATTGGTGTAGCTGTGCTATCTCTTGAAAATGATTTACTGCGCCCAGTAAAGCTGCTTCTAAGTGCCATTCAGGAAGTCTGTATGACGGTGGTAAAATGGTCTATGTTATTAGTCCCTATTGCTGTTTTCGGACTTATGGCACAGCTTACCTCTAGTGTTGGTTTGAGTTCTCTATCTGGCCTCACCTACTATGTGGGTGTCGTCTTGCTCGGTCTGTTATTCTTAGTAATTTTCTATTTAGGGCTAATTGTGCTTCTTGGAAAAGCAAACCCTATGCATTTCTTAAAAAAAATAAGGGACGTTCAATTATTGGCCTTTTCAACCACAAGCTCTGCGGCCGTGATGCCACTTTCCCTTCAAACAGCCGAAGAAAAATTAAAGGTGGACAAGACCATTAGCAATTTTATCATTCCCATTGGCGCAACCGTCAATATGGATGGTACTGCACTTTATCAAACGATAACAACCCTTTTTATAGCCCAAGCCTATGGACTGGAAATGAGTTTACTCAATATTATTGTGGTCATTGTAACTATCGTTGCTGCTTCAATCGGCACACCTGCCATTCCCGGAGGTGGTGTGGTGATACTCGCTTCTGTTTTGGGAAGTGTTGGTATCCCAGCCGAAGGCATCATCATTATTATTGGTGTAGAAAGATTGTTGGGAATGTTCAGGACTGCTGTAAACGTAACGGGTGACCTTACAGCTTGTATGGTTTTTAATAGGTTGTATGGTATAAAAAACATTGAAATTCTTAAAAAAGAAGCTTTATAACTATGGATAGTACTATAAAACATATAGGTGTATTTACCTCTGGAGGTGATAGTCCAGGGATGAATGCAGCCTTGTACGCCATTACAAAAACGGCTGAAGTAAATGGTATAAACGTAAGCGGCTTTCGAAAAGGATATGAAGGATTGATAGACGGTGACTTGGTTCAATTAAAATCACACGAATTACAAAAACTGACCCAAAAGGGTGGCACTATCCTTAAGACAGCCCGAAGCAAACGTTTTCTCGAACTGGAAGGTCGAAAAAAAGCCTTGCAAACTCTAAATGTAAACAAAATAGACGCTTTAATTGCCATTGGTGGTGATGGTACATTTAAAGGATTACTTGCTTTTTCAGAGATATGCGATATCCCATTCATAGGGATTCCCGGAACTATTGATAACGATATTTCGGGTACGGATTACACCCTTGGTTTTGATTCTGCAGTTAACACAGCCATTGAAAATATTGATAAAATAAGGGATACTGCCGAATCCCATAACCGTGTGTTCATTGTTGAAGTAATGGGAAGGGATTCGGGTTACATCGGTATTCATTCTGGATTGATGGTTGGTGCGGACGCCATATTAATTCCGGAGAGCGGTACGGACTTTATTAACCTTTTGGGTAAGGTGAAAAATTACGATAGCGAGGATGCTTTTCTAATCGTAGTTTCTGAAGGTGACGAAATTGGTGCCGAACTTGTTTCTTCAAAAATAAAGGAAGTCAATCCCAATGTCGATTTACGCATAACAAAGCTTGGCCACATACAGCGAGGTGGAAATCCTTCTGCTTTGGATAGAATGTTGGGCATAAGGCTTGGGGTGGAAGCCGTAAAATCGCTTTTACAAAGTAAAAAGAATGTAATGATCGGGATTTTAAACAATCAATTGCACTTAACCCCTTTTAATGAGGTGGTCAAGCAACATCAGGTCAATAAAGAATTGCACGAACTTTTAGAACTATTTGGAACATAAATTATGAAAACAACAATATACAGCACACATAAATTCGATAAGCCTTCCATTGAAAACGCTAATAAAGGAAAACATCAATTGAATTTTCTGGAATTTAGGCTAACAAAGGAAACCGCCTTATTGGCAGAAGGTTCAAAGGCCATAGCACTTTTCTCAAGTGACGATGCCTCTTCGGAAGTTTTGGATATTTTACACAAACTAGGCATAAAATTTATCGCATTACGTTCGGCAGGTTTCAATCACGTCGATTTAGAAAAAGCAGCTGAATTGAATATAAAAGTGGCCCGTGTCCCAGCCTATTCACCTTATGCCATTGCAGAACATACAATGACTTTGATACTTGCATTAAACCGAAGACTGATTAAAGCCCACAATAGAGTGCGCGAACAAAACTTTTCATTAAACGGTCTCACTGGTTTTGACCTAAATGGGAAAACCGTTGGCGTGATTGGAACAGGAAAAATAGGGTCTGTACTCGTAAAAATACTTCACGGATTCGGCTGCAATATTCTTGCCCAGGATATAGAAGAAAGCAAAGACCTAATTGATAAATATGGCGTAATCTATTCAGATTGTGCGACGCTCTGTAAGCACGCAGATATAATAAGCCTGCACGTGCCATTAAAAGCTTCAACAAAACATTTAATAAATAAAGAGCATATAGCACTAATGAAATCTGGAGTAATGCTCATCAATACAAGTCGTGGTGGGTTGGTGGACACCAAGGCAGTTATCGAAGGATTGAAAACTAAAAAAATAGGGTATTTAGGACTGGATGTTTATGAGGAAGAAGAAGGATTGTTCTTTGAAGACCATTCCGATGACATTTTGCAAGACGATGTGATTGCACGCTTAATGACTTTCAACAATGTACTAATTACAAGCCATCAAGCTTTTTTAACCAAAACCGCATTGACCAATATTGCAGAAACAACCATATATAATCTGGATTGTTTTGAAAAACAAAAACCTTCTGGAAATGAAATTAGCATTAATTAATAGTTAAAAACAAATATTATGAAAAACATACTCGTACCAACAGACTTTTCAAAAAATTGCAATAAAGCAGAAGAACTCGGAATTGAAATGGCAAAGCTTTACAATTCCGAAATCCATTTTTTCCATTTGATGAAAACCCCGGTAGAATGGGTAAAGTTGGATAAACAAAAAGAAAAACAGCACCCAGAAACAGTAAAGCAAATAGGCATCGCAAAAGCCTACCTGAGAGAACTGGAGAAAAAAGCAGAACGACAAGGCCTTGAATGCAGGACTTTTCTTAAATTTGATGGTGGTCAGGCAAATATCCTTAAACATTCGGGTCATTTTCATCACGATTTTATAGTTACGGGAAGTAGTGGCACCCGAGGCGGTATACGTGAGTTAATGGGAAGCAACGTAGAAAAAATTGTTAGGAAAGCTGATGTACCAGTTGTTGTAGTCAAGGATGAAGAAGTATCCTTTCCTTTTAAGGATATCGTTTTTGTTTCAGATTTTCTTCAAGATGTAAGCGATGCATTTAAGCAAGTTATTTCGATTGCTGAAAAATGCGGCGCACATATCCATTTATTGAGGGTCAATACTCAGACCGATTTTAACAGTATAGAACAAGGGTTGGATCCCATCAAGGAGTTCCTGAAAAAATTCCCCGATTTGGATAACTTCTCAATGAATGTATATAACGAACCAGACGTAGAAACAGGGATAAACAATTATTTACGATATAAAAATGCCGATTTAATCGCAATGTGTACTCACGGACGTACAGGCTTTTTAAGCTTATTCTCTAAAAGCATCGCAGAGGGTGTAACCAATCACTCCGAATTACCAGTAATGACTATTAAAATGTAACAATGAATAAATCAGTCTTAATAAAAAAATACTCTGGTGAGTACGAAGCCTTTGATGTAAACAAACTCATCAACTCCCTGCGGCGTTCACGGGCAGATGAGGATATTATTCAAGATATAGCCCGGAAAGTACAAGAGCAGATTGAAGAAGGAATGACAACCAAAAAAATCTATCAGTTGGCTTTCAAGATGCTAAAACGAAAATCTAGGGTAAGTGCCTCAAAGTACAAGCTCAAAAAAGCTTTAATGGAACTAGGTCCAACCGGTTTTCCATTTGAAAAATTAGTAGGCAAACTATTGGCACACGAAGGTTTTGATACAGAAGTTGATGTTATTGTCCAAGGTAATTGTGTTCAACACGAAATAGATGTGATAGCGCAAAAAGACAATAATCATTATATGATTGAATGCAAATACCATAGCGATCAAGGCCGAGTTTGCAACGTGAAGATTCCATTATACATCAATTCAAGATTTTTAGATGTAGAAAAAAATTGGGAACGCCAAAAAGGTCACGATACTAAACTTCACAAAGGAGGCGTCTATACAAATACACGATTTACAAGTGATGCGGTACAATATGGTAAATGCGTTGGGCTATTATTGACAAGTTGGGATTACCCAATGGATAACGGGTTAAAAGACAGAATAGATAAGTCGGGGCTACATCCATTAACAGCAATAACAACGCTTACTAAGGCCGAAAAAACGAAATTATTGGATAAAGGTCTTGTGCTCTGCAAAGAGCTTCACGAAAACCCAAAAGTTTTAGAACAAGTAGGAGTGCCAAAGTCAAGGCACAAAAAGATTCTCGAAGATTCAAGAGAACTATGTAGAATTCAATAAAGCACTACATACATTTTTAATTTAAAAATAGAACAAATGAAAACAGATGAACTGAAAGAAAAGGACAGTATAGATTTAGAGCCATTTTACCAAGCATTGGAAGATGACTCTAAACTACTTGAAGAAGCCCTTGAGATATTATTGGAAATGGTTCACTTTGAACCTAAATCAGTAAAGAAATTGGCTCTTTTTATTAAAGAGGATTCTCGTAATCTATATAAAGAAATAGTGGAATTGAGCAAATCAAAACAAGATAAAGGAAATACACCTTCTTGCTGTGGTGGACTCTAAATAAATACTATAAAGATGGATAACAATAAAATAAATATTCACTTTTTAGGTGCAGCAGGTACGGTAACCGGCTCAAAATATTTAGTGGACACAGGAGATAAAAAGATACTCATAGACTGCGGACTTTTTCAAGGGTTAAAAGAATTACGCCTTAAAAACTGGGAGTATCCACCCGTTAATGTTGCTGATATTGACGCTGTTTTGCTTACCCACGGCCATATGGACCATACAGGATATTTGCCGAGATTGGTAAAGCAAGGTTTCAAAGGGCCCATTTACGGCACCAATCCCACCTTGGACATCGCAAAAATCATATTGAATGATAGTGCCAAAATACAAGAACAGGAAGCCGAACGTGCCAATAAAGAGGGCTATTCCAAACACAGTCCCGCGGAACCACTTTACGATTTAAATGATGTAGAAAAAACAATCCCTTACTTCAAAGGAGTACCACCCTCGCAATGGTTACCCATTCTCAAAGATGTGAAAGCGAGGTTTCAATACAACGGACACATCCTTGGTGCCACATACATTGAGTTAGATTTACGCGGAAAACGTTTCGTGTTTTCTGGCGATATAGGCAGAACAAACGATTTATTACTGTTTCCGCCATTAAAGCCAAAAAAGGCAGATGTATTATTTATTGAATCCACCTACGGAGGAAGATTTCATCGTGATGAAGTAGAAGCACTTCCACAAATTGAAAAATTGGTCAATGAAACCATTAATAGAGGTGGCAGCTTATTTGTCCCAAGTTTTTCGGTAGAACGCGCCCAATTGATGATGCTTATTTTTTGGAGGTTACTCAAGGAGAACAAAATCCCCAAAGTACAAATGATTATGGATAGTCCAATGGGTGCCAACGTATTGGAACTGTTTCATAGAACTCGGGATTGGCACAGATTGGAAGACAACGAATGTGACGAAATGTGCTCACACTTTACAGTTGTTAGCAGTTATCGTGAAACAATGGAATTAAGAACAGATTACAAACCAAAAATCGTGATTGCAGGAAGCGGAATGCTCACAGGGGGAAGAATGCTAAACTATCTTGAAACACAGGCACAAAATCCAAATAACACCTTACTTTTTGTAGGATATCAAGCTGAAGGCACTCGTGGCAGAAAATTATTGGAAGGTGAAAAAGAACTAAAAGTATATGGAAAATGGGTGCCGTTTAAAATGCAAGTAGTAGAAATTGAAGGGCTTTCGGCACACGCAGACCACGCAGAACTTATGGACTGGATGGATAAGATAAAAAACAAACCCGAACGTATTTTCATTGTACACGGTGAAAAAGAGAGTGCAGAAGCATTGCAAAAAGGCATCAAGGAAACCTATGGGTGGGATGCAGAAATTCCGCAATTATACACCATCGAAGAAATAGAATAAATCGAAAAATCACAACAACCAATAAAATATGGACACACACTCAAACATATTAAAATATAAACATCTCGGAATCTATACCCAAAACGAAAATGTAGTGTATATGCGCGAAGATTGCCACGTCTGTATTTCAGAAGGGTTTGAGGCACTTACCCGAATAAGAATATCCAATGCAAATACATCAATCGTAGCAAGTCTTAATGTCCTGAATTCTGATATTCTGTTGCCTAATGAAATCGGACTATCAGATGCTGCTGCGAAAAAACTCAATGTTTCCCCAAACGATACATTATATGTTTCCCATTTAGAGCCTATTGAATCCTTAAGCCACGTCAGGGCAAAAATCTATAACAAAAAACTGGATTATAAGGCCTATAACAACATCATAACCGATATCGTGGAAGGCGATTATTCCAACATCCACCTTTCGGCATTTATTACTGCCTGTGCTGGCGACCGAATGGATATTGATGAAATATCCGACCTAACGAAAGCAATGATTGCTTCCGGAAAGCAACTGAACTGGAACAAGGATATCGTGGTCGACAAACATTGTATTGGCGGATTGCCTGGCAATAGGACAACACCATTGGTAGTTGCCATTGTTGCCGCGTATGGGCTTACTATGCCAAAAACATCCTCACGGGCAATCACTTCGCCAGCAGGCACAGCAGATACAATGGAAGTACTGACCAATGTTACGCTCTCTTCCGAGGAAATAAAGACCGTAGTAGAAAAAGAAGGCGGATGTTTTGTTTGGGGCGGTACAGCGCAGTTAAGTCCTGCCGATGATGTGCTCATTAAAATTGAAAAAGCCTTGGATATTGATAGCGAAGGTCAGCTCATCGCTTCAGTACTCTCTAAAAAGGCAGCAGCTGGTTCTACTCACGTGGTCATTGATATTCCCGTGGGAGAAACCGCCAAGGTTCGCAGTACCGAAATGGCAGAAAAACTAAAAAATCATATGGAAACCGTTGGAACTGCTGTTGGGTTGAATGTAAAAGTTGTAGTTACGGATGGCACGCAGCCTGTTGGAAGGGGTATCGGTCCAACTTTAGAAGCCATAGATATATTAAAAGTTTTGAAAAATGAGGAAGATGCACCTAAAGACTTAACAGAAAGAGCATTGCTTTTAGCTACTGAACTATTAGAACTTTCTGGAAAAGTAGAAAAAGGAAAGGGACAGGAAACCGCACATAAAATTCTCAAATCTGGAAAAGCATATGAAAAATTCGTAGCCATTTGTAAGGCGCAAGGTCAATTTTCAAAACCAGTTTTAGCACCTTATAAAATTGAAATTAAAGCTGAAAAGTCAGGCGTTTTGCAACGAATTGATAACCGTAAAATTGCAAAACTGGCCAAGCTTTCTGGAGCACCACAATCTAAATCGGCAGGGATTCTTCTAAATGTGCATTTGGGAGAACAAATCGAAGAGAACCAACTGCTTTATACCATATATGCTGAATCCAAAGGTGAACTTAATTATGCCTTGGAATATGAAAACAACCATAACGACATCATAACTATAAATTAAAGAACATACTATGAAAACAATATTATTCAGTCTTCCCGGAAATGAAGAACTCACAGAACTAATGGCTACAAAAATGGATGCTGAAGTGGGTCAAGCCACATTAAGGAAATTCCCTGACGGGGAATCATACACGCGCATATTGTCTGATGTTAAAGATAAATGTGTGGTACTGGTATGCACCTTGCACGAACCGGACGAAAAACTGTTGTCACTATATTTTTTAAGCCACACAGCCAAATCATTAGGAGCTATGTGTACCTGTTTGGTAGCACCCTATTTGGCGTATATGCGGCAGGACAAAGTATTTAATGAAGGAGAAGGAGTGACTTCCGGTTTCTTCGGAAAATTGATTTCTGGTTTCGCCGATAGCATTACCACAGTTGACCCTCACTTGCACAGAATTAGTTCGTTGGGAGAAGTGTATCAAATTCCAAATAAAGTGATTCACGCTGCCGACGCAATTTCAGAATGGATTAAAGAAAATATCGAAAACCCGGTACTTATCGGACCTGATTCTGAAAGTGAACAATGGGTATCAGAAGTCGCCAAAAATGCAGGAGCACCATTTACGGTATTACAAAAGGTGCGTCACGGTGACCGTGATGTAGAAGTCTCTGTTCCCGATGTGGATATATATAAAGATGCTACACCCATTTTGGTAGATGATATTATTTCCACAGCCCGAACAATGATTGAAACCGTACAACATCTTAAAAAAGCAGGAATGAAACCACCTATTTGTGTAGGCATTCACGCCGTTTTTTCAAGAAACGCCTATCAAGATTTATTGGATTCCGGAGTAGAAAAAATAGTGACTTGTAATACCATCCCACACTCTTCAAATGGAATAGATTTAAGTGATATTATGGCAAAAGAGGTAAAAAAATTAATGCACCATATATGAGAAAACAAGGCTTTATAGTACTAATCACTTTATTCAGCATCACAATGACTGGACAAACTGAAATGCTCATTGGGCAGATTTCAGGCAGAGTTGTTATTCGGGAAAACTTTGATGAAAATGGTTCTTTTTTAAATAAACAAACTTTCAAAGCCAGTGAAACAATAAAGAAAAATGGATACTATGAAATTGAGGTAGTTACGGAATTGTTTGATAAAGACAAAAAATTGACCGATAAATACACCACAACCTATCGTTGCAAGCCTGATGAAGCAAGTGTAGTGGTAATGGCTTTCCCGTTTTCCAATCCAAAATCAAAGAAAACAGAAATCAACACCACTTCAAAGAAATTTAAAGAACTATACAATTTGGATAATCTGAAAAATATTGAATTGGAAATGAGTTTTGACTCGGGCTTGTTGAATTTTTTCGGTTCAAAAAGCATCATAAAAATTTACGATCGAAAATTAGAAGCTGGCAAAAACACTATTAAATCAAAAATAAATATTAAGGCCTATGCCTGGGGTATTCGCATCAAGCAATTCAATTATACTGTTATTGAAAAATTAAATGAAAAAGGATTATTGACTTTTCAGAAATTTTCAGAAGCAGATAACAGCTATTTTACAATAAACTATAAATAAAGACAGATGAAAAATTACGATACACTTTCTGAAGCCATAAACGATTTACAGGGAAATGGCTATACATATGATTTTAACCTAAAACCAGAATGTTTGGAGTGTGCCTCACTAAAAATTGAAATACACCCAGAAGATTTTAATGTTGACGAGATGCATCGTTTTGAGGGTATGAGCAGTACCGACGATAATAGTGTGCTTTATGCTATTTCATCAAAAAATGGGATTAAAGGACTTTTGGTAGATGCCTATGGCGTCTATGCCGAAAACATTTCGGAAGCTATGAGAAAAAAATTACGATAACACTTAAACAAGACAATAATGGAAAATCACGAACACCACAATCACGATGAAATGGACCATTCTAAAATGGACCATTCGAAGATGAAACACAAAAAAGAAGACCATTCTAAAATGAACCACAAAGGTGGGGACCATTCGGGTCACAATCCGGGTCACGGTCAAATGGGCCACGACCATCATAAAATGATGATTGCCGATTTCAGGAAACGGTTTTGGGTAACCTTAATCTTGACCATTCCCATCCTCATCATCTCCCCGATGATCCAAGGGTTTATTGGGTATGAGTTCCTGCTTCCCGGAAACCAATATATATTATTTGGCCTTTCTTCTGTAGTGTATTTCTATGGCGGCTGGCCATTTATTACCGGATTTTGGTCCGAAGTTAAAAAAGGTGCACCAGGGATGATGACCCTTATTTCTATGGCCATTACCGTGGCTTACGTTTATAGTTCGGCAACCGTGTTCGGCTTAGAAGGAGTTGATTTTTTCTGGGAACTGG
Source organism: Mesonia sp. K4-1 (assembly GCF_008017825.1). Classification (NCBI taxonomy): domain Bacteria; kingdom Pseudomonadati; phylum Bacteroidota; class Flavobacteriia; order Flavobacteriales; family Flavobacteriaceae; genus Mesonia; species Mesonia sp. K4-1. The sequence continues at coordinate 178,807 of NZ_VRLS01000043.1, forward strand.
CTACCCTTATCGCTATTATGTTGGTAGGACATTGGATAGAGATGAAAAGCGTCTTGGGAGCATCAAAGGCCTTACAGCTTTTGGTAAGTATGATGCCCGCAGAAGCCCATAGGGTAAAGGGTGATACCATAGAAGATATTCCGTTGGAAGATTTGTTAAAAGATGATGTCATATTAGTAAAACCAGGTGAAAAGGTGCCTGCTGATGGTATTATAACAGAAGGCACCAGCTACCTGAATGAATCTATGCTTACTGGGGAGTCCAAACCAGTTAAGAAAGAAATAGATGATAAGGTTATTGGAGGTTCGGTAAACGGTAATGGCAGCATAAAGGTAAAGGTTGAGCATACAGGAAAGGACAGTTATCTCAACAAGGTGATCACAATGGTTGAAGAAGCACAAAAGTCCAAATCAAAAATGCAAAACCTCTCGGATAGAGCTGCAAAATGGCTTACCTATATCGCATTAGGTATTGGATTTGGCACATTGGCGGTTTGGCTAATTTTAGGCTTCCCTTTTGTGTATGCTTTGGAGCGTATGGTAACGGTAATGATTATTGCGTGTCCGCACGCTTTAGGTCTTGCCATTCCATTAGTGGTCGCTATTTCTACTGCGGTTTCTGCACAGAATGGATTATTGATTAGAAATAGAACAGCTTTTGAAGAATCCCGAAAAATAACGGCATTATTATTCGACAAGACTGGAACATTGACCAAAGGTGATTTTGGTGTAACAAGGGTTGAGTCGGTCAATCAGAAATATCCACCTAAAGAAATTTTGAGGCTTTCAAGTGCATTGGAACAGAGTTCTGAACACCCTATTGCGGTTGGAATAATTAAAAAAGTAAAAGAAGATGAAGTTATTATTCCGAACCCTGAAAACTTTAACGCAATTACCGGTAAAGGAGTCGAGGCGAACGTAGAAGGGAAAGAAATAAAAGTTGTAAGTCCCGGATATTTAAGGGATGAAAAAATAACTATTCCAGAGGATGCCTATAGCGATGCCGCAGAAACTGTTGTTTTTGTCTTGATTGATGGAAAACTGGCAGGATACATAGCATTGGCGGACGAAATTAGACCGGAATCTGCCGATGCCATCAAAATTTTCAAAAAGAATAATATAAAAGTTTTAATGGCTACCGGTGATAATGAAAGAACTGCCAAAGCTGTTAGCGATAAACTCGGCTTGGATGGATACTACGCCGAAGTTTTGCCACATCAAAAAGTGGAAATAGTAAAAGAATTGGAAAGTAAGGGAGAGTTTGTGGCAATGACAGGAGACGGAGTGAACGATGCACCGGCTCTGGCTCAAGCCAATGTAGGTATTGCAGTAGGTTCTGGCACAGACGTAGCCGCTGAAACCGCGGATATTATTTTGGTAAACAGCAACCCACAAGATATTGCTAACTTGATTTTGTTCGGTAAGGCTACATACAATAAAATGATCCAGAACCTTGTTTGGGCAACGGGATACAACGTTATAGCCATTCCGTTAGCTGCTGGAGTGCTTTATTCTACCGGTTTTGTTTTGGGCCCAGCCGTTGGAGCTGTACTTATGAGTTTAAGTACGATTATAGTGGCTATCAATGCGCAATTATTAAAGCGAAAAATCGGTAAAAAATAAATGGACAAAAAAGAAAAACTCAACAGGATATTTTTAATCCTGTTGAGTTTATTTGTAGTGATGTTGGGCTATGGTATTTTATTGCCAACCCTTCCCTACTATACCGAAAGATTAGCTTTAGGAGATAACCTAGATACTGATTCGATTAACTTTCATATTGGTTTTTTGACCAGTATTTATCCGCTCTTCCAGCTTCTTTTCGTTGTACTCTGGGGCAGGCTATCCGATAAATACGGCCGTAAACCCATTATCATTGTTGGGCTAATCGGCTTTGTAATTATGCAATTACTTACCGGTCTTGCTACATCATTGACGATGCTATATGTTGCTCGCATCTTTGGTGGTATTTTCACGTCATCAGTTATTCCAGTTAGCAACGCATATTTGAGCGACATTACTTCTGAAAAACGAAGAACAAAAATAATGGGTTGGTCGGGTGTTGCCATTAGCTCTGGTGTTATTTTTGGCCCTGTCATTGGTGGCTTTCTGTCTCAAACTGACCTTCATTTAAAATATACGATAGGTCTGCTGCATTTAGACCGATTTTCAGTACCCTTTTTGTTTGCCGCTCTTCTAGGACTTATAGTCTTATTTGTAGTAGCAAAATGGTTAAAAAACACCACTCGCGTACATACGTTCACAACACAAAAAGCGAGCTTGCGATTCACATTTACCAAATATTTTGTCGTATTACTGGGTCTGTCGTTTGTCATCCAATTTGTAGTAACGCTGTTTGAAACTGTCTTTTCAATATATGGGAAAGATGAATTAGGATTTAACAGTAACCAAATAGGTATTGGTTTTATGCTATGTGGTTCAATAATGGCTGTTTTACAACCTTTGTTCGCTACTTACGGAGAGAAGTTTTTATCCACAAAGAAACAAATTGCATTAGGGTTGTTTATATCTGGATTATCCTTAATTGTCTTTCCCTTTTTTAAGAATGAATACTTGGTATATGTGTTAATCGTTGTTTTCGCTGCTGGAGGTGCTATGGTAACCCCAAATTTACTTTCTGCGGTCTCATTAATATCAAAGCAAAATACTGGCAGGAACATTTCTATTCAGAGCTCTACTAATAGCGTTGGTCAAATTCTAGGGCCTGTTTTAGGGACTTGGTTACTCGCAGGTGGTTTTTACTACCCTTTTATAATTGCTGGCAGCATTGTCTTGGCTGTTATTGGTTTTTTATTCTTTTTCAAAAATCCACCATAAGAAAATAAGCACATAACCATATTTATTGATAATTAACCCAAATCTAAAGCCCCAAATATTTTGCATAAGCTGATTCATAAAATTTTAGATAATTACAAAGAAGAAATAAAAGCAGTTGAGGAATCTAATCTTAACGATTTCAATAATGTTGAACAAGGTATTTCCATTTCAAGACAATACTTACAGCAATTGCGAGTTTGTGTAAGAGAAAATGAATTTCAAGACAAACAAAATGAAATCATATTCTTTAAAAAACATAAGCCTTATGTTTATAGCAGATTGAAATTTTATGCCAAACTCTACAATTTTTTAATAAACAGACCTGCTGGCACCATAAAATCTCAACAGGAATTTATCGATTCAGAAATAAATAAACTACAAGAAAGCAATCGGCGAAATATAGATTTTATAATAGTACTGATGCGTTTATAAATCGCTGTTATTAAATAAGTTAAGTTGTTCTTTGATATTTTGATTTGCTTTATATTC